>LNEN01000284.1 GCA_001464155.1 Cytophagales bacterium Ga0077538 | reverse complement strand
GCTTGTACGGTTTTCTCTACGCCAACCGCATCCCACGTTTCGAAGGGACCGAGTTCCCAACCGAAACCAGCACACACCGCATCATCAATTCTGAAAAGCAAGCAAGAGGGTTGGTGGTAGGGCATCAAGGTCCTGACTTCTCTTTAGGTGCTAACCTTGGGTTGGTATTCATGTACGCCATCGATCAGGACTACGATGAAATTGATTTCATGGTGCGTGCGTTCCAAAATTCGGTGATGCGTTTACGTTATTCTTCTGTGCCTGTGGTGGTCGCACCTCAAGGGCGCACATTGGGTGGAGGTTGTGAAATGACGATGCACGCAGACGTTGCCTTGGCCGCAGCAGAAACCTATATCGGTTTAGTGGAAGTGGGTGTAGGACTCATACCGGGTGGTGGAGGAACAAAAGAATTTACCAAGCGTGTGAGTGATCGTATGCAAGAAGGTGATGTGGAATTGAATGCGTTACAAAACGCCTTCATGAACATCGCGACAGCAAAAGTTGCTTTGTCCGCTGAAGAGGCTCGTGACATGGGCATCCTGCGTTCACAAGATCGCATTACCATCAACAAAGACAGACAAATCTTAGACGCGAAAGCAGCGGTAATTGAACTGGCCGATGCTGGTTACACCATGCCTGTTCAAGCCAACAATATTAAAGTGCAGGGCAGATCCGGCCTCGCACTTTTTGCTGCGGGTGTAAACGGTATGAAGATGGGCAAGTACATCTCTGAACATGACATGAAGATTGCGATGAAGATTGCCAACGTGATGTGTGGTGGAGATTTAACGTCACCACAAGAAGTAAGCGAACAATATTTGCTTGACTTAGAACGCGAAGCCTTTGTATCGCTTTGTGGTGAGAAGAAAACATTGGAAAGAATCCAGAGCATTTTAACAGGAGGAAAGCCTCTTAGAAACTAGTCGTTAATCGTTAGTGGTTATTCGTTACTAGCGAACCCACTCCGAATAACTAATAACCAACAACTAATAACATTAATATGGACGCATACATTGTTGCAGGATATAGAACAGCCGTAGGCAAAGCAAAAAAGGGAGGCTTTCGTTTCGTGCGCCCCGATGATTTGGCGGCAGACGTAATTAAGCATTTGGTAAAATCAATCCCCGGCCTGGAGGCTAAAATGGTGGATGATTTGATTGTCGGCAATGCCGTGCCTGAAGCAGAGCAAGGCATGCAGATGGGAAGAATTATTTCGCTTCTCGCACTCGGTCTTGATACTCCAGGTATGATTGTAAACCGCTATTGCGGATCGGGTGTAGAAACTATCGCGATAGCCAGTCAACGCATACAAGCAGGACAAGCCGATGTCATTATTGCAGGAGGGACGGAGTCGATGTCACTCGTGCCCACCATGGGTATTAAAACAGCACTCAACTATGAGATTGCAACGAAGAACCCAACCTACTATACCAGCATGGGCCTAACAGCTGAGGAAGTTTCCAAGCAATTTGGCATTTCGCGTGAAGACCAGGATAAGTTCTCAGTGGAATCACATCAGAAAGCAGCTGCTGCCTGGAATGCCGGTAAGTTTACAGATGAAGTAGTTCCCATCACCGTGAAGGAAGTGTACGTGGATGAGAACATGAAAAAGAAAACACGTGAGTTTGTGGTGAAACAGGACGAAGGCATTCGTGCCGACACAACGTTTGAAGGTCTTTCAAAATTGAAACCTGTATTTGCAGTTAACGGAACGGTAACAGCTGGTAACTCTTCGCAAACTTCTGATGGAGCTGCTTTTGTAGCCGTGATGAGCGAGCGCATGGTGAAGCAATTAAACCTGAAGCCTATTGCGCGCATGGTGAGTTACGCCACAGCCGGTGTGGATCCGCGCATTATGGGTATTGGCCCGGTGGCGGCAATTCCGAAGGCATTAAAAATTGCCGGGTTAAAATTACAAGACATTGATTTGATTGAACTGAACGAAGCCTTTGCTGCGCAAGCATTGGCCGTGGCAAAAGAGCTGAACATTGATCGCAGCAAGCTAAACGTAAATGGTGGAGCCATTGCCGTAGGTCATCCGTTGGGTTCATCCGGTGCACGTTTGTCCGTACAACTTTTCAATGAATTGCGCAGACAAAATAAAAAGTACGGTATGGTAACCGCGTGTGTGGGTGGTGGACAAGGTGTAGCGGGGATTTATGAGTTACTCAGCTGACAACGGACAATTGACAATAAGGAAATAGGTATTCAACGATAATTGAAACAGAACATGACAACAGCAACACAATCAAAAAGCGCAATCAAAGGAGGAGAATTTCTGATTCGCGAAACATTAGCGCACGAGGTTTTTATCCCTGAAGAGTTCAATGAAGAACAAAAAATGATCATGCAGCAGTGCAAGGATTTTTTGGTAAAAGAGATTAACCCTCGCCTAGATGAGATAGATTCACAGAAAGATCCCAAGCTGATGCCGTCACTAATGGACAAAGCGGGTGAGTTAGGATTGTTGGGTACTTCGGTTCCTCAGGAACTAGGTGGCTTTGGTATGGACTTCAACACGTCTATGCTAGTGGCTGAAGTGATTGGTGGAGGACACTCATTTGCGGTAGCCTTATCGGCACATACCGGTATTGGTACACTTCCTATTTTGTATTACGGAAATGAAGAACAGAAGAAAAAATACATCCCGAAACTGGCTACAGGTGAGTGGAAAGCAGCGTACTGTTTAACCGAACCAGATTCAGGATCTGATGCTAACTCCGGAAAGACAAAAGCAGTATTGTCACCAGACGGTAAGCACTACATCATCAATGGACAAAAGATGTGGATCACCAACGGTGGTTTCGCTGACATTTTTGTCGTGTTCGCCAAAATTGACAACGATAAAAACCTGAGCGCTTTTATTGTTGAAAAGACGTTCGGTGGTGTAACCATGAACGAAGAAGAAAAGAAAATGGGTATTAAGGGTTCTTCTACCCGCCAAATTTTCTTCAATGATTGCAAAGTGCCAGTTGAAAATTTATTGAGCGAACGTGAAAACGGATTTAAGATTGCTGTAAACATCTTAAACGTGGGCCGGATTAAATTGGGTGTTGCCGCTGTGGGCGGAAGCAAAATGGCCTTGTCAAAGGCGGTGAAGTATTCTAACGAACGCAAACAGTTTGGTGTTTCTATTTCAACATTTGGTGCCATCAAACATAAAATTGCAGAAGCCGCTACACGAATTTTTGCATCAGAGTCTGCACACTACCGTGCGTCACAAAACATTGATGACGCTTACAATGCCTTTGTTGCCGGGGGTATGGACTCAGCTAAGGCAAGACTAAAATCACTCGAAGAATTTGCGATAGAGTGTGCCATTTTGAAAGTACACGGATCGGAAGTACTTAACTTTACGGTAGATGAAGGTGTGCAGATTTACGGTGGTATGGGCTTCTCAGCGGAAGGCCCCATGGATCGCGCGTATCGCGATGCACGTATCAACAGAATCTTTGAAGGAACAAACGAAATCAATCGCCTGCTTACCATCGACATGTTGTTGAAGCGTGCCATGAAGGGCTCTATTGATTTGATGACACCAGCAATGGCTGTGCAAAAAGAGTTGATGGCTATTCCTGATTTCGGTGCAAGTGAAGAGGAGGGATTGTTTGTGAAGGAAAAGAAAGCCCTGGCAAATTTGAAAAAGGCAGGCTTGATGGCAGCTGGTGCAGCCATTCAAAAATTCATGATGAAGCTTAGCGATGAGCAGGAGATACTCATGAATTTGGCCGACATGCTCATTGAAGGGTATATCGCAGAGTCAACTTTATTACGTGTCGAAAAGCTAATCGGGCTCCGAGGTGAAAAGGCGTGTGAAATACAAAAGGAGATGGCACTGATTTATCTGCACACCGCCATTGAAAGAGCGGCATCTGCGGGTAAGAGCGCCATTACTTCCTTTGCCGAAGGCGATGAGCAACGCTTAATGCTGATGGGCTTGAAGCGCTTTACAAAAGTAGATCCTTATAACTTGAAGGAAGCTCGTAGAAAGGTCGCTAACTATGTGATTGAAAAAGGAGAGTATGCATTTTAATTTTAGTTGTCCTACACCTCTCAGGTGTAGGACAACTAGGTAACGTTATTCATAAAACCCGGGAGTCATTCCGGGTTTTTCTTTTTAGGCTAAACACTGGTTGTGGGGTCGTTGTTGTTACACTATTTTCGTAGAATTATTGACCCAGCATGACTCACAAAGCCAAACACATTGTTCCTGAAACAGATGTAACCCTCATCGGTGCCGGTATCATGAGTGCCACCCTCGGTATTATCCTTAAGGAACTGGACCCGGACCTTACCATACAAATCTTTGAAAAGTTAGACGAGCCGGGAACGGAAAGCTCCGATGCCTGGAACAATGCGGGAACTGGGCACGCGTCCTTCTGCGAGTTGAACTACACACCACAAAAGCCAGATGGCTCCATTGATATTTCGAAGGCAGTTAAGATTTGTCAGGATTATGAGATTTCGCGTGAGTTCTGGGCATACCTGGTAGAGAAAAAATATGTGAACGACCCCTCCTCTTTTATCCGCCAGGTTCCGCACATGAGTTTTGTATGGGGTAAAGACAATGTGGAGTATTTGAAAAAACGCTATGATGCGATGCATCAGAATGTACTATTTCAAGGAATGCAGTACACCACTGATCAGGATCAGATTACACAATGGGCTCCCCTCATCATGAAGAACCGTAAGAAGGAAGCGCATTTGGCTGCCACCAATATGGAAATTGGTACTGATGTGAATTTCGGAGAACTCACCCGTCAGCTCATTCGCAATAACATTGAAGTACTGGACATTGATCCTCATAAAAAGGGCGGCTGGGAAGTGGAAACCAAAAGCATGCTTACTAAAAAGGAGATAGACTGCAGAACAAAGTTTGTCTTTATTGGCGCAGGAGGAGCAACGCTGCATTTGTTAAAAGATGCCGAAATAAAAGAGCGCAAAGGATACGGTGGCTTTCCAGTAAGTGGGATGTGGCTGAAGTGTAACAACGAAGAGTTGATACAAATGCACAACGCAAAAGTGTATGGCAAGGCAGCAGTAGGTTCACCCCCTATGTCCGTACCCCACGTGGATACGCGCATGATCAATGGTAAAAAGGAATTGCTCTTTGGCCCCTTCGCAGGATTTTCCATGCGCTTTTTGAAAAGTGGTTCGCAAATGGATCTGGCCAAATCATTGCGTATTGATAATATGTTGCCCATGATCTCTGCCGGTTTGCGAAATGTTCCCCTCACGAAGTACCTGATCGAACAAGTAAGACTTACACACGAAGACCGTATGGAAACCTTGCGCGAATATGTGCCAGTTGCGGAAATTGGTGACTGGGAATTGAAGCGTGCGGGACAACGTGTACAGGTAATTAAGAAGGATGAAGGCGTGAGGGGCAAATTAGAATTTGGAACGGAGGCCGTGGTGGCAGCAGATGGAAGTGTTGCTGCATTACTGGGTGCATCGCCAGGTGCTTCTACAGCGGCCGCTATTATGCTTAGTATTTTGCCAAAGTGTTTCCCTAAGGAAAGTAAGTCGGATGTGTGGAAAAGTAAATTAAAAGAGATGGTTCCTTCGTATGGTGAATCTCTGGCCAATAATGAATTGAATCTTCAGGAAAGTAGGAATAGAACGGCTGCGATTTTAAAACTGAAAGATTAGATTGTTACTCAGACATTCTCCACAGCGGCCTCGTTAAACACGTGGGTCCCCCACCACCTTTATAACTGATTTCTCTGCCTTCGTATTCAATAACATTTGCACCAGCTGCCAGTAATCGTTCCTTGGTGATGTTATTTCCTTTTACCATCAAACATTTGCGAGGAGCCAATGCCAGCACATTACACCCCATGGTGTCGAATTCGATTTCAGGAACCTCTACTAATTGATAACCTCTTTTCAAAAGCTCTTCGCGAAATATGATGGGCATGAGGGGAGAATACACAACGGCAAGATCTTTATCGACAGGACTGAAAATGGACATCAGATGAAACACATCCGAAACTCCTTTGTAGTGTGGAAGTTGAACTTCCATCACTGTAATGCCATCGGGTTCTAAAAGCCTGCGAAGTTGATGAATGCCATCGTCATTGGTGCGATAGGTTCTACCCACAGCAAGCGTTTTCGTATCCAACCAGGCCATATCACCACCTTCTACTGTTCCGGGCGCTACAATCTCACCAAGTATCGGAATGTTTAAGTCACGATACACCTTTGCAGCAGCACTTGGTTCAGGAAGTCGCGCAGCCTTGCCCATGTTACAGATAATCATTCCGCGATCTGTCGCAATGCTGGCATCGCGACAATAAATGGAATCCATGCTAACGGAATTGTCTTTTGGGAAAAAAGACACCTCACTTCCGGTTGAGCGAATAATTTCTTCAAACACTTTCGATTCCTTTTCCGCCTTGTTGAAATCAGGCTCACTTAAAAAATTAAGTTCTTGCCATTGTCTTGTAACGTTAGTCTGATCAACAAACGCATTGTTTGCCCTTTTTATAAAAACGCTTTGAAGGGTTCCATACTCAGACTGGCATGTTTTTTTCATAGACAAAAATTACTTGACTAAAAAGTGTTTCATCTGACTCCACCCGTAAATGGGAACGCCCGCCATCAGCAAGATGAAGCCCCAATACACTGTTTCTTCTCCTGAACCGGCCACCGCCCAGAGCGAGTAGATGAAGGCCAGCATAGCGATACCAAGCTTAAGACCATTGTTCCATTGCAGGCTATTACTTCGCACCGCTAGAATCGCATACGATACAGTGGAAAAAAGATAAGGAACGAGTACCGTCATGGTAGAAAGAAGAATGATGAATTGATAGGTGTTCGCCAGACTGCGGCTAAAGTTCATGAGCATAAGCAAGGACACCAGAACACTTGAACCCACAAGACTAAAAGCGGGCGTACCGAACTTGTTTTCTTTCTTAAAAATAGATGGGAACAATTTGTCAACAGCGGTGGCCGCAGGAATTTGTCCCTGCATTAAGATCCATCCATTTAACGCACCGAAGGTAGACATCACCGCACCACCGGCTACTAAATAGCGCGCCCACTCTCCCCACATGCTCGCGGCTGCATCCGCAAAAGGCGCTTGAGATGTTTGTAATTGAGCAGGAGGTAACACACCCATAATCACCACTGTTCCCAAAATGTAAAGAGCGGTTGTTGCTAAGGTTCCTAGCATAGTAGCTTTAGGAATAGTCTTCTCCGGATTTTCTACCTGACCAGAAGGAATGGTAGCACACTCTAAACCTAAAAAGGCAAAGAGTGTAAGAGTTGCTGTGGTTGTAATAGCATTGAAGTCGGAGGTGCCGCTACTATTAAATGGAAAGTAGTTATCGATCTGTAAGTAAAAAACTCCTCCAATGGTAACAAGTGCGAGTGGAGCAATTTTTAAGATAGTGGTAATGATTTGTACCACACCCGCTTCTCGAACGCCCCGTGTATTTATCCAGGTGAGTAACCAAATGGACCCTAAACCTACAAGAACGGCATAGAGAGAATTAACGCCTAAGACAGGAAGAAAAACAGTAAGGTAACTGACAAAGGCAACCGCGATAGCGGCATTCGTACACCAAATGGAAATCCAGTAACCCCAAGCCACTAAGAAGGCGGCAAAGTCACCCATGCCTGCACGCGTATAAGCATACGGTCCCCCATTGGCCACGGGCATTAATTGGCTAAGCCAACTAAAAACCAAGGCAAGGCACACGGCACCAAAACCGGAAACGATCCACCCGATTAAACTAATGCTGCCATAAAAGGAAAGCGTAGTAGGCAGCATAAACATGGCCGAAGCAATCATGTTTCCCATCACTAAGGAAGTGCTTGTCCAGATGCCGATGGTTTTCTTAGGTAGTGGGTTGGCCATTGTACAAGCAAGCAAAACTTGGTTGTAAAAACAACAAATTGTTGCCTCGCAGACTTACAGAAATGGACAGTATGGTTGTTCACCTGTGAACAGTGGAGGAGTAATATTTTTTAGAGAAGTTGGTTTTGAGCGTGAAACGGGAGATCACGATCTTATAAAAGACATGGAAAGATTTTTGAAGGAGGGATGAAAACTATTGCTGTATGAATAAGTCTATGCCCTCTGCTCTGTTGATTATTATCCTTGTGTTAACCTTTCCCATCTGGATCGGGTTGCTTGGGGGTGCCATCGGATTAATAGCTGGATTCTTTGGTTTGGTGATTGGCCTTTTTGCAGGCGCCATAGGATTGGTGGCTGGAATTTTTGGTGGTATCGTAGGAGGAATTGCCAGTATTTTTTCCTGGATGGTAGGAGGTGATCTGCACGGAGATTTTCATCCGGTATTTTTTGTGTTTAATCCCCTTGTGTTGTTTGCCGTTGCCATTCTATTAGCCCTCGCCTTTCGTAAGCGAAAACAAACAGTTAAATAAATTCATAAAAAAACCCTGCTGTGATTTCACAGCAGGGTTTTTTTGATGTGCTAAGATTACTCGCCTCGCTTCGCAGTAATAGGGAAGGTTCCGAATTGCCCAAGACTCATGTTACCTGTCATGGTATCACCGCTAATGATTGCCTTTACCTGTATAGAGGTTGTGTTTCCACCGAATGAAACATCGTACGTAAAAGTAATTTCATCACCCTTTACAATTACAGACGTTAGTACTACTTCTTTCGGCATACGGTTACTGATAATGGAACCACTGTAAGCATCACCCTCTTTTGTAATGTTGAGTGTTCCGGTTCCTCCTTGTGGTGATTGCAAGGTATACGCCCACTTACCTTCAGCTTTTACCACGGCTGTTGGATCAGCAGCAGGAATGGCAGCCGCGGCAACCACTGGTCGGCCTCCTCCAGCTGGCATTCCACCACCGCGCTGACCTCCTGTATTGCCACCACCTTGTGGCATGCCCATGCCACCATCTCCGCCACCATCTCCACCTTCCTTCATATCATCATTATTGATGGAGCGTCTTCTGCGCGGTTGATTATCAAAACTCATCTTACCAATGCGGTAGCTGATGTTGAAACGGAAACCAATGTTGTTTTGAGTAACGAAGCCACGTTGCTCAATGGCAGTTGTATTTGTCTCATTACTGATCGTAATAGACTTGGACAAGAAATTCTCTATACCCATACCATAGCTGCCTCTTTTGTTTTTAAAGTCTTTGCGAACAGCCAGACTATAGAAGCCAAATCCTCCTTGCTCTCCTTGTAGCTGAACGCGATTACCACGATAGAATCCAAAGAACTGTAACCCCCAACCTTTTTCAAAAGAGTAACCACCGAACATGCGACCGGAAAAGACAAAGCCTTCGTTGCTGGCACGCTCTGCCGGATCAGGAACGTTATTATCCAACACAGCATAGTACACATCGCCACCACCACTTAAGGTAAATTTTCCAAGAGAAACATTGGCGAAGAGACTTGTACCATAGGCTTGCTCTTTACCGATGTTATCATACCGAGTTATAATAGTATCTCCACCGAAAGGAGAAGGCTCACGTAAGCTCTGAATAGCATTCGAGGAATTTCTAAAGAAGCCAGTAAAATTTAGAGATACTCCCTTTACGAAAGTGGTGTACCCCACTTCATAATTGTCAGTATACTCAGGATCTAGCTGCGGATTACCGATAGTCTGATTAAGACCATTGTTAGTGGGTTGTTTATTTGGATTCAGAAATTGAATAGAGGGACGTTGAATACGCTTGTTGTAAGACGCCTTCATGGTATTTCCGTTTTTTAATTTTTTAGAAATATTAATGCTGGGAACCAACACACCATACTCCGGAATTTCGATATCGCTTTCTGTTTGTGTAAATGCATCGATACGCGTATACTCATAGCGCAAGCCTGCTTTTAAACTAATGCCATTCCTCGCAGAATAAGTATAAGCTCCATAGGCGGAGGACACATCCTGATTGTAATTGAGCTGATTGGTATTGCCTGAATTAGTCTCTTCATAAATCCCATCGCCATCTCTATCGGCAGCGGTTTTAAAATCGCTGGTAACGATTCTTCTAATACTTTTCACTCCTACTTCAAGCAATTGGTTTGTTGAAACAGGAGTTTGATAGTCAGCTTGAAACGTGTACTCGGTATTTACTCCATCATTGTCATTTTTACCATTGCTTAAAACAGACCCATTGTCCGGATCGAAGCTGGTGGTGAAGAAGTCATTCACCCTGTTGTTTTGGCTATAAGAACCGAGGAAACTTAATTCTTGTTGAGGCTTCTCAAACAAGTGGGTATAGGTAAAATTGGCATCTACTGTTCCTGATTGTCCAAGGGTGTTGTTATTACTAAGTGTTTCTGCAATTTTCACCTCATCAACAAAGGTTATTGATCTCAATTGATCCTGATAGCTATTATTATTTCTAACACCGTATCGTACAGAAGCAGCTAACGAGTTATTCTTGTTTAGATCGTAATCCCATCCAAGAGAATAATTTCCAAATAAACCATCACTCTCATTATCGCCTTGCTGAAAGGTGCGTCTGTTTTCTTCTATGAAAGTTTGATCGTTTTGAAAGGTTCCATTAATGTTATAGTTGGCACGTCCCCATCCACCTAAAGAGAAGCCCATTTTCTTCTTACGGTAGTTACCATTTAAACCCAAATTAGAACCGCGGTATCCAACACCGGCATCGATTCCAAGAGTAAGTCCTTCTAAAGTGTTTTTCTTGGTGATGATATTAATGATTCCACCAGAACCCTCGGCATCATACTTGGCGGAGGGCGAGGTGATCACCTCAACAGATTTAATTTGATCAGCAGAAATCTGTTTGAGGGCATCTGCTACTGAGCTGGCCATAATGGTGGAAGGCTTGCCATTGATCAACACTTGTATGTTGCTGCTACCCCGTAAACTCACGTTACCATCCAGGTCAACTGAAAGTAGCGGAACTCTCTTAAGCACATCTGTTGCATCACCACCTTTGGCTGTTGCATCATTTTCTGCATTATAAATGGTACGATCTACACGCTCTTCAATCAGGTCTTTCTTTCCTTCAACCACTACCTCATTGAGCACTTTAGAGCCGGTGCTGAGTTTAATAGTTCCAAGATTGATATCATTATCCTTACCGGATATCTTAATAGCATTGATACTTTGTGTTTCATAACCGATAAAGGAGATGGTTACGTTGTATGTGCCGTCCACAATCTTTGTAATTATAAACTTGCCCTTAGCATCGGCCACTGTTCCATTTACCACCTTACCCGTAGCGGCATCCATTAACGCAACTGTTGCAAACTCAACAGGAGCATTGCTTTCTCCGTCCAGCACGGTACCGGAAATTTTACCATTTCCGTCAACCGTTTTTTCAACGGTACTATTTGTGCGCTGTGTACCGCCAGGTGATTGTGGATGTTGAGCAAAACCCACTAGGGTAAGAGTACTTAAAAAGAGGACCAAAAGCTTTTTCATCGAGGTGTATTTCTACTTTAAACCGCGAAATAAGTGTTTGGGTTTTAGATAGTTGAAGCAACTTGATGCAGGGCGTAAAAGCAGGACAATTGGTAATTAATCAGGTTAATGAATGTTAATGCTTTAGCTGATCTTACTCCAGCTTAAACCTGATTTTTTGACCGTAGCAACCTGCATTTTTACGCAGGCATGCTCGGGTTTTTCTAGCTCCGGATCGCTATCCAAAATTTTAATAGCTGCCTCACGCGCACTGCGCAATAAGGTTTGGTCTTTCGCTAGGTCTGCCAACAAAAGATCAAGCACACCACTTTGCTGTGTACCCGTTAAGTCGCCTGGCCCGCGCAACTTCAAATCGGTCTCGGCTATTTCGAATCCGTTGTTGGTTTGCACCATGGTATTGATGCGCACTTTTGAGTCTTGACCCAATTTATAGCCGGTCATGAGGATGCAAAAAGATTGTTCGGCCCCCCGGCCCACACGGCCTCGCAACTGATGTAGTTGAGACAAACCAAAGCGCTCTGCATTTTCAATCACCATGACGGAGGCATTGGGAACATCTACGCCTACTTCAATTACGGTGGTTGCCACCATTATTTTTGTCTCCCCTTTTTTGAAACGCTGCATCTCATATTCTTTATCAGCTGATTTCATTTGACCATGTACAATACTCAAGGGCACCTCTGGAAAGGCGCGTGAAATACTTTCATAGCCATCCATCAGGTGTTTGAGGTCTAGCTTTTCAGACTCTTCAATAAGGGGATAGACAATGTACACCTGTCTGCCAGCAGCCAGTTGCTCACGCAAAAATTGGTTTACCTGCAGGCGATGTGTATCAAAACGATGTACCGTTTTAATAGGTTTTCTCCCTGCCGGAAGTTGATCAATGACAGAAATATCCAAATCACCGTAGAGTGTCATAGCCAACGTACGAGGTATGGGGGTGGCCGTCATCACCAGGACGTGCGGCATGAACTGATCATTTTTCTGCCATAGCTTAGATCGTTGCGCCACGCCAAAACGATGTTGTTCATCAATTACCGAAAGGCCAAGATTTTTGAACTGCACCACATCTTCCAGCAAGGCGTGAGTGCCCACTAAAATTTTCAATTCTCCTGATAAGAGATTTTCATGAATGATTTTTCGATCAGCCTTTTTTGTGGAGCCAGTAAGCAAGGCAATGGGGATATTCATTTTATCAGCATACTTCTGCAGTCCGGCAAAATGTTGCTGTGCAAGAATTTCTGTTGGAGCCATTAGCGCACTTTGTGCATTATTGCCAATGGCCAGCAGCATGCATATAAAACCCACAATCGTTTTGCCACTCCCCACATCCCCCTGCAAGAGTCTGTTCATCTGCTTTCCACTTTTCATATCTGCGTAGATTTCTTTGATCACACGTTTTTGTGCATCCGTCAGATCGAAAGGCAAATGATTTTTATAGAAATCGGTAAGAAGTGTTGAGTCCTTAAACACCTGACCTTTGTAAGAGACTTGACGTACATGCTTGAGTCGGAGTAATTTAAGCTGAACATAAAACAGCTCTTCAAACTTTAAGCGCTGCTGCGCAGCGGCCAGCGCCTCGTGACTTTTTGGAAAGTGGATGTTGAGCAGGGCTTCTCTCTTGCTCACGAATTTCATTTCGTGGAGCAACGTTGAAGGGAGCGTTTCACGAATGTAGTCCCCAGCCGGCCGCAGTACTTCTTGCTGCAAGCGACTGATGACTTTATTATCAATGTATTTATTCTTCAGTTTTTCCGTAAGCGGATAAACGGGCCGTAAACTTTGCGTTTTCTCAAGGGTTTCAGTGAACACATCAATTTCCGGGTGTGCTATGCTATACTTACTGCCGAATCGCGCAGGCTTTCCAAAAACAACGTACTCAATGCCGGTTTTTAATTTGTCATTTGCCCAGTTGATACCCTGAAACCACACCAACTCCAACGTACCCTTACTATCTTCGAAGGTGGCCGTTAGCCTCTTCTTAAACCCGGTGCCAATCAGCTCTTTTTTTCGAATAAATCCTCTTATTTGTACGTAAGGCATTTCTTCTACAATCTCTGATGTGGTGTAAAATTTTGTGCGGTCCTCGTAGCGAAAGGGATAGTGTTGAAGAAGGTCGGCATAAGTAAAAATACCCAGTTCTTTGTTCAACAAAGTCGCTCGTTGGGGGCCAACG
>LNEN01000283.1 GCA_001464155.1 Cytophagales bacterium Ga0077538 | reverse complement strand
TTAGAATAGACTTAAGTATCAAGTAGTAAAAATTCATTCCTAACTGACACCACATTAATCTGCTTATGTATCACGTCTCACTACTTGTGTCTTCCCTTCACTCTTCATGAATTTATTCGACATCACAAATATCTTCTTTACTGTTTTGGACTACCCGATGAGTTATCTCGAATTTTTCGGGACGATCGCGGGGGCTGTGGCGGTATGGCTTTCTGCGCGGGGTAATATCTGGAGCTGGCCGATAGGCATTATCAATGTGACTTTATTATTTTTCCTTTTCTATCAGGTGCAATTATATCCTGATATGTTTCTTCAAATTTTCTTTTTCATTACGAATTTGGTTGGATGGTGGCGTTGGTCACATCCTTCTACACTGGAAGAAAATCAAAAAAAGGAATTGCGGGTAAGTTTTATGCCGCTGCGATGGCTTCTTGCTTTTGTATTACTGGGAATGCTCGGGACCTTTGGGCTAGGATCTTTTTCTCAAAATCTACACACGCTTTTCCCTTCACTCTTTAGCTTGCCCAGTGCCTTTCCCTATGCGGATTCTTTTGTGACCGTGATGAGCATAGTGGCTACCTATCTGATGGTTCAGAAGAAAGCGGAGTGTTGGTTGGTGTGGATTGTCGTGGACGCAGTAGCTACGTACATGTATTTTGTGAAGGGAATAAAATTTGTTGGCCTTGAGTATTTGGCATTCTGCTTCATAGCTGCCTATGGTTTTTACAAATGGTGGAAGGAATTTAAACAGTACGAAGCAAGATGATAGAAGGCGTGAAACTTTTTTGTTTCTATGGGCCGGAGAGCACAGGTAAGTCTACCATGATCCGGCATTTAGCTTCATTGTACCAGACGATCTTTGTGCCTGAAGTGGCGAGAGAGATAGTGGCTTCCAATGATTTTAATCGTGAGGACATCATTACTATTGGCAGAGTACAAACCGCTCGTATTTTTCAACTCATCAAAAATGCAAACCGCATTTTACTTTGCGACACGGATTTGATTACTACCGAAATCTACTCACGACACTATCTAAAGGTGGTGCCCCCGGTACTTTATCAGCTGGAAGAAATGGTTCAATACGATCATTATTTTCTTTTCGACATTGATGTGCCTTGGGTACCCGATGGCATGCGCGATTTGAAGGACATGCGTAATGAAATGTTCGAAGTGTTTAAGTCAGAACTGCAAAGACGATCAATCTCTTATACCCTGGTGAATGGGGACTGGGAAGCACGCGAACGTATACTTAAAGATAAAATTGACCAGCTTCTTGCCGCTTCCTGAGTGAGGAGAAGGGGTGTTATTATTTTTTTTTATTGGGGAGAGTAAACCTTTCACTTTTCAACAAGTCTAATCTTCAAAAAAAGCCATGAAAAATACATTCATTCTTGCGGCATCCTTTGCTTTAATAGCAAGCGCGGCCATTGCTCAGACTACCCCAGCGGACATTAATACAAGACAACGGGCGCAACATGCCCGCATTGCACAAGGTAAGCATCAGGGTTCCGTATCAAGAAAAGAAGCGCACATGCTTCGTATGCAACAACAACACATTCGAAAAGCTGAATGCAGAGCCAAGGCTGATGGTGTGGTAACACCTATGGAAGGCAGAATGCTGCATCAGAAACAGAACCATGCGAATCGTTCCATTCACAGAGCAAAGCACAATGACTTTAATAGGAAGGGTTGAAAAAAGCCGCTGACTATCAGGTCAGCGGCTTTTGCTTTTATACTTTCGTAAGTGCCTGCGTCAGGTCTTCAATCAAGTCGTCTGCG
This sequence comes from Cytophagales bacterium Ga0077538, assembly GCA_001464155.1. Lineage (GTDB taxonomy): Bacteria > Bacteroidota > Bacteroidia > Cytophagales > Cyclobacteriaceae > Chryseotalea. The sequence continues at coordinate 4,190 of LNEN01000283.1, read as the reverse complement.
TCTTCTACGCCAATGCTCAAACGCATTAACGAATCGACCAGACCACTCTTTAAACGTTCTTCTTTTGGAATGCTGGCATGAGTCATAGAAGCCGGGTGATTAATCAAGGATTCCACACCACCCAGTGATTCTGCTAACGCAAATAATTCCACACTCTTCATGAGTGTATGTGCTTTCTCTATGCTGTCATCTTTTAACGTAAAGGAAAGCATGCCGCCAAAATCCTTCATCTGCTTTTTGGCAATGGCATGGTTCGGATGATCTGCAAAACCTGGCCAGTATACTTTGCCTACTTTAGGATGTGCTTTTAAAAACTCTGCAATTTTCTTTCCGTTAATGCAGTGCCGCTCCATGCGCAAGTGGAGTGTCTTGATACCTCTCAATACTAAAAAGGAATCCTGCGGGCCTGGCACCGCGCCACATGAATTGTGAATGAAGGCAAGGTCTTGGTACAGGGTATCATCGTTTACCACGAGTGCCCCCATAATCACATCAGAATGCCCACCCAGATATTTTGTTACCGAATGCATTACAATATCAGCACCTAACTCCAAGGGGTTTTGTAAGTACGGTGAAGCAAAGGTATTGTCTACTGCTACGATGATCTTGTTCTTTTTAGCAATGTCCACGCACGCCTTAATGTCCACAATGTTCATCAAAGGATTGGTAGGCGTCTCTACCCAAATCAATTTTGTTTTGGCATTCACCAAGGGAGCAATGTTAGCGGCATTGGTTAAATCAATAAAGTGAAATTTGATTCCAAATTTTTCATATACGCGTTTGAACATGCGATAGGTGCCACCGTACAAATCGTTGCTGGTGATAACTTCATCCCCTGGACTTAACAATTTGATCACCGCATCGGTAGCGCCCATGCCCGATGAAAAACACAAACCGTGTTTACCATTTTCCAATGCAGCAATGCTCTTCTGCAAGCTGGCGCGAGTAGGATTGGCACCGCGTGCATAGGCATAGCCCTTATGTTGAGCGGGACCTTCTTGTACATACGTAGAAGTTTGGAAAATGGGAGTCATGATGGCCCCGGTTGAAGGATCGGGAGCTACACCGGCATGGACTGCTTTCGTTGCGAATTTCATGGTTGTGAGTTCTAAAATGTAATGGTCAAAATTAAGTCTATAGTGCTTGGGAACAAACTTACTTGCGTGTCTTCTCAATCATATCCCACATTTCGTTAGGGATTTCTTCGAGGTGACTAAATTCCCCACCGTTTCTAAGCATAGGCAGAATAGTCAGAAAGGAGGTAGGCTGCCAGGTTTGCTAACTCTTGATGCTCCCCTACACGCTTCAACGGAACACGTTCAGCAGGGTCGAATTTTTTCACTAAATCTCCTGGTAATAAACGACTCCATGCACCTTCGGTTGGAAAAGGGCCTGGAGCAATGGCATTGCTGCGAATGTTGTACTTGGCCCACTCAACGGCCAACGAACGAGTTAATGCCAACACACCGGCTTTACTACAAGCAGACGGCACCACGTACCCTGAGCCTGTCCAGGCGTAAGTGGTAACAATGTTTAAAAAGATACCAGGTTGCTTTTTGCTGATCCAGTTTTTTCCAACGGCCAGTGTCGTGTAGTATGTTCCTTTCAATACGATGTCAACTATAATATCGAAGGCACGATGTGATAAGCGTTCGGTAGGACTGATAAAATTACCGGCTGCGTTGTTAAGCACGGCATGGATTTGTCCAAATCTTTTTTCTGCTTCCTTTAGCACATTCTCGATCTCTTCGTATTTCCGTACATCGGCAGGCACAGCCAGTACACTTCCACCTGTTTCCTGCATCAGCTCAGCAGCAGTTTTTTCGATAACCTCTTTCTTGCGCGAGGTAATCACCAGATTGGCGCCCAACTCCAGGCAGTATTTTCCGATTGAACGCCCCAGGCCTGTACCACCTCCTGTAATGACGATAGTCTTATTTTTTAGACTATCTGCTTTTAACATTCCTTCCATACAGAATTATTTAGTGAGGAAAGGTAGAAAATAAAAAAGGAGTCGCGAAGACTCCTTTTTACAAGAATGTGTATCAATCCTTAGCCAATCAAGGCCAGCTCATTAAGGGTTGCTCCGAGGGATTCGAAAATATCTGCCAAGGGCTCTTTAGAACCATCGGTATATTTTACATACGGAATAGGTTCGCCTGTTGTGGTATCACTTACCCAAACAATATCACCAACTTTCTGACCATCGATAGTGATAGAAATTTTTATAAAATCATTCAGGTCATCTCCTTGAGAGGAGCCTGTTGGTGCCTCAATTTCAATTGTAAACAAAGCAGAACCCAACTCAAAAGTACCTTTCAGTTTGCTGATGTTTTCTTCCACCTTCGCTCCCTGGTAGGTGGCGGTTAAACTCCATCCAATCAAATTATCACCCGCTTTGCTCAAACGTTGAGAAAAAGAAGTAGTAGACGCTGAGCGGTCATCTAAATCAACATCAATGGTATAGGGATTTACAAAATACGTGATGTCTGCAAATTTGGGTTCGTCTGTACCATCACCTCTGTATTCTATATCCACACTTAAACTAGCTTGCTTTACGTTCTCAATATCAAGGGTTGCTTCGATGGCGGTTGCACTATACGCCTCATCTCCATCGGGTGTGGCCACTTCAGCGTACTCAGTTAATCTGAAAATAGCATCGTTGGTTGTACTGCCTTCTGTAGGGAAGCGTATTTCGATAATATTGGAGCTGCCTGTTTTTACGAATGTTTGCTGTGTGGCATTCCACTCGTATACACCTTTGTTCTGCGTGTAATTAAAGGGTTCGTCTCCTTGTGTGCGCGCATGCTGCGTAGCACCATTGATGATGTATTGAAGACTGTTGACAGCTTTGCGAACATGATAATTAGGATTCTTTCTAGCTTCTTTTACGCGTCCTAAGGGGAAGGGGTCTCCTGCACCGCTAAGACCTCCTAAAGTCTGTAACGCCATGAAACCTTCCGCATTGGCTAAATCTTCCAATTCATTGGCCAATTCGCTATCGATGGCAGCCATGGCATCTTGGGCCTCTTCTGCTGAAAGAGGTTCTTTTTCATCGTCCTTATCACAAGCGGTAAGGAAAAGCCCTGCGGATAGCAGCAAGGCAAGGAATTTAAATCGTGGACTGTTCATATGGGTTGTTAGTTAGTGTTGAGATACGGATTTGAGACTTTTGTGTTTCTTTGCGCATTAATTAATTGGTATTCTATCTGGTAACCTCCTTTAAAGCATGAAAAAGTTAATAGTACTAACGGTTGTTTCCCTTCTTTTTAACAGTTGCATTGTCTCCAAAAAGAAATTTGATGACATGCTGGCGCAAAAAGTAAAGACGGAGTCGGAATTGAACGATAAAACCACCGAATTGGATGCGTTAAACAAGAACTATTCCAAACTGGAAGGAGATTTTAATCAATTAAAAAAGGATACACTGGATCTGGGGAGCAGCCTGCGTCAAAATCAAAAGAAATTGGCGGGACTGGAAGCGGAGCATGATCAATTGAACCTAATGTACAAAAACTTGCTAAATAATAGTGGAAAGCTAAACCGGGATCTTACCCAGCAACAGCAGCAATTATTGAGCATTCAGCAAAATCTTGAGAAGACAAGAAGGGAAAACGATTCTCTCAGCACCAGCCTGGCTGAGCGCGAAAAAAAGGTGAACGAACTGGAACAGGTACTGGCCAACAAAGACAAAGCGGTGCAAGACCTAAAAGCACGCATCAGCAATGCCTTGCTAAACTTCAAGGAAAGCGACCTGACAGTAAAAGTTAAGAATGGCAAAGTGTATGTATCCCTGGCGGAGCAATTGTTGTTTGGTTCGGGAAGCATTGAAGTAGATAAGAAGGGTGTGGGTGCCTTGCAGCAGTTAGCGAAAGCATTGAAAGACCAAAAGGACATCACCATTATGGTAGAAGGCCACACCGATAATGTGCCTATTTCTAAAAAGTCTGCCTACATGCAAGACAACTGGGATTTGAGTGTGATGCGTGCTACCTCCATCACGAAAATTTTAGTGAACGGAGGGGTATCGCCCAAGCAAATTGTGCCGGCAGGTAAGGGCGAGTACACACCACTGGTTGCCAACGATACTCCGCAGAACAAGCAAAAGAACAGACGCACTGAAATTATCATTACACCAGACCTGGACGAGCTCTTTAAAATTCTGGAAACGAATTAACGTGAAGGAGGGA
>LNEN01000282.1 GCA_001464155.1 Cytophagales bacterium Ga0077538 | reverse complement strand
TATCGGTGGTTACTACAACCGTGTTCCCATTGTAGTTCATTTTGATTTTACGACACTGAAACTAAAAATCCTGCCCGGTCTTTTCAGTGAAGTTGGCCAACTGGATCAGGTGAGGGTGTATGAAGATAATACCTTTGATGTACTGGTGAGTGCCCGGTATTTTAACCGAGAGAAAACGATCTGGATAAAAAGTTATAGTCCAGAGGGTGATTTTCTAAACCAACTTGTTTTACCTGTAGAAGGAAACAAGAGCTTGCTCTTTGGTAGGATTTTGCGTACTCCTGACAACCTGAAAATCGTAGCCGGAGTCTACGGTCAACGAAACTCAGAGTATTCTAAAGGACTCTTCGTTGCCTCCATCAATCCCTTTGGAGAACAACAACTACGTTATTACAATTTTGCAGACCTGGAGAATTTTTTTTCCTACATGAAATCTAATCGGGAAAAGCGCGTAAAAGGAAGAATCAACCGAAGAAAATCAAAGGGAAAGAATAACCGCTTCAACTACAGACTCTTGGTACACGAGCTCATTCCCTATCAAAACCAATTCATTTTACTGGGAGAAGCCTTTTACCCAAAGTACCAAAACATTAGCAGCGCTTCCGGTTTTTTCTCGTATGGAACACAGGCAACACCCTATGGAACGAACATGATCTTTGATGGATATCGTTACACCCATGCCACAGTTCTGGGATTTGATGACAAAGGGACCTTGCTATGGGATAATACTTTTGAAATAAATGACGTCAAAACATTTACCAAAGAGCAATTTGTGAAACTGAAAGCAACGGATCAAAACCTCACCCTACTCTACCTTTTCAACAACGAATTGCGCACAAAAGTGATTGATGGTAAAACTGTCGTTGAAGGGAAGAATACTGAACCCATTAAAACATTCTATGAAGGGGACATTGTGAACGATACTAAAACAACCCTCACAAAGTTGGAGTATTGGTATGGCGATTATCTATATGCGTATGGTGTTCAGTACATCCTCAACATCAATGAAAAAGGTGATCAACTTGAACGAAGTGTCTTTTTCATTAATAAGCTTAAATGTAACTAAGCAGATGGAAAAGCCTCTGCTTTATACCCTTTGTCTAATCCTTCTATTTATACACTTCGTTTCTTAAAATTACTATCTTTGCCAAACGGCTATGCAGAAGAAACTCATTCTTGACACGGACCTCCTCGACATCACCCTTAGCCGTCTTTGCCAGCAACTTATTGAAAATCATAGCGATTTCTCTGAAACCGTCATTCTAGGGATGCAGCCCCGGGGCGTGTATTTAGCTCAACTTATCCACGGTAAGTTGGAGAAATCATTACGCAAAAAGATCGACCTAGGCTTTTTGGACGCCACCTTTCACCGCGATGATTTTAGAAGGCGCGAGATACCTGTAAAAGCAAACGAAACAAGGGTGCCCTTTATCATTGAAGGTCGTAACGTTATTCTCATCGATGATGTACTCTTTACGGGCCGCACGGTGAGGGCAGCGCTGGATGCCATGATTGCTTTTGGCCGTCCTAAAAAGGTAGAACTTCTCGTTCTCATTGACAGAAAATATAACCGGGATTTGCCTATCGCCCCTGATTATGTTGGCAAAACAGTGAATACACTTGCCTCACAGCGTGTGCTGGTGGATTGGCAAGCTCAAGGAAGTAAACAAAACAAAATCTGGTTGATCAATCAAGAATAAACTATGTCACGACTCAGTCAAAAACACCTCCTCGGTATTAAAGACATCACCCGTCAAGACATAGAATTAATTTTTGAAACTGCCGATAACTTTAAAGATGTTATCAACCGCCCCATTAAGAAAGTGCCTTCCTTGCGCGATGTAACAGTTGCCAACGTCTTCTTCGAAAATTCAACTCGTACTCGCCTATCTTTTGAACTGGCACAGAAACGTCTGTCGGCAGATGTCGTAAATTTTTCTGCTTCCACCAGCTCCGTGAAAAAAGGAGAAACCCTTCTAGATACGGTGAATAACATTTTGGCCATGAAGGTGGATATGATTGTGATGCGCCATGCCAGTCCTGGTGCGCCTCACTATCTTGCCAAACACATTAAAGCCAATATTGTAAACGCGGGTGACGGCACACACGAACACCCCACTCAAGCTTTGCTAGATACCTTTTCTATTCGAGAGAAGTTAGGTTCCGTAGAAGGCAAGAAAGTAGCCATCATCGGAGATATCCTGCATTCACGTGTGGCACTGTCCAATATTTTTGCCCTTCAAAAACTAGGTGCCAAAGTAATGGTGTGCGGGCCCCCAACACTACTGCCCAAGTACATCGCACAATTGGGCGTGCAGGTTGAACTGGATGTAATGAAAGCGCTTCAATGGTGTGATGTAGCCAATGTGCTGCGCATTCAATTGGAACGTCAACAAATCAAGTATTTTCCTTCTTTACGGGAGTACTCACTTTACTACGGCATCACCAAAAAGATTCTCGACTCGCTGAAAAAGCCAATCGTTATTATGCACCCTGGTCCGATCAACCGAGGTGTTGAATTAAGCAGCGATGCAGCTGATTCGCCACATGCCATTATTTTAGATCAAGTAGAGAATGGTGTAGCCGTCCGCATGGCTGTCATGTACCTGTTGGCAGAACAAGTTTCTTAAAGAAAAAAACCAAGGATTAATTGCCTGGTTTTTTCTCCTTCGATTTTTTCTCGGATTTTTTAGAACTCTTATCTGCTTTAGACTTCATCTCCTTCTCTTTCTTTTTGTCATTCTCCTTCACTTTTTCTTGCTCCTTATTCTCAGCGGCTTTGGCGTCAGTACTTCTCTGCTCTCCAAACTCTTTTCCTTCTTTGCCTTCCTTATCTGTACCATAAGCCTTTCCGTCTCCTTCTTTCTTTTTCTCTACTTCTTTTTGTTCTTTTTCCGGCTTCTTACTTTCTGCCTTTTCAGTCTTTTCCTTCTCCTTCTTTTCAGTTGCAGGATCCTTCGCTGGTTCTTGTGCATACGCTGATACACAGGCTACTAACATAACACATACGAGTAGCGTTGCTGATTTCAATACTGTTTTCATAATCGTTATTGTTTAGATACCAAGATACAAAACACCTCATCATTTTCAATGATCAATTCAGGTTGCGTTAGGTCTGAATAACTGTATTTTTAATATTCAGCCTCATGGTCCCGCACTTTAATACGCTCTTGTTTCCATTGATCCAATTCTTGCTTGCATTTTATCAATTCTTCTTGACTTGGCTTGTATTGAGTCAACTTTTTTAAATCTGGCTGTCCCGCATCTACCCAGGCAGAATACCAAAAATCAGCAATTAGCTTGATGGCCTTTTTCATTTGCCGTTCTGTCATGCCGTTCAACTTTTTATGAAAAGCATTCGAGAATTCAACTGAGTACACACGCACTGTCTGTTTGCCCCTCGTTTCAAAAGAATATTTTTTCTCTCCAAATTGTACACTTAGTTCCCGTTCGATTTGAAGAACGCTATCTACTTGTCCATGTGCCACAGCAATGGCTTGCCACACGGCTTGCTGCGGTGAGGACACATAACTTGCCTTACCCACAAAGAGCGTATAGTCTTTCGCAAAAAGTTCTGGCAATCGTGATTCCCAAAAACCATGAATACCTTCTTGGCCAGTTAATTGCCCGTTATAATTTTTTGTAGTGTGAAGTGGCACATTCGCATCGGCTAAATAATGACCCAACTCGGCAGAAAGTTTTAAAATAAGCTGAGGATCTCGCTGCAGGAAGGCATCCCTCAAGCGATAATACATCGTATTCACATGCCAGGGTACAATACCGTATGCTTTTAAGGTATCTTCAGAATATCTCTCAACAGCCTCCTTCCAATATCGGGGCATCTTATAAAGAGCACTGTCTCCAAAGTGATCCAAATCAATGTAATGCCGGGCAGCTTCCTCTACCACTGCCATACGTCTTCGATCCGGATTCACCGAAGCTTCTCGCAAATAATCGCTTGTGAGCAAAAAATCCCCAGCTTGTAAAAAGCATTACACTACCGATCAAAAAAAGTAAGTTGAAAAACCGCTGCACAAGTGTCATTTTTAGAAACAAGAAATACGAGTATGATAAGTTACAAGAAATTTACATCCGCACTGCTTACCCCTTCCTTTTTATTGCTTTGTGGCATTGGCTACCTCCTCCCGGTCGCTGCCATCGCACAAGCTAATAGGGAACTGATAGACGTTAAAAGTTATTCATTCCACATTGAACTCAATGATTCCACTGATGTAATGAAGGGGAAAGCTACGTTACAAGCGCTTAGCAAAAAGGAGATCAAATTACTTGAACTTGATCTGGCCACTAAGAATGCTGCAGGTAAGGGAATGGAAGTTTCAACAGTATTTTTGAATGGAAAAGCGTTAGCCTTTCAGCATAAGAACAACCT
>LNEN01000281.1 GCA_001464155.1 Cytophagales bacterium Ga0077538 | reverse complement strand
GCTCCTCCTTACAAGACCTGCTTCAATTCAGCAATAGACTTTTTGTAGAAACCTTCGGCTTTAATCAATTTAAAAAAGCCAAGGGATTTACCGTATCTGAACTCTTTCAGGATCCCCTCGAGTATGAGAAACTCAAAAGTCGAGTGTTGCGGGAACAGCGTGTTCAAGGTCTTGCTGTCAACTTTAAATCGCTTTCAGGAAAGAAAATTGTTGCGCTCGTAAATGTGCAAGTTCAAACCAACGAATTGGGTGAACCCATGATCAACTGGACTGCTCTGGACATTTCTGAAAGAGTAGCCTTTGAGCAGAACCTGGAATTGAAAAACCAACAACTGGCAAAAATCAATCACCAGATGGAGAAATTTTTGTACAGTACTTCTCATGATTTACGAGCCCCCCTCACCACCATCATGGGGCTAGTCAATCTCATCCGAATGGATTCTAAAGATAACACGCTGGTAGAATACGCTGACAAAATTGAAGCCAGCACACACAAACTTGATAAAATCATACGCGATATTATCAGCTTTTCTAAAACCACCTACAAAAATATTCACAGCGAAAAAATTGACTTTGAATCGCTCATTTGGAAAATCATCAACAACCATTGCGGAGATGACCATTTTGGCAAAATTAAAATACAAGTAGTGGTAAACGGATCTAGCCTGTTCTACAATGATACAGACCGAATCGAGATTGCCCTTGACAACCTGATCAGAAATGCCATACAGTTTGTAGATGTTAACAAGACACATTCCTTTATCAACATTACCACCTTTGTAACACCCAATGCAGTAACCATCGAAATACACGATAATGGTATTGGTATTGCCAAGCAATATTTTGATACTATTTTCAACATGTTCTACAAAGCTACTGTACATTCGAAGGGAGCGGGTCTGGGCCTATACATCGCGAAAGAAGGGGTCGAACAATTAGGAGGAAATATAACGGTCAATTCGGAAGTCGGCTTTGGAAGTCTTTTCAAAGTGTATATACCCAATAGTCCTAAGGGAAAACTGATTAATCGCAAGCAACAACTTAATCATTCTGAATAAGAGATCAGATTCAATTGCAATCTGCAAAATCGGGTACCATTTCTACTAAAGAAATGATTTCTTCGCTCATTTCCACTCTGAAATTCAAATCCAATGTCGTTTAGTTAAGCTTCCATAATCATCCTCTCCTTTGGAGAGGACTGGAGGTGAGGCTACAAAAAGGATTAACTAAACGACATTGAAATTCTAAATCTGAAACAGTTCTACGTAGTTCTACGGATAGATTTTCGGTAGATCACAGGAGATCAAAATACACGTTTTCGCGGATTGAATGACCTGGTTTATCAGGCGACCTTTATTAAAAAAAACAGGCATGGAAGCTAATATCACAGCAGCAGAAATTAACCTGAATTTGATACCCGATCAACTTCGTCATAAGGTTAATTTCAATGAAACACAAGTACTCGCGTACCTGGGTGGTTTGAGCACCTACTATAATGAAGTAATGATTCTCAGTCATGAAAACCACCTTCTGATTTTAACTGTTGGCAAGTCTTCCCAATTACTCTTACAAGCGATTCGCTCTTTTGCAGATGATTCGGCCATCGTCACTTTTTGTAAGACCACGCCCGGCTCTACCAATCTCTTCTACAAGATTATGAAGGGAGAGCGATGGAAGAACATCAATGCACAGCAACTCAAAGAAATGCTTGAACGCGCTGTTGACCAGACTACGCTTGCGGATTGCAGAGGCAATGCCCTGCAAAAACTAATTGAACAAGGCTATGAACTTATTCAATTCTCGCAGCGCCCCTATACCTGGCAAACACGACAGCTGGCAGTAGTAAAGTATCCTACCGTTAGTGATTTTGACTTTGAACACACTTGCTTAAACTAATTCGCATGAACAAGGCTATTTATACGAAGATAGGTAAAGCATGGACCCCCATCCCTGCCCGACTTATGCAAGGCGTAGTCATAGCGCTGTATTCAATACTTGTCCTTTCCCTCTTGTACACACTCACCTGGTTCCTGGTTATGCTGGGACACCGCACTGGTCTTCTATAAAAAATTAAGATACACTTCATTAAATCAACACGTATGAAACCAAATTATTATCAGGATAAAGAAAATGGCGGCACCGGTGGAAGTGCCCCTGCAGCGAAGTCAGAATCCTCGTCTGAAATCCGTAAACGACTGACGGAAATTGAGAGTCTTTTAAAAGCACAGACAGATGCCTATGATCAGGCCGTGGATGGTATTCTTACGTTTGATCAAAGTGGTAATCTCCTCACCCTTAATAAATCGGCTGCCAACCTTTTTGCAGTTGACAAACATCAGTTAATCGGTAGTCCACTGTCGGCCCTGTTTTCAGCAGAGCAGGTGGCAAAGATTCACACACTACAAGCAGGTGAAGAGGTTGAACTACACGTGAAGCGTGGCGCCCTGGAAAGCTTTTGGTGTGCCTTGTCCATCGCGCGCGTGCAAGCCGGAGATAAATTGCAGAGTACCTTGTACGTCAAGGATGTAACGGTCCAGAAAAAATCTACTTTAGAACTAGAAGATCTACAACGCGAGTTGAAAACACGCATGGATCAAATCAATGTGGCGTGTGTTGTTTCCGAGGCAGATTTAAAAGGTGACATTACTTTCGTAAATGATTTATTGTGCGAAGTGTCACAATACACCCGCGAAGAGTGTATCGGACAACCGCATAGCATGTTCCGTCACCCGGATATGCCAAAGAGTGTGTTCAAAGAAATGTGGGCCACGATTGGAAAAGGTAAAATCTTCAGAGGCATTATTAAAAACAGGTGTAAAGATGGTTCCGCCTATTGGGTAGATGCCTTGATTGCTCCGGTGCTTGGCCCTAATGGCAAGCCTGTTAAATACATTGGTGTGCGCTACGTTATCACCGAGCAAGTAGTAAAGCAGCAAGAACTGGAAGGCACCATGAATGCGATCAATGCTGTTAATGCCTACATCGAATTTACTACTGATGGCACTGTTATAAAAGCAAACGATCTCTTCTTAAATACCTTGAAGTACACATTGCCCGAAATTGAAGGTAAACATCATCGCATGTTCTGTGATCCTGCCTATACCAACACGCAGGCCTACCAGCAATTTTGGATTAATCTAAAAAATGGGCTTCCGCAGATTGGTGAGTTTGTGCGCAAAGCGAAAGATGGTACCGATGTTTGGCTTCAGGCCAATTATACCCCTATGAAAGATGATAAGGGTAATGTTGTAAAAATTATAAAGCTCGCTACTGATATCACCGCTCAAAAATTAAAAAATATTGATTACGAAGGACAATTGGCCGCCATCGGCATGTCCAATGCGGTGATCTCCTTTAACATGGATGGAACCATCATCGATGCCAATGATAATTTCTTAAAAACACTTGGTTATTCCATCAACGAGATAAAGGGCAAACATCACCGCATGTTTGTAGAGGCCGAATACGGTCGCAGCTCTGAGTACAGAAGTTTCTGGGACACCTTAAATCGTGGAGAATATTTTGTCGGAACGTATACTCGCATCACGAAGAGTGGTGAAGAAATTTACATTCAGGCTTCTTACAATCCCATCAAGGATGCGGAAGGCAAGCCTTACAAGGTGGTGAAATATGCACTGGACATGACGGAGGTCATTCGCGTCATCAAGGCCATGTCGAAAGGTGACTTAAGTTTACGTTGCAACACTGCAGTAGACAACGGAGGATTAACGGCAGAAGTAAACAGAACGCTAGATAATTTAAATTCTGTATTAGGTCAGATCAGCCAGGGCTCGGATGTCGTAGCCAAATCATCAGACCTCTTGCAAAAGAAGACTGACGACATGAAACGCAATACAGCTGAAGTGGCGACTGCCATTTCGCAAATGGCGAAAGGTGCACAAGATCAGGCATCGCGTACCGATGAGTCGTCTAAGTTGATTGGTCATGTCATGACTTCTTCTAACGACATGGAGAAGAAAGCGAACCTGATCAACAAAGCTGCAGAGAAAGGACTTGAAAGTTCGAACCAAGGTATGAGAACTGTGAAGGTGCTCGTGAACAACATGAATGGCATCAAAGACTCTGCCGGACAAACCTCACAGTCTATTAGTGTACTCACCAAGCGTACTGAAGAAATTGGACGGACGCTTAATGTGATCACCGATATTGCTAGTCAAACAAACTTGCTGGCACTCAACGCAGCCATTGAAGCAGCGAGAGCGGGTGATGCAGGTCGTGGATTTGCGGTAGTCGCAGAAGAGATCAGAAAGCTGGCGGAAGATTCCAGAAGATCAGCAGTAGAAATCGAAAAAATTATCGGTGATGTGCAGAAGGATACACAAGCAGCTGGTAAGGCCATCGAAATTATGGAGAGCAGTGTGAAGGAAGGAAATAAATCAAGTGTGGAGGCAGAAGTTATCTTCCAGGAAATTGCTAAGACAAGTGAAGAAACCTTCTCTTCTTCAAAAGAAATACAAGCCGCCACCAGCACACAGAAAGAAGCGATTTCAACGGTGGTGAAAAACATCGAGCAAATCGTAGTCGTATCGGAAGAGACTGCAGCCGGAACACAACAAGTAGCAAGCTCCAGCCAGCAGATGAGTTCAGGCATGTTGGAAATTGCGAAAGCAGGAGATGAATTGTCTGCAGTAGCAGCCGAATTACAAGCAGGAATTCAACAATTTAAACTTAGAAAATAATCTTGCTCAGGCTCATCCATCGATCCTTTCGGATCGATGGATGACGACCTCGCTCCAGGAACCCTTAAACAGAATAGGTATGGCCGAAGCAATTGTATCAAAACAGACTGACAACAGTACACAACGAACACTTCAGATTGTCGTGTTCAAGTTGGGGCAAGAAGAATATGGTTTGCGCATCGATCAAATTAAAGAAGTGGTGATCACCCCTAACATTACCAAGATGCCTCAAACACCTTCATATGTAAAAGGTGTGGCCAACATACGCGGAAATGTAATCGCCATCTTTGATTTGGAAGAACGCTTTAACCTTCAGCGAACCGAAAATCAGCTTACAGGCAAGCGTTACACCTTGGTAGTAGAAAGTGAAGATTTCAAAATGGGCCTTCTCGTCAATGAAGTACCCAATACCATCTCCGTAAGTTCGAATGACTTGGATGAATCCGTAGGTATTATTGCGGATGCTAATGCAGAAGTCAATTACATCAAGGGCATCATCAAAACAGGTACACGCCTGATTATCCTGATTGACATCTTCAAAGTAGTAGATCAGGAACTCACTACCAACCTGAAAAAAGCTACGGCTGCATGAAAGAGTACAGATTAAATATTGATGAATTTGTAGTCAGCAGGCATAAACAGACCCTTTACAATTGTTTAGGGCTGGGGTCTTGTATTGGTTTATTTCTTCAAGACCGCACCACGGGTATTTCGGGTGGCGCTCACATATTGCTTCCACAAAGTGTGCCCAC
>LNEN01000280.1 GCA_001464155.1 Cytophagales bacterium Ga0077538 | reverse complement strand
ATGGCACGGAGTAAATAATACACCGCCATACTATAATCACCCAACTGATTATACCCGATACCCATGTTGTTGAGTATGACGGAAATGCTGGCGCTATCATTGAGTGATTTAAAAACACTGAGTGCTTTCCCGTTGTACTCAAGACTTTGGGTATACTCTCCCACCACTTCGGTAGCCAGGGCATGGTTTAAGTAGGTGGTACCAATGTCCTGCTTGTCTTCAACTTTATCGACCAAGGCAAGACCCTGCTTTGAAAGTTCTAAGAGACGTTCCGCATTATTATCTGAGTAATAATAATAAATGAGTTTGTTAATAGTTCTGATTTTGATAGAATCAGGGGCGGCTATACTAAGAACCTTCTCCAGACTGTCTACCACTTGGGATTGTGCACGGGTGGTTTGCCACCCCATGGTAAGGGTGCCCACTACAGAAAACAGGAGGGTTAAGGTTTTCACGGTTTATACGTGCTTCAAGTTTCTAAAGCTACTAAATTATATGGCGGTGTGCTTGGCCAAAAGGCCCGCATGTAAGAAGTTTTGCAATTCTCAAGAAAATGGAATGACCAGCGCAAATGGGTATTGGGAGGGAAGAGGGTGCCGTTGGTCCTTGGTCGATAACCTTCTTTAAGTCTAACACGTTGTTCAACTAAAAAATAAACTGATGAAAGCGATGCGATTTGTATTTATTCTATTGTTTGGAGCCCAGGGATTGTTTGCTCAATCCTCCGAAGAAGAGGCCGTTAAAAATGTTGTCACAAGTGCTTATGTGGAGGGAATTCAAAACAATGGGAGCATTGAAGACATACGAAAAGGCTTTCACCCCTCCTTTGCGATGTTGCGATTTATGGAAAACTCAGTGAAGCCATATCCTATTGAAGAATGGATAACCGCCATTGAAAAGAGAAGAGCGGAAGCGAAACCAGATACTAAAGTGGTGCGAACCGATGCTAACTTTTTGGATGTGGATATCACCGGTACAGCCGCAACCGTTAAGCTGGAACTTTTTCGTGAGGGCAAGAAGACCTTTACGGATTATATAGTGCTTTACAAATTTACCGAAGGCTGGCGAATTGTGAGTAAGACGTATTACCGACATCCCTAAAACAAAAAGACCGCTATATGCAGCGGTCTTTTTGTTTTGTAAAAATTCGTTCAATCACTTAGCCATTCATGGAGAGCAAAAACTCTTCGTTGGTACGCGTACCTTTCATGCGTTGTTGCAGGAATTCCATCGCTTCTACGGAGTTCATGTCACTCATAAACTTGCGAAGAATCCACACGCGGGCTAATTCTTCCTCCTTCATTAACAAATCTTCCCTTCGGGTACCCGATGCAGTAATATCAATAGAAGGATAAATTCTGCGGTTACTCAACTTGCGATCCAACTGCAATTCCATGTTACCGGTTCCTTTAAATTCTTCGAAAATTACTTCGTCCATTTTAGAACCTGTGTCCACTAGGGCGGTTGCGATGATGGTTAAGGACCCACCATTTTCTATTTTACGCGCAGCACCAAAGAAACGTTTTGGCTTGTGCAGGGCGTTGGCATCCACACCACCAGAAAGTATTTTACCAGAGGATGGAACAACCGTGTTGTACGCACGTGCCAAACGCGTAATTGAATCAAGGAGGATCACTACATCGTGACCGCACTCTACCATGCGTTTTGCTTTCTCCAGTACAATACTGGCCACTTTTACGTGGCGGTCAGCTTGTTCATCAAAGGTAGAGGCTACTACCTCTGCGCGAACACTACGTGCCATGTCGGTAACTTCTTCCGGACGTTCGTCAATCAATAAGATCAACAAATAAACCTCCGGATGATTTTCGGCAATGGCATTGGCAATATTTTTTAGCAATACGGTTTTACCTGTTTTGGGCTGCGCCACAATCATACCGCGTTGTCCTTTACCAATGGGTGCGAACAAGTCGAGAATACGGGTCGACATGTTGTCGCCTGTAGTGGTCAACTTTAATTTCTGTTCAGGGAAAAGAGGCGTGAGGTATTCGAAGGCTACACGGTCGCGTATCTCTTCGGTGGTTTTACCGTTTACACTCTCTACTTTTAAGAGAGCAAAATATTTTTCACCTTCTTTCGGTGGACGAATCAAGCCTTTAATGGTATCGCCTGTGCGTAAGCCAAACAATTTTATCTGTGAAGGCGATACATAAATATCATCGGGGCTGGCTAAGTAGTTATAATCGCTGGAGCGCAAAAAGCCGTAGCCATCCTGCATAATTTCCAACACACCTTCATTCGCAATGGCACCATCAAATTCACGAATGGAATTTTTTAATTGTTGTGCTTTCTCATCACGGGGTTCACGATCGGGACGATTGCCACGTTGGTCATCGCGGGGTTGACGGTCTTCACGTGGTTCGCGCGGACCTCTGTCTTCTCGTGGCTGGCGTTCCTCTCTCGGCTGGCGCTCTTCGCGTGGTTTTTCTTCGCGAGGGGCAGCAACTTCAGTAGCCGGTTTTTCGGCCTCAAAGGTTACCGGTTTAATGTCTTCATCAAAAGCGGTTATAGAAGGAGAATCTAAATCAATATCTATAGACTGTAGCAATTCATCTGCGGAGAGTTCTTTGGCTTCAGTTTTGGGGGCAACATTTTCACGTCTGCGCGGACGCTTTCCAGGTTCTGCGCCTTCTTTTTTAGGGGCTAGCTCGGGTTTGGCAGCTTGTTCGTCCAAAATTTTGTAGATGAGTTCTTGTTTCCCGAGTTTCTTGGCATTTTTTACGCCCATGCCTTCGGCAATGTCTTTCAATTCAGAAAGGAGTCTGACATTCAGATCGTCAATGGTGTACATGTGATTTTAAAAAAGTTGTTTGATAGTGTGGAATTTTAGATACAACTCAGGCATGCTGAGACAGAAAAAACTGATACGTGAATGATGTGAGTACCGTAAAAATTGTGATTTATAATTGACAGGCTCTGGATAAAGCCCTGTTGACCCTGCAAGTATAGGCGATTTTGAAACCAAAACAAAATTGCTGCGGAAAATTCGATTATTTTTGACGCTCTAAAAATATACTCATGCTACAGGTCAACGTCATTCGCGAACAAAGGGAAAAAGTAATTGAAGGTCTTCGTAAACGCGGATTGAATTCTATTGATACAACCATTGATCAGGTACTCGCACTTGACCAACAAAGAAAAGAAACACAGCGCAAGCAAGACGACCTCCTGGCCGAGAGTAATGGCTTAGCCAAAGAGATTGGCAGTTTGATGAAGAGCGGAAACAAAGAGGAGGCGGAGAAATTGAAGGTGCGCACCGCAGAATTAAAGAAGCAAACCAGCGACCTAAGTCCCGAACTCACCCGCATGGAAGAGGAACTTCAGAAATTACTTTACAGCATTCCCAACGTTCCTGCAGAGAAAGTACCTGCCGGCAAAAGTGCGGAGGAAAATATTACGGTGCATACGTTTGGATCCATTCCGACCTTATCAGAAGATGCCTTGCCTCATTGGGAACTGATTAAGAAGTATGACATCATCGATTTTGATTTAGGGATTAAAATTGCCGGAGCAGGCTTTCCGGTTTACAAAGGCAAGGGAGCAAAGCTGCAACGCGCACTCATCAATTTCTTTTTAGATGAAGCCGAGAAACAAGGCTATCGCGAAATACAACCACCCATTGTGGTAAACGAAGCAAGTGGATATGGAACGGGTCAATTACCGGATAAAGAAGGACAGATGTATCATGCTACTGCGGATAATCTTTATTTAATACCAACGGCAGAAGTACCCATTACCAATTTGTACCGCGATGTGTTAGTGAATGAAAATGATTTGCCGATAAAAAATGTAGGCTATACACCGTGTTTTAGACGCGAAGCAGGAAGTTGGGGTGCACACGTGCGTGGCTTGAATCGCTTGCATCAATTTGATAAAGTAGAAATTGTACAGATTCGCAAGCCGGAAGAGTCCTATGCGGTATTGGATGAGATGTGTGCGTATGTCCAGAGCCTGTTAGAAAAATTAGAGCTACCGTATCGCAAGTTATTATTGTGTGGTGGCGACATGGGTGTAAACAGTGCTACTACGTACGACATGGAAGTATACTCTGGCGCACAGAAGCGCTGGTTAGAAGTAAGCTCGGTGAGTAACTTCGAAACCTATCAGGCCAATCGCTTAAAGCTTCGGTACAAAAACAAAGAAGGCAAAACACAATTACTACACACCCTCAATGGCAGTGCCTTGGCGCTTCCGCGGATTGTAGCGGCTATTTTGGAAAACAATCAGACCAAGGACGGCATTAAAATTCCAAAAGTGTTGGTGCCCTATACCAAGTTTGAGATGATTGATTAGGTGCAAGAGTAGTGCGTCTGTTCTTGGATGTATTATGTTGCTGAAATAACTTAGGACTATTGATACTACTAGTTGAGAGCATTCAAATAATGACTCGTTTTACCCGAGAAATCGAACACAGATGTGCTCTGATAGTGGACTTCAATTTCCACAAAACAGATTTCGCGGATATCGACCCTAAGCATTTGACGTTATTAAACTCACTGTTTTACATGGCGCTCATAGACTCATATTCATTCTTGGCTGAATATGAACAAATCTTTGGAGTCAAAACCGAAAATGAATTTAGTAAGAGAATTATTGACGTAAAGACAATAAACAAACCTTTGACTAATAAGATAAAGGAATGGAAAGACTTGGGGGACTTAAGGAACCAACTTTTGGCTCATAACTTAAGAAAGGAAAATTTGGATTACAATGCTCCACGGTCACTTAATGACCTTTTTCTACTTTCAAACTTAACACAATTCATCACCCAGACTTTTCATTTAGAGTTTTCGAACGAGATAAACAGTGTAAATAATAGCAACATTAAGGACAACCTGACAGCGTCAAAATTTTTGACAAAAGAAGAAGTCAGTACAATCACGGTTGAGCTTTTAAATAAAGCTATCGGTGAAATGAAAAGATTGAATAAGAACTATAGTTTTAGCACCGGTGGTACAATTGATTGGGGGAAGCTATAAGTCAATGCCGCCAGCAAAGTCTATACGTATTTCAAATTTGATTAATCATTTTTAAGGTAAATTGGGACTGCGCATACACAAGTTTTAGTCTGAATTTGGATAAGTAGAATAATGAATGAGGTTAAAATATTTGTAGATGAATTTACCGGAAAGAAAAATATAGACTGGTTATCAGTTTGTGGCCGTAGACCACCTTCATTTGGAGGGCATGGAGATTTTGTGGATGCAATTGTAATGGGCGCAACAGACGATAATTTTCTTAAGGTTAGATTTCAAGACAAATTTTTCAAACCTAAAAAGGGAGACACCCTAAGCTTTCTATTTGACAAGGATAAAGTTGAAGTATTTTCAATAGATCATGAACCATACGAAATAGCAAAGCATAGTGATTGGGGATTGATGAAAGAGGTTCTTTTCCCCATGATGTATCGTCAGTTAATCACATTTTCGACAGAGACCTTCATAACATGGAAATTTAAATCATCAAATAAAGAACTGTTATTCAAATCGGGAGTTGCAGGAAAGCAAATAGGTAATGATCCATTTCGACCATTAGAGAATTTGCAAAATGTAATAAAGCAACTATTTAGTGAGTATCTGACAATAGCTCAAGGTGAGATACTTGATCTATTTAAAGACGAATCAATTCTAAAACCTGAAGAGGAGAGTTGTTTCGTTTACCTTATGAAAGACAACATAAATGGGGCTTACAAAATAGGAATTTCAAATTCGCCAGAGTACCGAGAAAAAACCCTGCAAAGCGAAAAGCCATCAATTGAGTTAATTGAATCAAAGCAATTTCAAAAGAGAAGAATTGCGGAATCATTTGAAAAACTACTTCACGAGTATTTTAAGAATAAGAGAATTCGCGGAGAATGGTTTCAATTGGACAACAATGATATAATAGATCTTAAACTAATATTAAACAGGTAAATAGTCTACACCAATAGTGCTTCATAGCCAAGCGTTTCCATCACCGAATCCCCGCCCCCTTCAACAAGTGATGTTCTAGAAAATAAGCTTTGCTCTTTTTTGTCGACTCAATAAAATACAGCTCGAGGGCATCACCGATTCTATAGGCTGAATAAATTTCATGATTCACGACAAATTCTCTGTTGCCAATAACTAAGTATAAGTTTTTTCGAGCACGCCTTTTACCATCGTCATCTCTTTCTACTGAGTAATCGGTTCGGGTGAAGCGATCCGTGATAATACCTCGCACCATTGTTTTCGTTCCTGTTATCAGTGCCGCTCTGATTTTTAAAAATGTTTTCAGAAGAATGGACGTAACAGCAAGGCTAAGTCCAAGCCCCACAACCAGTACAATTTCTTCCGATCTTAATGAGTAGGTGATGAAGAGTATCAAAGCTACGGTGGGAATGAGGATACCGAAAATTTTTGCTCGACTTGATTTTAAGACCTGGACGTTGGAAGAACTAAGGGGCACCTCTTGTTCATAGGCCAGTTCTATTCCTGCCGTCTCTAAGTCAAGAAGTTGTTGAGCAATGTGCTTTTTGGGAACGAAATCACGCTTTTTTCGATGGCTTGCCATGGGCAATTTGGTTGGAAAACTTGATGTGTGGGAAGGTACTGAAAACGTTTGTGACTCTACTAATTGCATCACGTGTAAGGTTTTCTTCTGGCCCACGGGTTACTAAAGCATTCATTTTTGAATAGGTGTATACGTTTTTCGGAAAAATTCACAGACCTTTGTACTACCGTTACGTACATGAGACTACGCACATCTAAATATTTGATACGCACAGCTCTCTTACTGATTTGCTTTCAGTTTGTTGCCCCTGCCTTTATAACGGAGTCAGGCGCTTCTGAAACGGTTCATCATCATGGGGTCACACTCCACAAACAGATAGTACATTCTTCTCTTTCATCCGTTCTTTTTGAAAAGGAAGCGGAAGAAGAGGATTCTGAAAAGTATGTGTTTAGTGTTGCCCTGTTCGATTTTGCTGTTTCGTACTCCAGTCGTATTTCGGCTTCCCAGGTAACAGTACCTTTTCATTCTATTTCGGGACATCTCCAAGAGCCCTCCCTGTTTACACTCCACTGTATTTTTCTTATTTGATTTATTCCGGAGCGAATCTTATCGATTCGCATGCGTGCTTTCTCACAGCTTGAGAAGACAACGAATTTTATTTCTTTTCCCCGGAACAAGCCTTTACTCTTGATGATCTCGAATACGTAGGTTTTAGAATTGCCCTTGCAGGTTTTTACTAACAAGTAAACGTTTCATCTCATCAAGCGTAAAATTCGAACACTCCATAAAAACTGTTCGTGCTGCTTCTTCCGGTTGCTATTCAACTTGAACGAACATTC
>LNEN01000279.1 GCA_001464155.1 Cytophagales bacterium Ga0077538 | reverse complement strand
CACTGTCAATCTTTAAGATTTTGCTGAGTGTTATCTCTTTTTCCGAATTGATCAACTCAACGTTCATCACCCTACTAAGCGAATCGCGCCAAGCCGGTTCTTTGTAATGAATGTAGCCTTTAAACCACAAAGCTTCGCCTGGATAATAGTAAGGTTTATCGGTATGCACGTAGATCTTTTCATAAAAGCTCTCCAGTGTTTTTGCATAGGTGTCTTCCACTTCTCCCGCTACTGGCTGATAGTCAATTGGCAATTGATTCGCTATGTCGGCAATTACCATACTACCATTCAACTGAAGGGTTCTTGGTGCTAACGTTATGCCATTTGCATTCACTTCTGCTGGACCGTCTGTTCTTACTTGAGAGGTGTTCCCGTTCTGATGACGTACAATCACGGCTTCGTTTATTGAAACTCTTTTGTACCCGAACAAGGAGGACGGTGAAATGAAAGTTGTTGCATCAACTTCCTGTCCCATTTTATCACGGATGGTGTACCCTTCTTCCTTTACCCGATTACCAAGAACTGCCATCAGCCAATGCCTTGTGGAGCCAATAAAAGAATTCTTGCGCTCCTTCTCCCAAGCAATACTCTGTTGCAAGTCCGTTGCCTGCATGGGCATGTAGCGCACTGGAGCATCCGACAGGTCCTTCAAAGGCGACCCCATCAAATAATAGTGCATTTGATAACCTGTACGAGTGTTTTGAATAAACACAGGATGCTTACAGGTTATAATACTTTGTTCATGATTTTGAATTACAGTAAGCTCCTCCATATTCATTATGCTAATACCCGTTTCGCTTATTGTGTCATGAATAATCCTGGATCGAATTGTTGATCTCTCTTGTTCCGAAAGTGTTGAGGTTTTTGATTTCTTCGAACGGTCGATTGCCAGCGTTAGCTTATAGTGACGGCCCTCTTCAATCTTTAAGGTAGACTTATAAAGTGTATAGCCTTGCTTATACAAGACCAGCTGATAAAATCCTGCAGTAACATTATCCAATTGAAATTGGCCCGCCTGATCGGTCTCTGTTCCGTTGGTGCTTTGATGAACGAACACCTCAACCTTTTCAAGAGGTTTTCTGGTTTTACTATCCACCACAAGTCCACTAATTTGAGCAATGAGTAAAAAGGGATTTAGGATCAATGCTTCAACCAGCAAACCGCGTAAAGTCATTTGTCCATTATATCTGTAAAATTGTAGCATGGTTCCTGGGGGTTAGTCACTACCAATCTCAATAAAATGCACACAACGGATTGGATCCCCACGCTGCGTTACTCCCTCCACTACAATTCTGTATATACCTGGTCTGCTGGCAGCAAAAAAACTCACGGATGCACTTCCTGTTTCAGCATCTGTTTGTACTTGTGGATTCCAATAAATGGTAGAGCGATAGTCCATAAAGTTTTTTGCGATCAACTCATCTTCATAATTCGGAGACTTAAATTCCGTGGCGCTGACATAACCTGGCACCTGCATACTTGCTAAACTTTTTTGCGCATCTGGTGGTGAGTAGCCTCGCTTCGTATACACCGAAACAATTCCGTTTCCTCCTGAAGCACCGTACAAAACATTTACACTGGTGCTAATCTCTACCGACTCAACAGAGGAAGGGTCAATAGACGATAAGATATCCTCTGGCGTTCCACTCACCATGGCATCGTTGACCGTAACAATTACTTCCTTCGGAAATAACATAGAACTGTTTTTTCCACCCCGTTCAATGTAGACAACTTTTTTAGGTCCTTCTCCCGGATTGTTGACTTCACGGATCACCAAACCAGGCACCTTCCCTGGCAATGTTTGGAGAAGGTTACCATAACTAGAATTAATGTCCTTCTCCTTCAACACATAGTCTGGTTTACCATACGAACGTTTTACTCGATACCCTTTCTGATACTCCTCTTCAATTGAATTTGATTCTACGACCACCTCCTTCAACAGCCGAACTCCCTTCACCAAATCATTTTCAGTACGAACGCGCTGATCAAATTCTGTGCTCATCTTTTCAACTTCGATTACCTCCCCTGTAAAGCTTATAGCCGGTGATTTGCGTGTGATGTACTCTGCTTTTCCGTAGCTTTTTCCCTTTTCATCGGTCCCTTGAATTGAAAAGGCTGCTGTATCGTAAAAGATCAACCCACTCACCGTAAAAATTCCCTCCACGTCTGATTGCGACATAGTGAAATTGGGAGGTTTTAATTGAAAAACTGAAAGCATGGTACTTTGCGGTTGACCTGTTTCATCAAAGAATTTTCCAGAAAAGGTGATACCTCTTTCCATTGTAAAGGGTAAAACAGTCGGTAAGATTTTTAGACTTTCCTCTTGTATTGGGAAATCGTCAAGAATCGTTCGTTCTCTTCTAATTGGCAATACTTGTTTAGCATCCAACACAGCGATGGAAAAATTACCTGTTCTTATTTGTTCATCTTCCAAGCGAAGAGTAAGTGTAATCTTTTCATAGAGCTTGTAGCGGTCCTTATCGGTTTCAAGTGTAAGCAGATCGCTTTGTTTTTCACGCTCTTCTTTTACTTCAGATTTTACCACTTCTTTAAGATTAAGTATGAGAAGCGGTTTCACATATAAATTTTCATCTCCAAAATTTCGATTAAACTGTGTATAAGCACGCAGGTAGTACGTCTTAGCCATTAGTGAATCGGGTACTACAAAATCATTTGCAAAGGTCCCCTCCACAATGGGCAGTATCTTGGATGACACAATCTTTTCCTCTTGTCTATCAATCAATTCAACATACACCGTACTGCTCAGGGAATCTCGCCAGGCAGGCCTTGCATAGTTTAGGTAGCCCTTAAACCAAATTCGTTCTCCTGGATAATAATAAGGCTTGTCGGTGTGTATATAGATTTGCTCCCAAAAATTTTCAGTTAAAATCTTGTTGCTTTCTTCATAGGCGCGATGGGGTTTGTAATCAAGGGGAAGCATATTCCCGACTCTGCTATAACTTAGATCTCCAGAAACAATTACCTCTTCAGGGCGAAGAGGGAATCCGTTCTTATTTACCAGCACTGAATTGTTACGAAGACTGATCCAGCTTACAGGACCAAATACATCTTGATAAATGCGCGTGCTGGATTTCTCTTTATTGTCATGCACCTCTACACGACCTTTAATGGTAATTCTATAGGTGTCTTGTTGCTTTCCTGGAACTACTAAACTGCTTGTGTCATACTCAAAAACAGTTTTACCGAGATCGGCATTAAAATTATCAGAACGCGTAATTACGTTGTCAATGTATGTTTCATCCCGGTAAAGACTGAAGCCCTCACCCCGAATCCGTTTATCTATCATGGCTTTAAACAGATAATGCGTTGATTGCCGATAGCTTTTCATGCGATTGGTCTCCCATAAAGCCAATTCATCCGCATCCTGGCTTTTCAATTCTGTGAAGCGTGCATTGCCTGCAATCGAATATCCCTTGGCATCATATTGAAAATCCGTTAAGTAAAAAATGATGCGATAACCCAAAGCTTTGTTTTCTATGCCAATTGGATCGCTGGCCTTCGCCAAAAACTTTTTTCCAGTCTCATCTTTTGGGAAATCTATAACCCAGGGATTGATTAGGGTGCACGCAGCCGCTTGTTTATCCTGACCTAAAAAAATTCTTTTAAACTTTTTCAAATCCTTCTCCCACTGTTTGTCACGCTTGCTGCTTACTTCTACGGTAGCGAGTTGGATTTCCGAGGGTTTCAGGCTAATGATGCCGAGTTTCACTTCATCGTTTGATAAGCTGACTTTAGCCTTGTGTGTCTCGTAGCCCACAAAAGAAAAAACCACCTCATAATTGCCAGGGTCCTGAATACCGGAAAGGGAAAAGTAGCCATCAGCATCTGTTACAGCACCAATGGTTGTGTTGTTAATAAAAACATTGGCAAACGGAAGTGGCTCACTCGTTTTAGCATCAAGAACTCTTCCCGTAATTGTCTGGGCATAAATAGTGAGCGAGAGAAAAACAAAAGCCAGGAAGGGAAGTGCTACTCTAAAAATTGATGCGTCTTTCATTTTTCTTGAATATCAACGCTGTTAAATTTACCTACATCAGTTCATGTCCTTTCTCCACACCTCATACCAAATGACGCATGCTGCACACAAAAGCTGTCAGTAAATAAAACCAGCTATGTAAATTAAAGAAAATAAGGGTAATGCAAAACAAGGATGCCAACAGAACGGGCAACGAGTAGGTACTCACTAGGCTAACAGCAAAGACTTAAGGGGGAGAATGACCCTCGATTATCTCAACAAAGCCCCGCTCAAACGCAGCAACTCGGTCTCCGCCAACTTGGCTAAATAGCGTGCAGCAATCAATCGATCGTAAGCTGATTCTAAGCTTTGTTGTGCCGTGCGTAGTTCGATAAAAGTGTAAATACCTCTTTTAAAACTTTCAAGGGCAATGGTCACGTTCTCCCTTGCTAAGAGAATATTCTCCTCCTCCACTTGAAGCACCTTCATGGCCACCTCGTAAGAGGAGTAGGCATTGACAACGGCTACATTTGTAATCGTTTTGGTTTGCTCGTAGACAGTCTTTTGCTGCTGTATGTTAATGGCAGCCTGCTTTGTCTGACGTGTGATGTTGAATCCATTCAGAATGGGAATGCTAATAGAGAGGCCATAGTTAAAACCCTTGAACTGACTCTGAACGGAACTGAAAGGGTTGATCAACTTCGTGTTGTCATTATCGGTAAAATTGTAGGCAGCATTAAAATTTAAAAAGGGTAAGCGCTCCGCTCTGCGTTCCTGCAAGGTTAGTTGAGCAATGGAAATACCACGCTCAGCGGCTAACAAAGAATAGTTATTAGTGCCTGATTTATTTAATACCTCTTCACGAACTAGTTCTGTATTGATGATAATTGTATCCATTACCTCGAATGTGCTTGGCAACTGCTGACCCAACAAGCTGTTGAGTTGATCCTTCAACTGCTGTATCAAGGCCTCTTGTGTAAGTACATTTGTCTTTTGCTCGTTCAAATCAACTTTGGCCTGCAGCAACTCAGGCTTTGCGCCAGTACCCACTTGTAACTTACGATCTGCCAATTTTACACGCTCTTCATTCACCTTCATCTGCTCTTGTGTAGCACGCAATTGTTGCTTCTGGCGTACAATGTTGTGGTAGCTCACAATAACATCGGCTATCGTGTTCACCATCTGATTCTTCAATTGCAGTTCACCTTGAATAGACAGTTGGTTAATACGCTCGTGGGTGGAAAACATGCGCGTACCATCAAACAAGGTCCAGACCAATTGAGCCGAGGCTGCGGTGTTGTGAGACTCCGCGTTACCGCTTGTGTTACGGGTTTCATCCGCAAACTTAAACTCTTGATCGGTATCGTTCCAAGTAGTAGATGCCGCGGCATTCACAGCAGGAAGAAAAAGTCCGGTAGAGTATTTCTTATCCGTATTTCTCAATTCGGAGTTTCCTTTGGCAAGCTGAATGTCATAGTTTTTTTCCAGCGCAACCGCAATAGCCTGGTCAAGGGTCACTAACTCCTGTGCTTTGCCTACCGACAAAACCATCAGACATACAGAGAAGAGTAAACAGAACTTATGCTTCATAGACCATTTCATCCTTTGCAGGAGCCGCAATCATTTTATCAAATTCAAGATGCGCGCGCTTACGCGACAAATACGTGTACATGGCGGGGATCACAAAAAGTGTAAGCACCAGTGAAAATAAAATTCCTCCCACAATTACAATACCCAGTGGTTGCCGGCTGGTGGAAGCAGCTCCTAAGGAAAGTGCTAACGGAAGAGAGCCCAGAGCCATCGCCAAACTTGTCATCAAAATAGGGCGAAGACGCATCCGCGAAGCGGTTAACACTGCCTCCATGCTACTCATGCCTTCTTCACGCTTTTGATTTGCGAACTCGACAATTAAAATACCATTCTTGGTTACCAAACCGATCAACATGATCATTCCAATTTGTGAGAAGATGTTAAGCGTTTGACCAAATACATAGAGTGAAATAAGGGCTCCGCATATAGCAAGTGGCACCGTGAACATGATTGTCAGTGGATCAACAAAACTTTCAAACTGTGCCGCCAGAATTAAATAAATTAATATCAGGGCAAGAATGAAGGCAAAGGATGTATTGCCAGCACTCTCTGCAAAATCACGAGAAGTTCCCGTCAATGCTGTTGTAAACGTATCATCCAGTAACTCTGCTTTGATTTCCTCCATTACCTTGATTCCATCTCCTACTGTTTTGCCAGGCGCCAAACCCGCAGAGATAGTGGCTGACTTAAAACGATTGAAGTGATAAAGCGTAGGCGGTGTTGTACTCTCTTCAATGGACACCAGATTATCGATAGACACCAGTGTACCGTTACGAGTTCGTACGTATAAACTTTTCAAGTCAGCGGGGTCATCGCGGTTGATACGACTTACCTGACCGATAACCTGGTATTGTTTACCCTCGCGTGTGAAGTACCCAAAGCGCAAATTACTATACGCCAACTGAAGCGTTTGTGAAATGTCCTGAACACTCACACCCAGTTGTGTTGCTTTTAATCGATTGATACTAACCTTTAACTCAGGCTTATTGAATTTCAAATCTACATCTACTGTTTGTAATACAGGGCTGCTATTTGCCTTCTCTAAAAATTTAGGAAGTACGGCACGCAATTTTTCGAAATCATTGTTCTGAATAACAAAGGCAACCGGCAATCCACCTCTTCTGTCAACTGAAATAGTTTGCTCTTGCAGTGTAAAGGCACGTCCCTGAGGATAATTTTTCAAATTACGATTTACACGATCCACAATTTCTTGCTGAGAATAATCGCGTTCCGAAGGGTCAACAAGCGTGACACGAACAAAACCGGTATTCACAGAACCTGAACCGGTAAAGCCGGGAGCCGTTACCGACAAGGCTGTTCTGTATTCCGGCACTGTGTCCATTACAAAATCCACTACCTCTTTTACATACGTGTCCATGTAATCATAGGCGGTGCCTTCCGGGGCAGTCAACGAAATTCTAAATTGATTGCGGTCTTCCATCGGTGCTAACTCCGATTGAATGTTTGTGCCAATAAAGTAAGCGGCCACGAAACACAATCCAATAATAACGAGGGCAACCCAACGTACACCCATAAAAGAATTCAACCAGCGGCTATAGCCATTCTCCATGCCGGCAAAAAAGGGCTCGGTAACATTGTAAAACCAGGAGTGCTTGTGGTGAGAGCGTGTGAGCTTTACGCTGAGAACAGGAGTAAGAGTTAAGGATACAAAAGCAGATACTAAAACAGCCCCTGCTACTACTACACCAAACTCCGTGAACAGCCTACCCGTGAAGCCTTGTAGAAACAGAATCGGAAGAAAAACAACTGCTAAGGTTACAGAAGTGGAAATTACCGCAAAGAAAATTTCTTTAGAGCCTTCCAGCGCGGCCTGGTACTTATTCATGCCACCTTCCAATTTTTTGTAAATATTCTCCGTTACCACAATACCATCATCTACTTAATAGAGAATCCGGCCAGGTACATAATGAAGAATGTGGTAAGCAAGGAAACCGGAATATCGATGAGTGGACGAAGGGCTATGATGGCATCGCGGAAGAATAGGTAGATAATTAACACCACCAGTAAGAAAGAAATAATCAGGGTTTCTTCTACTTCGGTAATCGATCGCTTGATAAAGACTGTTTGATCAAGGGCTATGTTTAATGAAATATCGTCCGGTACATCACGCTTGATTTGTTCAAGGCGTTTATAAAACTCGTCTGAGATTGCCACATAATTAGCTCCCGGTAAAGGAACGATGGCCATCCCCACCATGGGAATGTTACTCTCACGCAAAATTGATTCTTCA
The DNA here is from genome assembly GCA_001464155.1 of Cytophagales bacterium Ga0077538. Classification (GTDB taxonomy): domain Bacteria; phylum Bacteroidota; class Bacteroidia; order Cytophagales; family Cyclobacteriaceae; genus Chryseotalea. The sequence goes on along the minus strand of LNEN01000279.1, from coordinate 9,277 downwards.
TTTTCAGATCCCAGAATTGCCTGACCCACATCACGCAAGCGTATGTCGCCTTCAGGGGCCGAACGGACCACCACATTTGAAAAATCTTCTTCCGTATACAGTCTGCCGAACGTGCGCACCGTTAACTCTGTTGAATTGCCGGAAATTTTTCCAGAAGGTAATTCCACGTTTTCACGATTCAAGGCTTGTTGTACTTCCAACGCGGTGAGGTTGTACGCACTTAACTTGGCCGGATCTAACCAAATGCGCATGGAGAAACGCTTCTCTCCCCAAATCTGAATACCGCTAACTCCGGGAATCGTTTGTAAACGTTCTACTAACACATTGTTTGCATACTCCGTTAATTGAAGCGGGTTGCGTGTCGTGCTTTGCACGGTCATGGTAATGATGGGGCCTGAGTTCGCATCCGCCTTTGATACTACCGGAGGGCTGGGCAAATCATCAGGCAACGAGCGTGCTGCTTGTGAAACTTTGTCGCGCACATCATTGGCAGCTGCTTCCAAATCAACGCCTAGTTCAAACTCAACATTAATATTGCAGCGCCCGACACTCGAAGAGGAAGTAATGTTGCGGATACCCGCAATACCATTCACCGCCTTTTCTAAAGGTTCGGTAAGTTGTGATTCAATAATGTCTGCATTGGCACCTGGATAGGAAGCACTTACACTAATAATGGGTGGATCGATAGCCGGGTAATCGCGTACCCCTAATGAGTTGAAACCAATTACACCGAAGAGCACGAGTATGATGTTCATCACAAACGCCAGCACAGGTCTTCGCAAACTTAATTCTGAGATGTTCATTTTCGTTATCCGTTATCAGTTGCTTGCTATCCGTAATGGTTTGATTCGTACTCGTTACAAGTAACTATTAGCGGATAACTATTAACTATTATTGATTAGAGTTCATCTTATTTACCTTGACCTTGGCATTAGGACGAATGGCCATCAGGCCTGTAGTGATCACAGTGTCGCCTACCTTCAAGCCGCTTGTAACTTGTACAAAGGCAGAATCTCGCAAACCAGTTTCTACTACCGTAAACACAGCGCTATCTCCTCTTAACAAAATAACCTGCTTGTTGCGCGCCTGAGGAATCACCGCCTGCGAGGGCACCAATAAGGCTTTCGCGTTGCCACCTAATTCCAATTTTACTTTCGCGAAAATACCCGGTACTAATTCAGGATTATTTCCATTCACCAAAGCTCTCACCCGAAGTGTTCGCGTGGCTTGATCCACACCGCTTTCAGTTGCCAGTACCACACCGGTGTGTTCCTGATCACCACCATCAACTTTAAATTTTACGCGATAACCCTTATCAATACTCTTCGCATATTTTTCTGGAATGGAGAACTCCAACTTCAACTGCTTTACCTGACGAATAGTGGCCACTACATCGTTGGTGGACAAGTACGATCCCAAGCTCACATTGCGCAAGCCTATTTTTCCATCGTAGGGAGCATATATTTCTGTTTGTGATATGGCTATTTTAGTCGTCTCAATATCTGCTCGCAGGTTATCTGCCTGCAACGCTGAAAGATCATACTCCTGCTGGCTGATACCATTTATGGATAGAAGCTCACGCTGACGTTCTTCGGTTTTAATAGCAATCTGTAATTGCACCTCCAGCTTTTTTAATTGCGCCTGCAAGTCCTTATCAAATAGTTTTACCAGAAGGGATCCTTTTTTTACTTCTGTTCCTTCGTTAATGTTGAGTAGTATAACGCGCCCACTTACTTCGCTGCGAAGTTCTGTTTCCTCTGAAGGGAATAAGGTACCCGGCACTTCGATATCGTCACTAATGGTTTTGTAGTCCACACGGTACCCCTCTACCACCAACGGACCCGTCTGGCGATTATTTCCTGCTGGAGCTTTCTTTTCATCGCCACAAGAGATGAGGGTGATAAGACTGAAAATGACAACTACTCTTTTTATAACTAACATGCTTTGTATCTAATACACTAAAACTATTACTCCGTAGATAAGCTCAAGAATTGTTGATGAAGTTGCAAGGCTTGCGCGAGTACTGAATGTTTCTCATCATTCTCAATTCGATAATCAGCCCTTTTACTTTTCTCCTCTTCTGCCAACTGGTTCGCCATGATACTTCTCACCTGACTTTCATTGCGATGTGTATCTCTTGACAAGATGCGTTGTATTCGCAAGTCTAGCGGAGCACTTACCACAAGCACTTTATCCATTGCCTTGTAAGATCCCGATTCAAAAAGTAAGGCCGCCTCCTTTAAAACATAAGGCTGCGCAGTATGTTTTCCCAACCACGCATCATAGTCGACAGCTACTCGTGGATGCACTAAGGCATTCAGTTTTTTCAGCTTTATTTCATCCGAAAAAACCTCTTTGCTGAGGTAGTCTCGATTGAGCTCACCGTTTGCTTTATAGGACAATGTTCCGAATTCTTTTTTAATTGCCTCTACGAGTATTCCATCGGTGGTCATTACCGCCTTCGCTCGGCTATCCGCATCATACGCAGGCACTTTTAACACCGTGAAAATCTTGCAAACGATACTTTTACCCGTACCAATGCCACCTGTAATTCCAATTTGAATGGGTTTTTTCACACCTTTTAACCGATACGAGTTGATAAAAGTTTAGGTTACATCGTCTTAGTTTGATACCTCAACGGTATCAATACGCACGATACGAGCAAGAGACGGAATGCCGGAGAGTGTAGGGGCAATTTTAGACTTCTTGCCCAAATGTTGTTTTAAATCCACTGTACCCCGTATGTTTTCGCGCGTATACTGACTGTGTAAAACACTTTCCGGCATTTGCACTGTATAGCGAACCTGACTGATGCTAATGGCCGGACGGAAACGACTTGGCATGTTGAGAAGCTCCAGCTTGACAGAGTCACGAAGTTCAACCATTTTTTCTACACGAAATGACATGCTAACGCTCGAGGGTTCTACGATAAAACGATCATACTCAAAAGAAACAGATACTTGAGTCTCCATCGATTCATAAATGCCGGTTCGCGACAGACTAACCGAATACGGTTCAGGTAGTGCCTGCACCATTCTGCGGGGCCCTTGTATAAAAATTGAATCGGGGGTAATGCTTATCGTACTGGCAAGACCAAAGCCTGTTTTAATATTTTTGCTAAGATCGCTGGCGGTTAGACTTAACCAACGGCCATCCAGCGGTTCAATATCCAGATGCAGCGTATCGGTAGAAACAAAATTGATTTGTAAATCACTTAACTGATTGCCGAAAAGTGAGGGTAGTGTATTCCCCACCACTTTTTTTGTCTCCATGGGTTTCTCTAAGGGCAGCAAGAGTTTTGGCACCTTTACTCCGGCACTTCGCCTTAAGAGTGTCCAGCCCAGTCCGGTCACATTCATTTTTACCTCGGTAGGCAAATCGCTAACGGGTACAAAATTGTCCAGATCGTATTGAAACTCGACCGGGAAGGAAAGGTGAGTGGTGTAGGTTTTGTTAAGGGCATTAAAAAACCAGAAGACGGTAGCTGCCGCTAAGCAGAGAACTACCGCCTTCCAGTTTTTTTTATTGAATCTCAGAATATTAAATATCGAGTTTATCGCACTCATTTATTTTTTACCGGTAGCCGCTTTGGTGGCTTCCATGTTAATAGCGGTTTTTGAAAACTTAATACGTCCTCCTTTTTCAACCTCTAAAATGAATGTATCGTCCTCAATTTCAGCAATGCGTCCGTGGGCACCGCCAATGGTTACTACATAATCACCCTTTGCTATTTCGTCCTGAAACTTCTTGGCGTCCTTTGCCTTCTTTTGCTGTGGGCGAATCATGAAAAAGTAAAACACCAAAATGATGGCTCCGAAGAACACAAACTGCATGTATGGATTTGATTGCTGTGCTTGTAAAAGTATGGTAAACATGGTTATTAAATTTTTGTGCGAAGTTAGTAATTGTTACTTGTTATTAGTTAATAGTTATAAGTTAATATAGGATCTGTTCTGAAAACCTGATTATCAAATAACTTTTAACTATTAACGGCTTTAGCGATGTCAGTGAACTCTCTTGATTTCAACGAAGCGCCTCCTACCAAACCGCCATCTACATCTGCGCAAGCAAAAAGTTCTTTTGCATTGGCGGCATTTACGCTGCCCCCATATAAAATGCTGATGCTCTCTGCCACTGCTTGTCCGTATTTGCTGGCAATATGCTTTCTGATAATTGCGTGCATATCCTGAGCTTGTTGTGCAGAAGCGGTTTTACCCGTTCCAATTGCCCAAACTGGTTCGTAGGCAATTACTACTTTTTGCAACGTTTCAGCCGACAGATGAAATAAACTTTCTTCTACTTGTTTTTGTACCAGTGCTTCATGTTCGTTGCGTTCTCTAACCTCCAACAACTCGCCACAACAGTAAATTGGTGTAAGTCCGTTAGCCAAGGCAATATCTACCTTCTTCGCCAACAGCGCACCACCTTCTCCAAAGTATTGTCTGCGCTCGCTGTGCCCTAAAATTACATAGGGAATGTTCATTGACTTCAGCATCGGTGCTGAAACCTCCCCGGTAAAAGCTCCGGAGGCATGCTCGCTGCAATTTTGTGCTCCCACACTGATGCGCGGATGATTACCCAGTAAGTTCCGAGTAGGTATCAGATAAGGAAAGGGTACACACAAAACCACCTTCACATTTCCCTGTACTTCATCATTTACCATTCCTAGCACTTCACTCGTCAGACCATTCGCTTCTTCGAACGTCTTATTCATTTTCCAGTTACCGGCTACAATTTTTGTTCTCATATTCTTAAATCATAATTTTCAAAAATTAAACAATTACCAAAATCAAAACACAAAACATAAGCCTTTTGATATTTGGCATTTGAGGTTTGGAGCTTATCTCCGATTTGCTTTATACTTTGATTCCTTAAACAATTTATCAGCATCTTCTACCTTCATCAGCTCCTGCAAGGTGGTTTCTTTATGGCTTTTCATGTAACTGTTTACGATCTGCCAGCCCACCCATTGTCCAATGCGTCCCGGGCATTCCGGTCCTACCTCCACCGTCTTAGGCCGTTCGCCTAAATAGTGTTGCTTTACCTGATTGGCCGTGGAGTACAATACTTTATCCTCTACCAATCTAAACCAAATCAAATCCTGATTTTTCTTGGATCCCTCTATATCTTTTCGTGTATAGTTTATCAGGATGCTGTCCGGTGTGCAAGGCAACATTCGCTTGGCAAAATAAAAAGACTTTCCATACGCGATCATGTCTGCCAACACTGTGCGATCATTCATATTGGTTGCATTGATCCGTCCATCAATACCGTACAACAACATCACTGAAGGCACTATATTCTGAGGAATGTACTGTTGCAAAATATATTCGTACATGTTGGGGCGATATTTCGCTCCAGGTCCCAAGTAATAATCAAGGCCTACGATAATGAGTGTATCCGAAATAAAGAGGTCCGTATCAAAACCAGTAATGAGGGTTTGAACTTTTGGGAGGGGTACTTCGGGATAATAATGGTGAAGATTGGCAAAAGCATCTTCAAATTCCTTCTGTAAGATCGATTGATCGCCAAACACGCGCTGTGTTTCCAGCAGAAGCGAATCGATGTGTGGATTTGTAAAACGCTGATACAAAGTATTGATGAACGTGGAGTCATCCGGATAGGACTCGCGATGCAACACCTGATCGCGAATGAGCGGATACTGTGTCAGAAATTCCACCAATTCTGACTTGGACTGAATGGATGGAAGAATGTGCTCCAGTGATTCAATCTCCACGCTAACAGGTTCCACTGAGTCGGGTGTCTCTACACATTCTGATGTTTCGCTCTCAGTAGAGCACGAAAACATGCAAAGGGCAATCAAAAAAAATAATACTGTTGTTCGCATGCCTAAAAAGAAAGGCAAAGAAACAAAGAAAATGTCAATTGAAGATCGTGATTCTGCTCAAACGATTTCGCTCACTCAAAAACAATACTACCCCGAGGGGTGTCCCGCATTAAACGAAGGCTACGGGTTTTTTCACCAAGGGTAATATGAACAAGGTTGGATTGGTCTTCGTGTACTTCCGTTATCGTAGAATGAAAGACTTCTATACTCTTCATTTTTTTCACTCCTGGTGCATAGGCATATACAACAATGGCGTCACCGTCAATTTCATGACCCAGGTATTTTATGGCCACTGCCTTATTGTCAATCTTAGTAGTAAGTCGGGTGCTCAGGTAGGTACTCACCAGTTGATCGGTGGTGAGCCCCGAACCAGGGTTAGTGATATCCAGGGTGGTTAATTTCCTTTCCTGTCGGATAGCTTCCTCCAGATCATCTAAAAAAATACGTGCTGTTATTTCCAGCTCCTTATCCTTCGAGTCAAACTTGATCTCTGTAACGCTCACGTGAAGTGGGTGAAGAACGGTCATTATTAGGGATAAAAAGAAACTAACTATCATGGTCTAAAATTCCAGATTAATATTCAAAACGCAATACAGCTATGTAACAAAAACGAAGCCATGTTGCATTTCCTATATACGTTTCGAATTCCGTATACTTGCCGTCCAATCGTACCGCATGAGTGAATTTCAGCTTTATTTTGTCCTTGGCAAGGATCATATTTTAGACTACCTCAATGGCTACGATCACATTTTGTTTGTGGTGGCGCTGTGTGCCATGTACCTATTGAAGGACTGGAAAAAGCTTTTAATCCTTGTGACGGCTTTCACCATCGGCCATTCGATAACATTGGCCCTGTCCACATTAAACATCGTTACTGTTAAGCCTGAACTTATCGAGTTTCTCATACCGCTCACCATTTTCATTACGGCCGTTTCCAATATTTTTCGTCAGGAAGAAAATCAAACCACTTTTTCTCTGCAGTTAAATTACGGGTATGCACTTTTCTTTGGCCTTATACACGGTTTAGGATTCTCCAATTACCTGAAAAGTATTTTAGGTCGGGATGAAAGTATCTTTACCCAACTACTGGCCTTTAACCTGGGTCTGGAGTTTGGTCAACTTATTATCGTGAGTATTTTTTTAGTGATCGCCTTTATCTTGGTGGATCTATTTGGAAGAAGCCGCAGAGACTGGAAACTGATTCTCTCTTCGGCCATAGCCGGCATTGCACTTGTGCTGATGAAAGACAAAATATTTTGGTAAGACAATTTTTAGTAGTTTACTTTTTCGTTGAAGATTAAATCAATTTTATGAAACACAGATTCCTTCTATTTCTACTGTTGCTAACCACTTTTGGTTACGCACAAACCCCCGGCTGGAAGGGTAAGTTCGAGCAGCTCGATCAGTTATTACCAACTCCCAATGAGTACCGAACCGGTTCGGGTGCTCCGGGTCCTCGTTATTGGCAACAACGTGCCGATTATGTTATCAATGCTGAGTTGAACGATGTGAACCAAAGCATCACGGGTAGTGAGACGATTACCTACTTCAATAACTCTCCGGAAACCTTGAAGTACCTTTGGCTACAGCTTGATCAGAACATTAATGATAAAGAAAGCAACACGGCCAAGTCTGCGACCAATATGGTGCGCGATTCGGTAGATGCTAAGTCCATTGCCAGCAGCCTCGGACTTCATGACTTCGATGGTGGTTTTAAAATCAAAGCCGTGAAAGATGCCAGTGGTAAAGCGCTTCCCTACATCATCAACTATACCATGATGCGCATCGACCTACCGGTTGCCTTAGGTCCCAATCAAAAAATTTCTTTTTCTGTTGAGTGGTCCTTCAATATCAACGATCGTGTAAAAGGTTTAACACCCAACGATGGTCGCAGTGGTATGGAATATTTTCCTGCAGATGGTAACCATCTCTACATTATAGCACAATGGTTTCCACGCATGTGTGTGTTTGATGATGTGGTAGGTTGGCAGAACAAACAATTTTTAGGACAAGGTGAGTTTACCTTAACCTTCGGTAATTATACAGTCAACTTAACCGTACCGGCTGATCACGTAGTCGCGGCCACCGGCATGGTGCAAAATGTGAAGGAGGTATTAACACCTGAACAATTTGCCCGTTTCGAAAAAGCAAAAACATCTTTCGACAAGCCTGTAATTATCTGCACGCAGCAAGAGGCAGAGCAACGCGAGAAAACTAAATCAACCGCGAAAAAGACCTGGAAGTTCTATGCAGAAAACGTACGTGACTTTGCTTTCGCTACTTCTCGCAAATTTATCTGGGATGCACAGGCCGTAAAGGTGGGCAACAAAACACCGTTGGCCATGTCTTACTATCCTAAAGAAGGCAATCCGCTTTGGGAACAGGAATCTACCAAGGCTGTAAAATATACACTTGAGACATACAGCAAGTACACGATTGATTACCCCTATCCACAAGCCACTTCGGTACATGCTGCTTCGCTGGGTATGGAATATCCGATGATCTGCTTTAACTACGGCAGACCGCTTCCTGATGGCACCATTCCTGAGCGTACCAAATGGGGTATGATTGGGGTGATCGTTCACGAAGTAGGCCACAACTTCTTCCCGATGATTATCAACAACGATGAGCGCCAGTGGACGTGGATGGATGAAGGCTTAAACACCTTTGTACAATACCGTACCCAAGTAGAAAATTATCCGGACATGCCACAGCGCAGAGGTCCAGCCTCCACCATTGTTCCCTACATGAAGGGCAATGCAGAATTACAGCGTCCGCTCATGGTTAATTCAGAAACAGTCGTGCGCCAAAATTTTGGTAACGAACAGTATGCAAAATGTGCTACGGGGCTAAACATGCTGCGCGAAACCATTATGGGACCTGAGCTCTTCGACAAGGCCTTTAAAGAATACGCCTCACGCTGGGCGTTTAAACACCCTAAGCCTGCAGACTTTTTCAGAACGATGGAAGATGCTTCTGCGGTAGACCTGGATTGGTTCTGGAGAGGATGGTTCTACACCACCGATGTGTGTGACCAATCCATCGAACAGGTGAAATGGTTAACGGTTAAAAAAGAAAATGCCAACGTTGAAAAGAAAAATGTAAGTGCTAAGCAAGGCGATCTTGCATCGGGAAGTGGTGCGGGCAAGTATGCCGACTTTAGCCAGGGGCCAGAGCCGATTACCCTCCTGCCTACGCCTGATGATTTCTATGGCGAGTTCAGAAACCGTCTGGATGATAAGGCCACGATTGGCAAACTCGAAAACAAAAACATTTACGAAGTAACACTTGCCAACAAAGGCGGTTTGGTCATGCCTGTCATTATCGAGTGGACGTATAAGGATGGCAGCAAAGAAGTAGAGCGCATCCCTGCTGAAATCTGGCGTGTGAATGAGCAGAAAATTTCGAAGGTGTTTGTGAAGGAAAAAG
>LNEN01000278.1 GCA_001464155.1 Cytophagales bacterium Ga0077538 | reverse complement strand
TCTTTTCGAAAATGGCACCGCCTCGCAATCTTCCTTCACGGAAAATCGGCCACTCCATCATTTTCTTTTTATCCTGATAATCGATTTGCTTGCGATTGATGATGATGTATTGCTTACCGGACTCACGGGCATCGGTTAGCATTTCCTTATACTCCTTTTTCGATTTGTCTTTAAAGAATACAGAGAGGTTATACGCCAGAGAATCAATTCCTTCTCTAAATATCTCACTCTTAGGGAGTGTTGCATCAAAGGCTATTTTGTAGAAAGGCAAAGAGGTAGCTAATAAACTTCCATTGTCGGAATAGATATTACCTCGTGTGGCCTTTACGGTTTTGTAATCAAAGGAGATACGCTCGCCCATAGCTGCCCACTTCTCTCCTTGCACTACTTGTATATGACCGATCTTTGCGACTACAGCAATCGCAAAAAGGGTCACGAACAAAAAGGCGATTCGAACGCGTACTAATATGGACTTCTTAATATTCACCTTCTTCTACAACTACTTTAGTGGGCGGTATTAAACTTTCTTTTATTCCGTATGCTTTTACTTTTCTGGCTACTTCACTCTGCTTGCTGGCATACATGAGGTCCGATTTTAATGTGGTATAGTCAGCGCGTAAGTCTTCAACCTCCGCCTGTACATTGTTAATTCTTCTCACGGTCTTCTCCGCGTAGTGTGTGTTGCCAATGTAAAACAGTACCAGCGCCACCACGAATAGAATCTTTGGAAGGTGTTGAATCGGAAAGCCCTCTTCGAAATATCCTTCCAAATTCAAATGCTTCTCCATACCTGAGAACACGCTCTTGCCCGGCTCGCCCTTCGGGCTGCTTTGTTTCTTGGGTTCGATTTTAAATTTGTTCTCCATGTTTTGTTATCAGTTAATGATTAATCGTTATCAGTTTTCTTACAAGTAACTGATAACCATTAACTCATATCCTTTCAGCTATTCTCAACTTCGCGCTGCGCGCTCTTTTGTTTTGTTCAATTTCGACTTCTGTCGCTTCAATCGGCTTTCGATTTACCGCTTCAAAAGGTTTGATCTGATTTCCGTAAAAATCCTTCTCTACTTCTCCGTACACTTTCCCTTTCCCTATGTAGTTCTTCACCATTCTGTCTTCCAGCGAATGGTAGCTCATCACCACCAATCTTCCACCCGTATCCATCACTTCGCCACATTGGTGCAAAAAATCTTCAAGCGCCTTCATCTCTTCGTTTACCTCGATACGAAGTGCTTGAAACACCTGGGCGAAATATTTATTCTCTTTGCCGCGGGGAGTGATGCTGCTCAGCGCAGCTTTCAAATCTTCCGTACGAACAAAGGGCTTGTTAGCTCTATACTGTGTTACCATGCGCGCGGCAGTCTTCGCGTTTTTCAACTCACCGTACATACCGAAGATCTTGTGCAAATCTTCTTCACTGTACTCATTCACAATGGTAGCCGCTGTGGTTGGCTGCTTGCGGTCCATGCGCATGTCTAGCGGTCCATCGAAGCGAGTGGAAAATCCACGCTCGGCTGAATCGATCTGGTGAGAGGAAATACCCAAGTCTGCTAAAATGCCATTGACTTTAGTAACTCCATTCAGCTTCAAATACTTTTTTAAGTACATGAAGTTGGTGTGACAAAATGTAAAAGAACGACTCGTTATCTTTTCAGCTTCCCGCTTCGCATCGTCATCCTGATCGAAGGACAACAATCTACCTTCTTTCAACTGCTCTAATATCTTGATGCTATGACCACCACCGCCAAAAGTGGCATCAACATAGATACCGTTGGGTTGAATGTTCAGTGCATCGATACACTCGTGGAGCATCACTGGTTTATGGTAGTTGCTAGCTGCTGGCTGCTGGCTGCTGGCTGGCTTACTCATCGCTTCCAATTTTTTTTATGAAACTGTTTATCATGCGCTGCTCTACCAAAATTCTTTCTAACAGTTCATTAAGTTTTTCGCTACTCATTAGTTTTAACCTGATCATCACAAGCATGATGGTCTCTAATTCGAAAGCTGAGCCTAATGCTATTTCAAGGAACCTCTTATACTCTTTTTTACTCGTCTTGGCACTTCCTTCCGCTATGTTCAACACTATAGAAACTGAAGCTCTAGTTGCCTGACTTCTTAAACCATATTTTTCTTCTGAAGGCAAGGATGCAACCACACGATAAACCTCCTCCACTAAGTCCATTCCCTTTTGCCATATCAAAAGCTTTTTATAGTCCTTCATTATTGCTCCCTAAAGTCCAGCAGCCTGCAGCTAGTAGCTTGTAACTAACAGCTTGAAGCCATCGAAACATTTGCACTCTGCAACGACACACGTTAATATGTATCGCCCGCGCCATCCCTACTCCATCAAATGTTTTTCTGCCAGCTTAGACAACTCACTTGGATCTTGAATCAGGTGTTTTTCGTAGAGCGAAGGATTCCAGATTTCAACACGATTGCCCACACCCACCAGCATCAGATCTTTATCGAGCTGTGCATAGGTTAGCATGTTCTTGGGTATGAGTATCCGGCCGCTGCCGTCCATCTCTACCGTTGCAATTCCTGCCATGAAGTTTCGCTGGAGCGTGCGATTCTCTTGACTGAATTCGTTGAGTCCTGAAATTCTTGCGAACACCTTATTGAACTCTACCATTGGATACAGAATGAGATGTTGCTCCAAGCCTCTGCGAATCACAAGCTCCTGGCCGTCCCCGACATTGTCGGGTAGCTGGGCTTTGATCCGCGCAGGCAGAACTAATCTGCCTTTGGCATCAAGCTTACTCTCATACTCACTGGTAAAGAAGGTCATAGACGTAGTGGTTGTCTTTTTCTCCTAAACAAACATAGGAATAATTACTCCACTTTCAACCACTTTACTCCACTTTTTGACATTTTAGGTGAAAAAAGTACTTAAAACACCTCACTCACTGGTTTTTTTGGTCTAAACCAGCGAGTACTCTTCAGAAAATTGTGATCTAACCAGCATTAGGAGGCAATTATTCGGGTGGGGGAAAGTGGAGGAATTCAGCTAATGGCACATGGATTTTCGTTAGAAATTCTACTTTTTACCACATGAAAAAGAGACTCTTATATATACTAGTCCCCATCGTTCTATTATTGGCAGGTCTACTGTCCTTTTACCAACCCAATATTCCGGTGGAGACATTGAAAGCCAAGTACGGGCAAGCTCCTTCGCAATACCTTTCGCTTCAGGGTATGGAAGTTCACTTTCGTGATGAAGGAAGTCGGGAAGATTCTATTCCGATGGTACTGCTGCATGGTACTTCCTCTAAGAACACCGGGTGATTCGTATGGATTTACCGGCCTTCGCCCTTACCGGCCCACATCCACAACATGACTATAGTATAGAGATGTATGTTTCCTTTCTTCATGAATTTTTAAGTAAGCAAAACATTCAACGATGTTACCTCATTGGCAATTCCTTAGGTGGTTTGATTGCCTGGCAATACGCTGTGCGGTATCCAACAGCGGTAGAAAAGTTAGTACTTATCGATGCCGTGGGATATCCTCGTATTAATTTCAAAGGTAGTCTTGGCTTTCGCCTAGCGCGAATTCCAGTGTTGCGGGAAGTATTAAAGGTTATCACGCCACTTTCGTTAGTTCGTAAAAGTGTGGAAGATGTGTACGGAGATGAAACTAAAGTAAGCGACACCCTTGTGGAACAATACCGCGACTTCGCTTGCCGCGAAGGAAACCGCGAGGCGCTGGTCGCTCGTCTTAATTATGTCGAAAGTTTTGACACCACGCTTATTTCTACCATTCAGGCGCCTGCTCTTGTTCTTTGGGGAGAGAAAGATAAACTGATTTTGCCGGGAGACGCGATGAAGTTTAAACGAGATCTCCCCCACAATAAAACCATCCTACTGCCCGGTCTTGGCCATGTGCCGATGGAAGAAAGTCCTGAAGTGGTTATTCCTTTGGTTAGGGAGTTTATCAGAGAGAAAAAATAGGTCCAATTAAGCCTTTACTACAACAAAGCAACTCCCTCACTACTGGGATAATTATTTGGTAATAAGGTAATGCTTGTGTAATGCTGAGGTAAAGGTGGGTGTTTAATCTTGCATGATTTTTAAAGGCATTCAATCCCCAACGTCATGCAAAGCCGTACCTTTTATTATGCAGTTTCTTTGTCCATTACCCTTCTTCTTTGTGCCCAAGCAAATTCGTGTCTAGGTCAATCCCAGGAAAAAGCGTACGCCATCTTTATGCTAAACTTTGCCCGCAGCATTCAATGGCCAGCAGCATCCTACGAAACCTTTACCATTGGTGTTCTTAGCTACCCGCCTCTAGTGGCAGAACTCAATCAAGTATTCACATCAACAAAACTGGGCAACCGAAAGGTTGAAATTCGCGAGTTCATCAATGCGGAAGAGATTGATAAATGTGAAATGTTGTTCGTTCCGGCATTTAAAGCCCGAACCTTTGAGAATGTCTTGACAAAAGTCGAAAATCATTCAACCCTCATTTTGACTAATAAGCCTGATATGGCCAAGAAGGGCGCAGGAGTAAACTTTGTATTTATTGAAGGGAAACTAAAGTATGAGATTAATTGCAGAACCATCGAAAAGCGCGGTATGAAAATCCCTTCCAACATTAAAGGCCAGGGTATTTTAGTTGATTGAACCAAGATCGCTCCTTCATTAAAGTCACAAAGTGTTTGAATACAACATGTGTTTTGCAATGGCTAACTACTTTCAGTTGATGCGCACCTGTCGGCTGCTGACCTGAACCTGTGCACCGTAGGTCGCAAACTGCTAATCGTTGAAACATGCCTTTCCTCCGCGGGCCTAGACTGTCATTGATAGAATGACAAATGTCATCAACTATTCGTCAACCTTATGATGAAAATGCTAAATATAAATCGGTGAGGTTCTCATCTTTAAATGCATTAATCCTACCTTTATGAAATTCCCATCCATTAAAAGTCTGTTACCTCTGCTGCTATTCATCTTGCTGCTGAGTGCTTGTCATCCTACTCATTTTATCGTGGGCAAAGGGGCGCAAGAAAAGCACGTAACCACACAACAAAATAAATTCTTGTTTCTTGGATTGGTGCATGTCGGCACAGCGCCCGACCCGAAACAGATGAGTAAGCAGGCCACTGATTACACCATTACTGTAAAGCTCACCTTTACTGATGTAGTGCTGAACATCATTACACTTGGAGTCTACAGTCCACTAACGGTACGAGTAGTTCACTAATAAGCGCCCATTAAGATTAAAAATTTTAGGATACTGCTTCTGAATTACAAATTCAGAAGAGCACATTTCAAATTCGGAAGAGCGTTCAACAAAAAAATCGTAGCGAAATGCTACGATCTTTTCTTATATCTCAAATTTTACTCAATCTTCCCTAGTTCTTCTTAGCAGGTCGTTTGTATTTAACCGGAGCAGGTGGCTCTGGTTTAATCTCTACGGCTTGTGTCTTCATCAATTTCAATGCCTCTTCTACAGCACGATCCAATTGTGGATCGCGACCCTTGATGACATCCGCAGGATTTTGTTGCACCTCTATGTCGGGAGAAATACCCACGCCTTCTACTGCCCACTCACCGTTTACATCATAAAAACCACCGCGTGGTGCCACCATGCGGCCGCCATCTACAAAAGGAGGTGTGTCCCACGTGCCTACTAATCCTCCCCAGGTTTTTGTTCCAACGAGCAATCCAATCTTCATTTTATTAAAGAGGTAAGGCAGCAAGTCTCCTCCGGAACCGGCCCGCTCATTGATCAACATCACCTTCGGACCGAAGATACCCGCATTGGGTGTTAAGAAAGGACGATGATCACTTGCATTGCTGTTAAAATAACCATGTAGTTCTCTCGCCATAATGTCTACCATGTAATCGGCAGCAGAGCCTCCTCCATTGTTGCGTTCATCAATGATAGCACCCTTCTTATCTTGTTGTGCAAAGTAGTAGCGATTAAAATAAGTATAGCCCGGATTGCCGGTATTCGGTATGTACACATAAGCAAGTTGCCCTTTCGATAACTCCTCTACCTTTCTGCGATTCCCCTCTACCCAATCCATCATGCGCAATTGTGTTTCATTCTCCACTGGCACAACAGTTACCATGCGAGAACCCTCCAACGTAGGCTTGCTGTTTACCCGCACTTTTAGTTGGCGATTCGCGGTAGCTTCAAAATATTTATAGAGGTTGGTGCTATTGTTAACTGCCTGTCCATTTACTTCTAATAGATAGTCACCCGCAAGGATATTAACACCTGGCTCGCGAAGGGGTGCTTTCAAATCTGGATTCCAGTTCTCGCCCAAATACGTTTTCTTAAACCGATAGTAGTTATTATCTACTTCGTAATCGGCTCCCAACAACCCTACAGAAACATTTTCTATCACAGGAAAATCACCTCCACTGGTGTACGAATGACCAACTGCTATTTCCCCTCCTAAAATATCCACCACATAGTTTAAGTCTGTACGGTGGCGTACGTGATCGATCCAAGGACTGTACCAGGCATACACCTCATTCCACGGTGCACCATGGGTATTGTTCACATACAAGAAATCGCGTTGATAGCGCCAGCCTTCGCGGAAGATCTGTTTCCACTCCTGCATCGGGTTTACTTTTACTTTCATAGAAGCGATGGACTCGAGCTTACCATCCCCCACTTTCTTATTCGCATCCGTAGTACCGAGAATTCCCCAGGTAGTATTGCTTCGGTACAAAATAGATTTGCGGTCATGCGATACGGACATGTCATTAAGACCCGAAAGGAAAACTTCTGATTTTTTGTCTTTGAAGTTATAGCGATGCAAGGTAACGCCTTGTTGATTGGCAACTGTCTCTGAATACAATACATACCCCTCTGGGGCTGGAAGTACAAACCCGCCATGTCAATCTTCACGATCGGTGTTGCCTTTTCACCTTTTCCCTGCCTACCGGCAGGCAGGTTTTCTTCTTTTGCTTTCTCTTCATCGCTGCGTGGCGCTAAGGGCGATACATCGTCTTTGCTTAACACCACTAAGTATAAACCTCGGGTAGCCGGTCTTTCATATGAACTCATTTCTAACCAACCGGTATTTAGACCATAGTTGGTGCTGGCCAAAAAGTATAAGTACTTACCCGTAGCATCCCACACCGGAGAAATGGCATCCGCCAGGCCGTCCGTTAGTTGAAGGCTTTGCCCGGTCTCTACATTATAAACCTTAATCGCTTTAAAGTGATTATCCAATAAACGTGCATAAGCAATCCACTTACTATCGGGTGACCATACAGGATTGAGTGTGCGGTTCGGATGCGCAAAACGCTCGGTGTCTACTTTCTTAATGGCACCGGTGTTTACGTCTACATTCCACAGCACATAATCTGTATCGGTAAAGGCGAGGTACTTTCCATCGGGTGACCAAGCAGGACGGAAGAAAAAGGTGGGATCTGCAATGGAAATGGCTTTTGGTTTTTCCAACCCTTCCTGATCACTGATCATCAATTGGTATTCTCCACTGGCATCGTTGAACCAGGCAATCTTTTTACCATCGGGTGACCAGATCGGGAAGCGATCGGCTGCAGCCGAATTGTTAGAAATGTTTCTCCAGTCTCCCTTCTCTTTCGGTGCGGTAAATATTTCTCCTCGGTATTCGAAGAGTGCTCGCTGCCCTGTGGGTGAAAGAGAAGCGTTGGTGAGATTAGCAGGTTTTACTTCTTCCCAACGTTCGCGTGCCCAATGAAAATCGCCTCGCACATTGATGACTAACTTCTTGCTTTGACCGTTGGCAGGATTGAGGGTATGCAGATATCCCCCTTGCTCGTACACCACTTGCCCTCCTCCGGCATCTAAGCTCTTCACATCAAAATCAGCATGAAAGGTTTGTTGCTTCAATTCGCTGTTCGCAGGATTGTACGACCACACATTGTTGGCATAATCCCGCTCACTTAAAAAGTACACTATATTATTGAGCCACACCGGATCGGTATGTCTTTCATTATCGGTTTGAGGTGTTTGCTTCAGGGTAAAGGTTTTCATGTCGACAATCCAGATAGGTTTTGCCTGACCACCGCGGTAATTGCGCCACTCCGGATCCCAGAAACCAATTTGCTGGTAGGCCATGTACTTTCCATCTTCTGAAATTTCTCCGGTAACAGCACGAGGAATTTCAAGTGCCTCTTCCATCCCACCCTTCTTACTGATCTTATAAATTTTGGATTCGCGTGTTGGTACTGATTCACGACCAGAAGCAAATAAAATAGACTCTCCATCAGGAGTCCATCCTGTAACATTGTCTACCCCCGGATGCCAGGTAAGGCGTTGTGGCTGTCCCCCTTCTACAGGAATCATGTATACATCTGTGTTGCCATCGTACTGTGCCGTAAAGGCAATCCACTTTCCATCGGGTGAAAAATGGGGCTGACTCTCCTGCCCTTCGTTGCTGGTAAGTCTTCGGGCATCACCACCGTCCTTTCCAACGATCCACAAATCATTGGCATAAACAAAAACAATGTGTTCGGCACTTAGTGTAGGTTGGCGCAATAACATAGTGCCTTGTGCTAGAGCAGCCGTGCTGAAAGCCAGTAACAGGAAGAAAGAAATTTGTACACACTTTCTCATAATTCGGGTTGTTAATTCAATCAAGATACGCCATTCCCACCTGGATAAACATACCGAAAACATAAGATTGGACAGACTTCAGGACATAATTTTACCAATACTGTAAGCTAAGCAGACAAGATTCGCATTCTTTAAAAACCCTCTACCCAAAATACCGTTCAATAAGAATCCATTTACTGGTCGTGAGGTTACGAGGTGAGGCTAGTAATGTTCCCTCGCCCAATGAAACGCGGGCGCTTGACCTGCACTTATATGGCAATTACATAAAGGCCGATTTTGAAACCCTGATTATTCCGATCAAGCGTATTAATAGACTGTTGGTTGTGGAAGCCCGGGTGGATTCCCTTGTGGGAAATTTCATTATCGACACGGGCGCTCCAGGATTGGTATTGAACAATACTTACTTCAGAAAGTATTGGATAAGTTCCGACTATATTGCTTCCAACGCTGCCAGTACTTCCTCAGGACCTGTACGAAACACATGGGTAAATGAGTTAGAGGTGAAAGAGCTACGCCTGGAGCAACTCAAAGCAAGACTTACGGAACTAGGTCACATAGAGAATCAAACCAATACACGTATTCTGGGTTTATTGGGCGTCAGCATCCTAAAATCCTTTACTGTTACGATCGACCTTCAGCAAAATATTCTCATTCTTCAACGCACAGACAAGGCTGGTCAGTCCAAACATGAGTTGGAAAACTTGAAAGGAAAAGCACCCCTCAATAAGAGTGTTTTCAAACTTGTGAACAACAGCATCTTGCTCCCCACCCATATCGCTGGCAAGAAGTTACTTTTTTGTCTGGACACCGGAGCAGAAACGAATGTAATCTCAAGTACCGCGCCACAGAAAGCATTGGCCACTTTCCGCGTTGCCAGACGCTCTGTATTGCTCGGTACAGGGGGTGCCAGCGTGGAAGTATTGGCAGGCAAGCTTGAGAAAATAACCGTTGGTCATGTGACGTATTATAATATGAATACAATCGTGAGTAATTTGGAGGGCCTTGGTCAGGCGTATGGAGAAAGTATCCATGGGATGATCGGCTTTGACTTGTTAACCAAAGGAATTATTAGCATCAATTTTGTGAAGAAGGAATTGTCCATCTATCCGTATACTAATTCAACCGATGAGTAGGCGCTGGTTACTTTTGTGGGGAATGTTTTTCGTACTTGGCTGGACTCAAGCACAACCTTCAGGCATTCGCATTGAGGGCACTAACATTGTGCTTACGATTAGCAAAACATTACCGAGATCAGAACAACAAGAAATATTGGAGCAATTTGGCATGGGCAAACTATCCCTGGATTCGCTTTGGAAGTTTTCCTATCTCGGTAAGTGGGAAAAAGAGGGATGGAAAATGCACCAATCTGAAAAAGGTGTATTGAGTATTTATAAACCAATTGAATCCCTCTCGGGTAAAATTACCAGTGGCTATCGGTACATACCCAACGAAATGCGCAACCTGATAGCCCAACAGACAGAAGCAACCTTTGGTGTTAATACATTTAGAAAGCCTAGTGTACTCAGTCTTACCAACGGCAAGACTCGCTTTTTCTACGAGGGCCTACAAGATGCTGGAAGCGTTTTTCTTTCTGGTACCTTTAACGAATGGAGTACGATTGCCACACCGATGGTGCGCACTGACTCTGGCTGGGTGACCGATCTCGCATTAGCACCGGGTAAACATTGTTACAAATTTATTATTGATGGGCATTGGGTCCACGATCTTTCCAACAAGCAGCGGGAAGACGATGGACACCATGGCAGTAATTCCATTTACTTCGTATACAACCACACCTTTACGTTGAAAGGATTTACAAATGCCAAAGAGGTAGTCGTAACCGGAAGTTTTAATAACTGGGATGAGAGAACACTGAAAATGCAGAAGAGCAGTACCGGTTGGGTTTTGCCTGTTTTTATAAAAGAAGGTTCCTTTACGTATAAATTTATAGTAGATAAGAAATGGATGACAGATCCCGCCAATCCACAGCTTCGTGATGATGGGTTTGGCAATACAAACTCTTTGCTCACCAAAGGGGAAGCCCATTTGTTTACGCTAAGGGGTTATAGCAGTGCAAAGCAAGTGGTAGTGGCGGGAGAATTCAACAACTGGAATCCTGGAGAGTTAAAAATGCAAAAAACAGAAAGTGGTTGGGAGTTACCTTATGTATTGGCGGCTGGCAATTATCAATACAAATTGATTGTGGATGGCAAGTGGATACTTGATCCTGCTAACCCGCTCAATGCCGAAATGGGTGGTGAACAAAATTCTTTAATAGCCATCAACCCTACTCATACCTTCACACTGAAGAATGTTTTTGCAAACGCACGGGAAATAAAAATTGCCGGAAACTTTAACGGATGGACAGGTTACTCCATGGCAAAGGTTGGAGCTGGATGGAGCATTAGCCTTTACGTGCCCCCTGGAAAATGCCTCTATAAATTTATTGTGGATGGTCAATGGATCATTGATCCTGGTAATGCGCAATGGGAAGAGAATGAATTTGGAGAAGGCAACTCTGTGCTCTGGGTTCGTAACCAACAGTAAGCTGTGTATTAGTCAATCGGTTGGTCTACAATTTCTTGTATCTCCCGAATTACCTGTTCCAATTCCAGCATACATTTATCGAGCAAGCGATCAATCTCTTCTTTTTCTTCAACCTCTACAATTTTTCGCAACGAAATCAAACCTAAAATACGGCAGTACGGTCCCCGAAGTTTGTGTGCATTGTAAAATGCATACGACTCCAGTTTTTCGTTTCGCTCCTCAATTTCCCTTGTCCGCTCCTGCACCTTCATCTCCAAGGCATCATTCAGATTAGCCATTTTTTGGTTTACAACTTGAAGGGATTGATTCGTTTCCGAAAGCTCTTCGTTGATGGTGGCCATTTCTTCCTTCTGTTCTGCAATGAGGGTATTCGCAGTTGTCAATTTACTAATGAGATTGTCCACGGAGTTCACCAATAGATAAGAAAGAAGGGAGAACAACAGCCAATACAAAACAATATCCAGCAAGTAATATTTATCAGCGGTGAGATCATTGATGATTCCATCCTCTTCATCAAAATAACGAAGTACGATCACCACGGTTAACAGCATGATGAAGTTAACACCCATTAAGAAAAAGTATAAAACTCGTTCATGTCGTATCGAGAACAACATTTGAATAAGAACGGAATGAAAAATAATTCCGAGTGGATAGGCGAGGTAATAATCAGATGGCGTTTGAAGATGCCAGATGGGAATCAGGTGAAAGAGAATTGGCCAGGTGAGAATGAAGATTAATCGACCGATAACTGAATGACCAATCTTATTTAAATAGAGTCCCGTGCCGCACACCGCTATTTCCACCACAAAAATAAACTGGTCCCACTTTAAGGAAGTAACAGGCACAAGATAATCCTTAAAATCAATCGCTATAAAAATGAGATAAACTATGGGTAGTGAAACATAAATAATGTTGGTATAAATAATTCGCTGGTTGTCCGGATCAAAGTGATCCTTGCTTGTCCCCTGAGAAATAATATTGAAAAGCAGTCGCTGCATGCACCTAAATCAAAAAAATAGACAGTCAAAAATGGGGATATCCAAAAATACTAAGAAGATTGATGATTTCCTTCTTCGGGAAATCCTACAAAGTACGCAGCGCACTCAGCACTTCCTGCGTATGCTCTCCTAAATGAGGTGGTGGTGTGAGGGTAGTCATGCGCGGTTGAAAATCGGACGTTAAAAAGTTAGCCACAAAGGTCTTTACTCCCTTACTGTCTGAATGCTCCATCATGATCTCTTTAGCGGGAGCCATTTCGAATGCTTGTTGTATCGTTTGAATAATGCCGGCTGGAATTTTACGCTTGTGCAATTCAGGCATCAGGGCTTCTGATTGCCATTGACCAATAGCTTGTTGTAACAGACCTTGTAACAGAGTGCGATTCACCACGCGCGCTTCGTTAGAAGCAAATTGTGGCATAGCCCCGATTTGTCCGCTGCCTAGCAATTCACACAGGGCTTTAAATTGCGCATCGTTTCCTACCGCCAGCAACACCTCCTTTTTATCCTCTGTACTAAATACATCCCCGTAAGGAGCAATGTTCGGATGTGCCGACCCTTGCTTCTGTGGAATCTTACCGGTTACTAAATAATTACTGGACTGATTCGCGAGTGACGCCAAAGCTGTTTGCAATAACGACACCTCCAAAAAACTACCTTTCCCACTTCGCTCCTTATTTAATAAGGCTAACAACAATCCTTCTTTCAATTGATGCCCTGCCAATACATCAATCAGGGCTACTGGCATCTTTAAGGAATTACCGCCTGGTTCTCCGTTCATAAACATAAAACCTGCTTCTGCCTGCACCACAGCATCGTAGCCCACGCGAGGATCGTTCGAACCATAGCCGGTGATTTGTCCGTAGATAAGTTCTTTGTTATTTGTTACCAGTTGTTCGTATGCTACACCCAATTTCTCAGCATCTCCGGGTTTGTAACTAGCGATTACGATGTCGGACTTTGAAGCGAGTTGTTGAACGATCTGCTTTCCTTTTTCTGTGGTTAAATCAATTGCAATGGATTTCTTTCCCCAGTTCACCGAACAGAAGTAAGCAGAGCGATCATCGGTTTGTTCGCCAGCACTTTTCCAGCTGCGGGTTACATCGCCTCCGGTTTTACTATTCTCTACCTTGATTACTTCAGCGCCTAACTCTGCAAAAAATTGCCCAACGCTGGGGCCAGCAAGCACAGAGGCCAGTTCGAGTACTTTCAATTCTTTGAACATGTTAGCAGTTATTAGTTAACCGTTGATTGTTACCTGTACACAAAGTAACTTACAATCTTTCGTTTAACCTTCACTGTTAGTAACTATTAACTTATAACAGATACCTGATGACCTTACAAGAAGCACGCAAAATTCTCCATTCCATGACTACCAACCCCAGCCTGCTGCGCCACATGCGCACACTCGAACTGGTGATGGAAGCCTATGCAGAAAAGTATAAGGAGGATAAAGAAGAATGGGCTATTGCTGGTTTGCTGCACGATGCAGACTATGAAGCGTGGCCCGAGCAACATCCCAACATTATTGTTAACAAATTACACGAAGCAGGTGAAGAGAAAATTGCCCATGCCATTTCAGCCCATTATACAAAGTGGAATGTGCCCTACACTACTTTACTGGACAAAGCCTTGCTTGCCTGTGATGAACTCACCGGCTTTATAGTAGCCTGTGCACAGGTTCGACCAGAAGGCATCAGCACGCTGGAAGCTAAATCTGTTATTAAAAAGTTAAAAGACAAAAGCTTTGCTGCTAAGGTGGAACGGGATGAGGTATATAAAGGGGTTGAGTTACTGGGCGTTGAGCTGAGTGAGCACATCACCTTTATTATAGAGGTGCTTAAACGAAACAAAGAAGAGTTGGGTGTTTAAAGATTTTACCTTCTCAGGAGATTATCAAGAGCATTTATCGTGTGAGATATTTTCTAACAGAGATGAATAGGTTATCCTAAGCGCCCAAATTTTACTATCTTCCTTATAGAAAAAGACACCACTCCCCGGCATGAAACAAATCATACTGTGTTTACTCCTCAGCTTCTCTCTTTTGAGTAAGGCCCAGATCTCCTTTTTTAACATGCCTAATCCCGACATGCTTCCCGATGTGGGATATGCCTATGTAGAGTACGATCGTTATCAATCCCTAAAAGGTACTGAATCCGTGAACGCCTCAGTTTTTCGTTTCTCTACACAAGTAACCTCCTATTTAGAGGTAGGAGCCAATGCCTGGTTTAACAGCGATGATCCGGAAGACCCCAATCGGATTGTACTGGCTACTAAATGGAAAGCCAATCTTTTTAAGAAAGGAAATTTTAGCATCACCATGTCTCCCGGCAACTGGACGAGTGTGTATTATGATGGCACATCGATGAAGAATATCGTTTACGATTTTATCGGAATCAACCATGTGGAGGGGCCACAAGCTTACACGCGTGTAATGGTTGGCGGCTATGGTAAACATTGGAACGCAGCACCCGAATTTGGACAAGAGGAACTCACCTTTGGCATGATCGCGGGCTTAGAGCATCGGTTTAACAATTACATCGAA
>LNEN01000277.1 GCA_001464155.1 Cytophagales bacterium Ga0077538 | reverse complement strand
CATTGGTGATACGGGTAATGCTGCCCTCGTATCCCGCAGGGTATTGTTCCTGAATAAGCTCCCTCAGGTCACCACCCAGGTTCTCCAAACTTTTAATAACGCGCTTCTTGCTCACGGCCATAAATAATAAAACTGCAAATCAGCCTCAAATAGGGCGATAAAAATGTTCGCAGACAAGATTTTTTAAAAAATTTTTTGCGTGAAATGAGAAAGTTTCTACCTTTTCAATCTAATCACTCAAAACACTCACCAAACCCCCATACTATCGAGCTGTACTTCTACGTTACCTAAAAGCAAGACAGAATGATTAACAAAGGATGCAGTGACAGTGAATTAGTGTCACGCTATCAAAACGGTAACGATGGGGCTTTTGAGATTCTCCTTCACCGACACAAGTCGCGCCTCTATACGGCCATTTACCTTATTGTAAAAGACCGCTACAAGGCGGAAGATCTTTTGCAGGAAACCTTTATTAAGGCAGTGAACACCATAAAAGGGGGACGCTACAATGATGAAGGCAAGTTTTCAGCCTGGATCAGTCGAATTGCACACAATTTAGCCATTGACAGTTTCCGCAGGCAGAAACGCTATCCGGAAATTCTATTGGAAGATGGCAGTCGTGTTTTCAATTCCATGGAATTTGCTGAGACTTCCATGGAAGACAAGCAGATTTTACAGGATTCGAAATCGAAATTGAGAGACCTGATTAAAGAGTTGCCAAAAGAACAAAAGCAAGTGCTGATTATGCGCCACTACCTGCAAATGAGTTTTCAGGAAATAGCCGACCGCACAGGGGTAAGTATCAATACTGCCTTGGGCCGGATGCGCTACGCGCTCATCAACTTGCGTAAGAAGATGATTACAACCAGAGCCTATGATAAAAATTTTTACCCAGAACGACCTGATCCGGTATTTGTACCACGAGACTTCGGAGAAGGAGACGGAGGAGATTAATCATGCATTAATTTCCGATCCGGAACTGAATGAGCAGTTCAATCAACTGTGTTCTGTTACAAAAGAATTGGATAAAGGCCTTCTACAGCCCTCCTCTTCTACCGTGCTGAACATATTGAGTCATGTGCGGAGTGTATCCACTCCAAAACGCTGATAAAAGCTGAAGTTATTTACCAAAAAAAACAAACCTCGCTGCTGTTATCCAGCAGCGAAGAATGGCATTGCCTGATTTTGGATAGAATTAGGTAGTAATAGGTTTGTGCAATTCCCAGTGGATAAGTTCTAGATCCCTACCTATTTCTGTAAACCCATTTTTGCTCAGTACGCGCTGCGAACCAATATTTTGAATGGGTGTGTCTGCAATAATTGATTTCAATTCCGGATGCCTAAAGCCCCAAACAATAAGTGCGCTGAGCGCTTCTGATGCATAACCCTTTCCAAAATACCTCGTGTTTAATCCATAGCCCACCATGGTTTTGCCTTGCTCTTGTGGGAAGCCCGAAAAACCAATACCTCCAATGACAGATGCTGCGTCCTTATCAATAAGGACCCAATTCGTATACCAGGCAAAATGCAGAGGGTGTTGTTTTGTACTCTCTAACCAAAACTGAATAGCTTCTTCAACATGAGGAGCTGTCTCAGGGTCATCATAGGGCTCTATTTTACACACACCCAGGTTACTTCCTAAGCCTTTTGGATTGTCTTTAAATAAGTAAAGTTGCTCATGCGACAAGGGCACGAGTCTTAGTCGTTTTGTTTCTATCATGTTGTAATTTGATTAAGGGAAATGAAAACCAATCATGCTTTGATATAAGCATGCTTATCGTCTCTTCGTGAAGACGAATCCCTTAGACAATTCCAGGCTGTGATGGATAAAGAGTGTTCTTTTTCAGAGGCGTTTGCGCAACACAAAAATACAGAAATAAATTACCTCACAACAAGAATTGCACAGTTTCCAAAGTTCGCAGTTAATTTGCAAGGTGAAAGTTCTTATTCTTCATCAACACTTTAATACTCCGGAGAAGGGCGGAGCGCTTCGCTCTTATTTTTTGGCAAAAGCACTGGTTGAAAAGGGGCATCAGCCTATTGTCATCACCGCCCACAGTCAAAGTCACCTTCAGGTTGTAAATATTGAGGGCATCGAGGTTCACTATCTGCCCATTGCCTATGATAATGCCTTTGGTTTTTATAAAAGAATCCGATCCTTTCTCGCCTTCATTATACAGGCAACCAAACTAGGCTCTTCCCTTTCGGGGATAGAGAAATGCTATGCCATGTCAACTCCACTAACCGTTGGCTTAGCTGCCATTCTTATAAAATGGAGAAAAGGCATTCCCTTTATTTTTGAGACTGGAGATCTGTGGCCCGATGCTCCCATACAATTGGGCTTTGTTAAAAATCCGATTCTCAAATTCCTGTTATATCGCTTGGAGAGTTTTATCTATCGCCAAAGCGAGAGCCTTGTGGCTCTGTCAGTGCCAATGAAAAGCATTCTTGAGAAGAAGGCCCCCGGAAAAATTGTTCACCTGATTCCCAACATGGCCGATACAGAGTTCTTTACTCCCTCTTCTAAAAAAATACAGTTGGAGGAAAAATTTGGGGTGAAGGATCGTTTTGTGGTGTCTTACATCGGCTCTATTGGTTTCGCCAATGGCCTGGAGTTCCTGCTCGATTGCGCCCGCATTGCTCAAAAGGCAGAGCTGCACATCTCATTTGTCTTGTGTGGAGAAGGCGCCTTACTCCCGCACTTAAAAGCAACTGCGCGAAAATTGCAACTCGATAATGTAGTTTTTGTACCCTTTACGAATCGCCAGGGTGTACAAGAAGTAATGAATGTGACCGATGCCAGTTTTACCTGCTATCGCCAACATGCCATTTTAGAGACAGGTTCTCCTAATAAATACTTTGATGGATTGGCAGCTGGTAAATTAATACTTGCCAATGTGGGTGGATGGATACAACGAGATCTGGAACAAAATACGTGTGGTGTGGCGGTTGACTCCTCTCGTCCGGATGAACTCGTCAAAAAACTGATTCCCTATACGCAGGATGTAGAATTACTTAAGCATGCCCAGCAGAATGCTCGAAAGCTGGCTGACCGTTATAGCCGTAAAAAATTGGGAGCTGAGTTTGTAAAGATTATTACTGCTTAGACTATACTTGTCGTCCAATCAAATCTTCGGCAAATTTTCTCAACCTTTCTTTAGCCGCAGCATTGCCCTTCACTTTTTCCAAACTTGCAAAGCCTTTATTGAAATACTGATTTACTTTTTTCTCGGTGAGTTGCGGTATGTTAAGGTCGTTATAAATTGATTTGACGGCCTCCACTTTCTCCTTCTTGTTAAATTTCTTCGCCTCTAACCAGCCTGCTAATTCCTGCTTTTGCTTTCCACTTGTTTTCTCCAACGCTTGAATGAGCAGATAGGTTTTCTTGTTAGCCAGTATATCTCCTCCTACTTGCTTACCAAATTTTTTAGGATCGGCATACGCATCCAATAGATCATCCTTCAATTGAAACCCAATACCAATGTTAATTCCAAACTCACGTAATGCTTTCTGCTGTTCAAGACCTGCGTTTGCCAAAATAGCCCCCAACTCCAAAGCATAACCTAAAAGTACGGCTGTCTTCAGCTTGATCATGGTAATGTATTCCTTCTCCTCCACCCGATCACGCTTCTCAAAATCCATATCCAGTTGCTGTCCTTCGCATACTTCTGCTGCACATTTATTAAAGGCGCTAAGAACTGGTTTCAATTTATCAGCAGGAAGTGTTAATAACATGTCGTAGACCTTTACCAACATCACATCGCCAGAAAGAATGGCTGTATTGATGTTCCATTTCTCATGCACCGTTGCCATGCCCCTTCGCAAAGGAGCCTTGTCCATGATGTCGTCATGCAGCAGCGTGAAGTTGTGAAAAGCCTCCACCGACACCGCATAGGGAACACTAGTCTTCACATCCTTTTTATACAAGGAGTACGCCAACAGCGTAAGCAAAGGACGCATGCGCTTGCCTCCAATACTCATGATGTAGCGAATGGGTTCGTATAGAGAGTCCGGATGTTTCCCGAATTTCTGTTTGCTGATCTCCTTCTCGATTAGTTTAGAATATTCCACAGGGCCAATAAGTCGTTATTAAAAATGGTAAACAAGGTTTAATTGAAATGGTTATTTCTTTTTCTTCTTTCGGTTGGCAAGTGAGTCCGGAAAATCAAGATCGTCCCAATCGTCCGTTGCTTTTTTGGGTGAAGGTAATTTATTAGTAGATAACTGAACGTCTGCAAATACCAGATCAATCAAACGCTTGTCAATATCTGTTTTCTTCACCCGCACCATTAGTTTGTCGCCCAAGGTAAAGCGTTTGTGATTTCTGCGACCCACAATGCAATAGTTGCGCTCATCAAACTCGTAGTAATCATCGTCCATGTCGGCCATGCGAATCATGCCTTCACATTTCGTTTCAATGATTTCCACATACAAGCCCCACTCCGTTACGCCCGAAATAAGTCCTTCGTAGTCGCGTTTCTCAGCAGATGCCATAAACTCAACCTGCTTGTATTTAATAGAAGCACGCTCAGAATCAGCCGCGCGTTTCTCTCTTTCTGAAGAGTGCAGGCATTTCTTTTCATATTCTGTCTGATCCGCAGAAGGTTTGCCATCTAAGTAATGCTGCAGCAAACGATGCACCATCATATCCGGATACCTACGAATAGGCGAAGTGAAATGTGAATAGTGATCAAAGGCCAAACCAAAGTGGCCCTTTGCAGATGTTGTGTACTTGGCTTTGGCCATGGCGCGAACAGCCAGCGATTGCAATACGTTTTGCTCAGGCTTTCCTTCAATCTCGTCCATCAATTTGTTCAGCGACCGTGAAATAGAAGATTCTTCTACCTCCAGTTTATGACCAAACTGTTTCGCAAAAGTGGCAAAGGTTTGCACCTTGTCGGGGTCTGGAAGATCGTGTGTGCGGTACACAAAAGTGTTTTTTTGTTCACCCTTCTTCATCTCATACACAAAGGTGGCTACGCGCTTGTTGGCCAGTAGCATGAACTCTTCAATCAGTTTGTGAGCATCTTTTCGGATTTTTGGAATGACGGCCAGTGGCTTGCCCTTTTCATCCAACTTAAACTTTACCTCAGTGGTTTCGAAGTTAACAGCCCCTCGCTTGAAACGCTCCTTCCGAAGTTTATGTGCATAGTCATTCAATAATTTCAATTCTGCTGCATACTCACCCACACCCGTCTCCAACACTTCTTGTGCACCTTCATAACTAAAACGCTTATCTGAATGAATGATGGTGCGGCCAAACCATTCCTTAACGATTTGTGCCTGGTTGTCCAATTCAAACACCGCTGCAAAAGTTAGTTTGTCTTCATTAGGTCGAAGCGAACACAACTCATTGCTTAAGCGCTCCGGCAGCATTGGGATGGTGCGGTCGACTAAATATACAGACGTGGCACGCTCAAAGGCTTCATCTTCTAACGCTGTTCTTTCCTGCACATAATGTGTTACATCGGCAATGTG
>LNEN01000276.1 GCA_001464155.1 Cytophagales bacterium Ga0077538 | reverse complement strand
AAACGAGACGTATAGAACTCAAAATTAGGTTCTTCATCCGCGGCTACACGAATGCCCACTTTGTACGGTACTTTTACTCCGGCTTCGTAATGATCCATCTCAAACAAATTATCGAGAATGGGAATGCAGTTGTGAAAGCCATCATTCAATAGTTCGGTAATGTACTGCATGTACAAGGGGCGCTTAAAACCATTGCAGAGTACATACGTGTCTTTCGTAACAATACCTTTGGCATGAAGCGAGCGAACAATCGGAATGTCGAAGGAAGAAGAAGTCTCCATGTGTACATTCTTGTTCTTAAGCGCTTCTTCCATCACAAATGAAAAGTGGGAGGATTTGGTACAATAGCAATAGGTGTAAGTGCCATTGTACTTGGATTTCTCCATGGCACCATTAAAGGTTGCCTGTACGTATCGAATGTTTTCGCTGATGCGGGGCAGGTAGGTGAGCTTAAGAGGTGTGCCGTATTCCTTGATGATATCCATCAGGGGCACATCGTTAAACAGCAATTCATGATCGCGGACTTTAAATTCTTTCTGTGGAAACTCAAAAGTCTGTTCAATCAGGTCGCGGTAGCTCTTCATCTGTTTTTGTTATTAGTTGTTTGTTAACCGTTAATCGACTGCTTTCTTAGTTATTTGGGGTGGCTAAGTTTAGTGCCAACCTGTTAACTATCAACTAATAACGATCAACCCCACAATAAAGGAGTGCAAAAATCACATAAAATTGCCATCTTTGCAAGGTTCTTAAAAACCATGATTAACCGAAGCAACAGCCGATTCTCAGCGCCCCCCTACACGGGTCTGTACGCGCTACCTGATTATTAAGTATCAGGGGACTGTTTGCATATTTTCTATTTTTTTCGGTTCAATCAATTATTCAATTAATTCTAATTCCATTTTTTGTGAAAGAGATAAAGATCATAGAGGTAAAGTCAGAGATCGGAGCAGGTACTCGCGGGGCCAGTTTGGGTGTAGAGGCTATGAAAATTGCCAGTCTTGATTTAAAGTCAGATTTTTTCAAGACCTACGATTCTATAGAGGTTGAAAACGTAAACGAAATGCTCTATGACGGAGCGGAGCACTCCCATGCCAAGTTTATTGATGGTGTGATGATCATGGAGGAGCGCGTATGCCTGGAAGTGTATGAGCAATTATTTGATGAGTTTTTCCCACTCATTATGGCGGGCGATCACTCGACAGCCTATGGTACCATTGCAGGCATTAAGAAGACCTATCCTAAAAAACGCATTGGTGTTATCTGGATTGATGCCCATGCAGATTTGCATTCGCCTTATACGACCCCTTCGGGGAACATGCACGGTATGCCGTTGGCAATGGCCTGTGGTTTCGATAACCTGGAGTGTAAGGTGAACGACCCGAAGGGTGAAACCATTGAGTACTGGGAGCAATTGAAGAATGTAGGTGTTGCGGGACCCAAGATTTATGCAGAAGACATCGTCTTTATTTCGGTGCGTGATTTTGAGAAGCCTGAAAACTATTTGATCAATAAACACAACATCAGTTTTATTGAAACCGAAGATGTGAAGAAGCACGGTCCGGAGAAGATTGCGGAGAAGGCATTACAAATGTTAGATCATTGTGATCATATCTATGTTTCTTTTGACGTAGACAGTATGGATAGCCGTATTTCGACTGGAACGGGTACACCAGTACCTAATGGACTTACTGTGGAGGAGGCTAAGATTCTCAATGTAGAATTGTCAAAGAGCCCCAAGGTATGTGCCTGGGAAATTGTAGAAGTAAACCCTACGCTGGATACAGAGAACCGCATGGCCGAAGGTGCTTTTGAAATTCTGGAAGCTACCGCCAAGGCGATTATGGCGAGACCTGTTATGGCGGAGTAGTTAATGGACAATTGATAATTGACAATGGATAATTGTTAGTTGACAGCTGATACCGGACCTCGAACAACGGAAAGTGGATAACGAGTAACTGTTAACTGATAACTAGCCACTTTCCGATTAGTGTGAAACACCTCGCTTCCCTATATTTGGGAACGTGAAAACTGCAGATCCGTATCTTTCAGAGTTTGGAACAGTGCTCCTCTTTCTTGTTGGAGGGATCGTATTTCTTGCCATAACCTTCCTTGCGGCTAAACTTCTGCGTCCTCACCGACCCAATCCTGATAAGTTAAGTACCTACGAAAGTGGTGAGGAAGCCATTGGTTCTTCCTGGCCACAGTTCAACATTCGTTTTTATGTGGTGGCCCTCATGTTCATCTTGTTTGAGATTGAATTAATCTTTCTTTTTCCCTGGGCCACTATTTTTACCAATAAAGAATTGATGGAGCAAACTAACCATGCCTGGGGATGGTTTACTTTGGTAGAAGTACTGACGTTTGTGTTGATCCTGGTGTTGGGCTTAGCCTACGCCTGGGTGAAGGGCTATTTTAATTGGACAGAAGGCAAGCAGGAAATTCCCAGTATTCACTCACCTGTTCCCAAACAACTTTACGAGCAACTTAATGAGCGATATAAAAGCAAGTAGTTTCGATCAGTTTGCCAAAGAGGTAGGAAGCGAAGTTCCTATTTATCAGGAGTCGCTCGGCAATGCGGGTGTGATCATCACCAAGTTGGATGATCTGTTAAACTGGTCACGCTTGTCCTCCATGTTCCCCATGACTTTCGGTTTGGCTTGCTGTGCCATAGAGTTTATGAGTACTGGTACTACACCTTATGATATGGATCGTTTTGGAATGGCGCCTCGTTCCTCTCCAAGGCAAGCAGATGTAATGATTGTGGCGGGCACGGTAGTGTTTAAAATGGCGGATCGCATTAAGCGATTGTACGAACAAATGGCCGAACCACGGTATGTTATTTCGATGGGTTCGTGTTCTAACTGTGGTGGTCCGTATTGGCAACATGGATATCACGTAGTAAAAGGTGTGGATAAAATTATTCCGGTGGATGTCTACGTACCAGGTTGTCCACCCAGACCAGAAGCATTGATTGGTGGCATACTCCAATTGCGTGAAAAGATTAGTAAGGAAGGGTTGATAGCCGATAGACTGAAAAGCGAATGACAAACTCATTAAACCTGGATCGCATAAAGGAAATCATCTCTGCTGTTGTAGGAGAAGAGCTGAGTGTGGATGTGAATGCTACGCCTGTTTGTATTACAATTTCTGCAGCTAAACTTCTGCCAGTATGCGAAGCGGTTTACAAGCATCCTGATCTTTACTTTGATACACTTTCTTGTCTGACGGGTTTAGACAATGGAAAGGAAGCAGGAACGATGGAGGTGGTTTACAATCTCTACTCCATTCCCTTCAACCATCACCTTATGTTAAAGGTTGTGTTGCCGCGTGAAAAGGCTGAGCTTGATTCCGTAGTGTCTGTTTGGCGTACCGCCAACTGGCAAGAGCGCGAAGCGTTTGATATGTATGGTATTATCTTTAACAATCATCCTGACTTGAGAAGAATTTTAATGCCAGCTGATTGGGAAGGATATCCCTTGCGAAAAGATTATGTGCAGCAGGAGGAATACAGAGGGATAACGGTGAAATCTAATTAATAGCTGAAAGATGACAACGGATAACGGACAGCGGACAAGTGAAGTGAGTAAAAGTATTCTTCAAGAGAAGAGCTATGCTTTTGCACTAAAAGTAGTTCGTGTTTGCCGAACGTTGCAGGAAACCAAGAAGGAATTTGTGCTTACAAAACAATTGCTGAGAAGTGGCACTGCCATTGGAGCCTTGGTTGAAGAAGGCAGACAAGCTGAATCAAAGCAAGATTTCATTCATAAACTTTCTATTTCAAATAAGGAAGCAAATGAGACCCAATACTGGATTCGTTTGTTGATTGACTCAGATATACTAGATGTGAGTATTGGTAGGGAACTTCTTGAGAATAGTAATGAATTGATTCGCATTCTCACCGCTTCCCTTAAAACCTCTAAAATAAATCGATAGTTGTCAGATGTCCGTTGTCCGTTGTAAACTGTGAAACAACAATACATAAATAAGGCCTCCAATCTAATTGAATCTGAACCCAACAAGTTCAAGGTAAAGGATTTGCGTTCAGAGGAGATGATTATCAACCTCGGGCCTCAGCATCCTTCAACCCATGGTGTGTTGCGATTAGAGGTGGTGTCGGATGGAGAGATCATTAAGGAGGTAGTTCCGCATATTGGGTATTTGCATCGCTGTTTCGAAAAGCACGCTGAAAATCTTCCCTTCAATCAGATTATTCCTTTTGTGGACCGCATGGACTATGTGGCTTCCATGAATTCGGAACATGCCTATGTGATGGGCGTAGAGCGAATGTTGGGTATTGCGGATCAAATTCCTAAGCGCGTTGAATACATACGCGTGTTGGTATCAGAACTAAATCGCATTGCTTCTCACTTTATTGCCATTGGTACCTATGGTATGGACATTGGTGCCTTCACCCCTTTCTTCTGGGTGATGCGTGACCGTGAACATATTTTGCGTTTGTTGGAATGGACGTGTGGATCGCGCTTGTTGTACAACTACATCTGGGTGGGAGGTTTGTTTTATGATTTACCTGTTGGCTTTGAAGATCGGTGCAAGGAGTTCGTTGCCTACCTCAAACCAAAATTGGGAGAGTTAGATAAAATACTAATCGATAATAAAATTTTTATTGAACGTACGGCAAAGGTAGGCGTGCTTCCACTTGATTTAGCGATCAATTATGGAGTGACGGGTCCTATGCTGCGCGGCTCTGGTTTGCGTTTTGATTTGCGCAGAGTAGATGCCTACTCCGTCTATCCGGAACTTGATTTTGCTATTCCTATTGGAGAAGGGAAGATGGGAACTGTGGGCGATTGCTGGGACCGAACCTGGGTACGCATGCAAGAGGTGTATGAATCAGTAAAAGTTATTGAGCAGTGTTTGGAGAAATTAACCAAAGAACACAAACGCACTAAAGAGTTTGATCCGCAAGCGCTCGTGCCTAAAAAGATCAGACCGAAGGCACAAGATTTTTACATTCGTGCTGAAAATCCTAAAGGAGAGTTGGGCTTCTTCTTCCGTACCGATGGAAGAAATGATGTTCCGTTGCGTTGTAAAGCACGCGGACCGAGTTTTGTAAACCTTTCTGTCTTGCCCGAAATCACCAAAGGCGTACTGCTAGCCGACCTCATCGCCATTGTAGGATCCTTGGATGTGGTGATGGGAGAAGTCGATCGTTGATTTTGTATATTCGTACATGCTTAAAATCTTAAGCGCTGAGCAAATCAGACAAGCAGATGCCTACACCATTGCGCATGAACCCATCACTTCGGTGGTGCTGATGGAACGTGCCAGCACTGCTTGTGTGAACTGGTTTATAAAACACGCAGATGTTAGTCATCGCATCGCTATTGTGTGTGGTACTGGTAACAATGGAGGCGATGGTTTGGTAATTGCTCGCTTACTCACCGAGTACAATTATGCTGTCTCCGTTTTTATTGTTCACGGATCGGCACCAAGCTCCGCAGATTTTACAGTCAATAGCCAACGATTAAATACATCCATCAAAAAATCTGACATCAAAGACGCGGTGGACACGCTTTCCTTTGATGAATACGATATTATTCTGGATGCCATTTTTGGTACAGGTCTTTCCAGACCAGTTGAAGGTATTTATCAGCACGTGATTGAGAAAGTAAATAGCGCGAAGGTAATGCGCATCGCGGTTGATGTTCCCTCAGGATTGTTATCGGACAAGCCCTCGACTGGTACTGTTGTGAAGGCAGACTATACTATTACGTTTCAGTTACCCAAACTGGCTTTTCTGCTGCCCGAGAATTTCAAGTATGTAGGAGA
>LNEN01000275.1 GCA_001464155.1 Cytophagales bacterium Ga0077538 | reverse complement strand
AAGTCGGCAGGCAACACAGCCCTATCCAATTTGTGGTGCTGGACATTACTCAGCGTAAGCAGTACGAGTCTGAGTTGTTGAACGCCAGAAGAAAATCAGAGGAACTGCTAACAGAACTCTCGGTCGTAAACGAGGAGCTCTCGGCCAACATGGAAGTAATTGAAGAGCAACGCCAGCAACTGGAAAAACTCAATGCCACGAAAGATAAATTCTTCAGCATTGTAGCCCATGACTTGCGCAGTCCGCTGACTTCTTTAAAATCATTCGCTTCATTATTGGAAAATAGTCTGGATGATATCAGCCGTGCTGACCTCAAGTACATGGGAAAGGAACTTCATCAAACCACGGATACCGCTTTGCGGATGGCAGATAACCTGATTGCCTGGGCGATGATGCAAATGAATGAGGTAAGCTGTGATCCTACAAAAATTCCTCTCCGCCAGGTAGTGGACAGTGTGATAGCCGTATTTGCCTGGAACTCCGCTGATAAAAAAATTACGATCGATGTACAGGTAAGCGAAGATCTGTACGTACTGGCAGATCTGGATCAGCTCAAGTTTGTCATTCGAAATTTGATTAACAATGCCATCAAGTTTACACCCTCAGGCGGTAGCCTCTCGGTGGTGAGTCAGGCACAGAAAGAGGATATGGTAGAGTTATGGATAGCGGACACAGGCGTTGGTATTTCTCCCGATAATCAGGCAAAGCTTTTTTCTGTGGGGAGTAAGCTAAGTACAGTGGGCACTAAGGGCGAAAAGGGTACTGGCCTTGGACTTATTCTGGCGCAAGAGTTTATGGTCTTAAATGGTGGGGCGCTTCGCTTAGTAGAAAGTGGCAAGGGAGGCACTACTTTCTCTATTCAACTTAAAAAAGTACACTAAGCCTGCCTTAAGGTAGCCATCAATAGTAGATTCGCACCCATTCCTTCGTTCTTTTTAGACACCAACTATTTTGTAGTTGTCAATCAATGGCATCCAACGCTATCTTTTCATGTTTAGATTAAGGAGTCATTTCCTTACTACATATTTCTAACGACCTCCGTAATAGTTTAGCGAATCTAGTATTTTTGAGAATGTCCAGAAGGATCAAATACATAGCCGCTAGCATCGTGTTGATCGCCTTGCTCCTGTATTATTTTTCACTTCCCGCGACACTCTTTTCTGATCCCTACTCAACGGTGCTTCAAGCCCGTAGTGGAGAATTGCTGACCGCCAGCATTGCAGCCGATGGCCAATGGCGTTTTCCGCAAGCCGATAGTATACCCGACAAGTTTGTGGAAGCGCTGATTACGTTTGAAGACAAACGCTTCTATCAACACCCGGGTGTGGATGTGCGTGCGATGGCCAGAGCCTTTCGCCAAAACATGAAGGCAGGCAAGGTGGTGAGTGGCGGTAGTACGCTCACCATGCAGGTGATACGCTTGTCGCGGAAGAATAAGTCGCGAACCGTTTTTGAGAAAGCAATAGAGATCCTATTGGCCACACGCCTGGAACTTCGGCACTCGAAAGAAGAGATACTGCAACTCTATGCTGCGCATGCGCCCTTCGGGGGTAATGTGGTAGGGTTAGAGGCTGCCTGTTGGCGATACTTTGGCAGAAGCATGCAGGAGCTATCGTGGGGCGAAGCGGCTTTACTGGCCGTGCTTCCCAATGCGCCCTCCTTGTTACATCCGGGTAAGAACAGAACAGAATTGATCAACAAACGCAATGCCTTGTTAGATCAGTTGAAGCAACGGGGTAGTATCGATACGTTTGCGTGCAGTCTGGCAAAAGAAGAATCCATTCCGGAGGCTCCTCTTCCCTTGCCCCGGTATGCTCGGCACTTGTTGACTCGCGCCAAGGCAGAGGCTAAACAAGGGTTGGTGGTACACAGCAGTATCGACCTGAGCGTGCAGCAGCAAGTAGAAGAATTAGTAGAAGTACACCACAAACAACTTGCGGGTAATCAGATCCACAACGCAGCCGCGATTGTGCTGAAAGTGTCAACGGGAGAGGTATTGGCGTATGTCGGAAATGTAACGGGTGACAAAACATCGCGCCATCACAATGAGGTAGACATTCTCGCAGCGCCTCGCAGTACAGGCAGTATCCTAAAACCCTTCTTATACGCGGCCATGCTTGAAGAGGGAAAAATACTTCCGCACACATTACTACCAGATGTGCCTACGTACATCAACGGATTTTCGCCAAAGAATTTTTCGAAAGAGTATGACGGGGCCGTGCCTGCCGACAAGGCCTTGATACGCTCCCTGAATGTACCCATGGTCTATTTATTAAAAGAGTATCGCTACGAGAAGTTTCATTCGTTACTGCAAGAGCTTGGTATGACAAGCCTCTCGCAGGCGCCTGATCACTATGGTTTGTCGCTTATTTTGGGAGGAGCAGAAGGCAACTTGTGGGACATCACAGGCATGTATGCTTCGATGGGTCGCACGCTCACTAACTTTTTTACTCATCCGGGGCGTCAGAAGTACAGCGCACGCGATGTGCACGAACCGATCTATACCGTAGTTTCAAAGGATTCAACGAACACGCAGGAAACGTTGGAAATCACGGCACCCCTACGGGCTGCTGCTATTTATGAAACCTTTACCGTATTAACGAATGTATTTCGTCCGGGAGAAGAAAGTGGTTGGCGGTATTTTAACAGTTCAAAAAAAATTGCCTGGAAGACCGGAACCAGTTATGGCTTTCGCGATGGTTGGGCAGTAGGCATTACACCCGAATATGCCGTAGGCGTTTGGGTGGGCAATGCCGATGGAGAGGGGAGACCCGGACTTACCGGTACGGATGCAGCGTCACCTTTATTGTTCTCTATCTTTTCGCGCTTGCCTGCTACTACCTGGTTTAAGGAACCACGAACAGAGATGGAAAAAATAGTCACCTGTGCCACCAGTGGTTTTATAGCGTCCTCCCTATGCGACAAACGAGACACCCTTTGGGTGTCTGCGGGTACGCATGCGCCTGTGTGTCCCCATCATCAACGCGTGCATCTTTCGGCTGATGGAAAATACCAGGTAAACTCTCAGTGCTCGGCAGTCTCCGCCATCAAAACAGAAAACTGGTTTGTCCTGCCCCCGGTGCAGGAATATTACTATAAGGAGAAAGTGATTTCGTATAAATTCCTACCCCCCATACACCCGGCTTGCCACGAGGCGGCTGCGGCCATGGAGATGATCTATCCCAAAAACCAGGCACGCAT
Organism: Cytophagales bacterium Ga0077538; assembly: GCA_001464155.1. Taxonomy (GTDB): domain Bacteria; phylum Bacteroidota; class Bacteroidia; order Cytophagales; family Cyclobacteriaceae; genus Chryseotalea. The sequence continues at coordinate 2,098 of LNEN01000275.1, read as the reverse complement.
TTTTATTCCTCGCAATTTATCGGGCGACAAGGGCCAGGTATTATTTCAAGCCGCTCACAATCAGAGCAGTATGCGAATTTTCTGGCACCTGGACGGCACCTATGTAGGCAGTACCCAGGGCCTCCATCAATTAGCTTTACAGCCTGAAAAAGGGAGGCATGTACTTACCCTGGTTGACGAGCAAGGCACGGCTCTGGTACGTACCTTCGAAGTTGTGTCGGATATGTAAGTGACTGAAAAATAGAATTTTAGTTGCTTTGTGTTAATTCTTTACTATATTCGTATTAACATTTAATCCTGTTGGTTAAAGTTTTGGCTTTAAAACAAAAAGAGCGATGAAAACTTCTCCATTTTTTTGCAGGGCGCTGTTGCTGGTTTGCCTTTTTTCCTGCGTTGATTTACTAGCAACACACAGCCTGAGTACACCTACTGATTCACTCCCCAGTTATGTAGTAATCGGTGCCTTTTCGAAACAGCGAAACGCTGCTCGCTTCACGGCACACGCTTCTAAGGATCTTCAACTGAAAGCAACTTTTGAGTTGAACCCGAACCGTAATTTGTATTACGTCTATTCCCTGGTTACTAACGACCGGAGTCAGGCCATTGCCGAAGCAAATCGCCTGCGCAGTGAAACAGAATTACAAGACGCCTGGGTGTACAGCGGTTCCTTCGGAAAAGAGAAGCTAAGTCAGGTCAGTAAGGACGTAAATCCTGTGACCAACCAAGCCATTGAAAACGTGGTGATACAAGACAGTAAACCCACAGAAGAAGTACAAGTAATAGCCTTAACAGAAGAACCTGCACCTGTACAAGAAGAGGTAGTGGAGGCAGCAGCTGTTGCTGCAATACCCACACCAGACGATACCCCCCCCGTTACCGAAGAGGAAGCCAACACACCGGGGAAGGCCTTTGTCTTTAAACTCACAAGACTCTCTGACGGCAAGGTAATTTCAAATGGAGCGGTAGAAGTAGTGGATCCTGACAAAGCGAAACTGATCAAGAAAACAGATGCAAATGTGCCTGTAAAAATCATCGATATTAAAAATAAGTCGGGTAAACTAATGGTAGTGGCGCAAGCGGCTGGCTACCGAAAAACTCAACGAGAAATTAATTACAGTGCAACACCCTCAGACAGTGCCATCTCGCTGGATGCGGTAGGAAGAACCGTAGTACCAATGGAGATGGTCCGGTTGAAGAAGGGCGACATTGCCATCTTGTATAACGTATTTTATTTCAGAGATGCTGCCATTATGCGTCCGGAGTCCAGGTATGAAGTTGATGCCCTCGTAGAGATGATGCGCGAAAATCCGAATTGTGTGATTCGTTTGCATGGACACACCAACGGTAACCATGCGGGTAAGATTATTTATTGGGATGAAACCTCTGACGACATGTTTTCCTTAAATGGTTCCAGGGTCGGATATGGATCTGCCAAAGAATTATCAGGCGCCCGCGCTGCGGCCATTCAAGCGTATCTGATTTCGCAAGGCATTGATGCCTCCCGATGTTCGGTAGTAGCCTGGGGTGGAAAGAAAGCGATTCATGATAAAATGAGCGCCAGAGCACAAGAAAATGTGCGGGTAGAGATTGAAATTGTAAAAGATTAGACTTTAGTCTTTCTCTACAATCGCCCCTTCCAGGTTTCGGCCAATCTCGCGGATAATCGAATCTAAATCTTCACCGCAATGTTTCAGGTAGGCGTAAATCTGTTCACGCTCTTCTGCATTTGCTTTCTGCAATAAATTAATGAGTCCTAGAATGCTGGCAATGGGTGCTCGTAATTTATGGGCGTTCACAAAGGTGTACTCAGCCAGTCGTTGGTTTTGCTTCATCACCTGTGCGGTGCGTTCTACCACGAGTGTTTCCAGATTTTTATTCAGGTCTTGTAACTCGTTATTCAATTTCAACAGACTTTCCGCCTGACTTTGAACTTCTTCGGTTTTGTCATTGAGTTGCTTGTTCACGCGCAATATTTTCTGGCGCTGGCGCATGACTAATAACAAGAGTATACTGCTGAACAACAGACCTGCACCAATGGCCAAAATAATAATGCGTTGAGACCGAACTTCTGCACTGCGCAGGGACGACTCGGCACGCA
>LNEN01000274.1 GCA_001464155.1 Cytophagales bacterium Ga0077538 | reverse complement strand
TTGTTTACGTCTTGTGCTGAAATCATCTTGATTTATAATTTTAGAAATACATTTTGCCTCACCCCCCTACCCCTCTCCAAAGGAGAGGGACGTGGAGGCTATGATATTGTGTTAATAATAAAGACATCGACTAGTAGCCGATGTCTTTACTGTTATATGCCGATCATTAACCATCGGCTAATTGAGTCATTGGCTAATTAAGCAACGGTCTCGTCTACTTTACGCTTCTCTTCCTCGTCTTTCTTAGACGCTACATCTTCCTTATCCTTCTTGCGCTCAGCCAAACCTTCTTCAATTACTTTACCAATGTGTTTCACAATGATAGAGATTGACTTGAAAGCATCGTCATTCGCAGGAATCGGGAAATCTACGGTAGTAGGGTCTGAGTTGGTATCCACCATCGCGAAAACGGGGATGTTCAACTTCAAGGCTTCTGTTACCGCGATGTGCTCACGCTTTACATCGATGATGAAAAGAGCTGCTGGCAAACGGTTCAGGTCGGTGATACCGCCTAACAATTTCTCCAACTTCGCTTTCTCACGGGTGATCATCAAACGCTCACGCTTCGCTAAGTTATTGAAGGCTTCATCCTTCATCAACTTGTCTATTTGTGAAAGTTTCTTCAACGACTTACGGATGGTCGCGAAGTTTGTAAGCATACCACCTAACCAACGCTCGGTTACATAAGGCATGTTCAAACGTGTTGCTTCGTCCGTGATGATGTCTTTCGCCTGCTTCTTAGTGGCTACGAACATGATCTTACGACCCGAGCGAACAATGTTCTTTAGAGCAAACGTTGCCTCGTCTAAGCGAGTTAACGTCTTGTTCAAATCGATAATGTGGATACCGTTATTTTCCATGAAGATGTACTCAGCCATCTTCGGGTTCCACTTGCGGGTAAGGTGACCAAAATGTACACCTGCTTCCAACAAATCCTGATATGTGATTTTTTCTGCCATTGTCGTAATCGATTAACGTTTGCTAAACTGGAATCTTCTTCTCGCCTTTCTGCGACCGAACTTCTTACGTTCTACCATACGGGAGTCACGCGTTAACAAATTGTCCTTCTTCAAGGCCGCTCTGTTTTCTTCGCTTACACGTACGAGTGCACGAGCGATACCTAAACGGATGGCTTCTGCCTGTCCTTTGATACCACCACCTTCTACGTTAATCGTTACGTCATACTGACCTTCTGCTTTAGCAGCCGCTAAGGGTTGCTTTACAGTAGTCTGATGAATTTCTGATAAGAAATATGCTTTTAACTCGCGGTTATTAATGAGAATGGCTCCGTTGCCTGGTGTTACGTAAACACGGGCTATGGAAGTCTTTCTTCTACCGACTGCGTTTTTAGTCTCCATGTGTTAGAATTTAATCTGTTTAGGTTGTTGTGCCTCGTGAGGGTGCTGATCGCCCACATAAACGTGTAAGCTTCTGTACAACTCGTTTCCAAGTTTGTTCTTCGGAAGCATACCGCGTACTGCGTGTTCAATCAAACGCTCAGGGTGCTTGCTCAGGATCTGCGTAGGTGTGTGCTCGCGCTGTCCACCTGGATAACCAGAGTGTGTGAACAAAACGCGTTGCGTCAACTTACGGCCTGTCATCTTCACCTTTTCGGCATTGATAACTACCACATGATCTCCACAATCCACATTAGGTGTGAAGTTAACCTTGTTTTTTCCACGGATAATGCTTGCCACCTGGCTGGCTACTCGACCTAATACCTGGTCTTTTGCGTCAACCAATACCCAATTCTTCTCAGCAGTTGCTTTGTTGGCGTGAGTGGTTTTGTAACTTAAATGGTCCACTTTGTTGTGTGTTTAAATGATATACAAACCCTTCTTTTCTAAAAAGGGACACAAAAGTACGTGTATGGGCCGGAAAATCCAAAGAAAGCCTACGAATTCAGCTCCAATTGGCGTACCAAAGCCTGTATATCTTTAGGGTAAGGAGCCTCAAATTTCTGTTTTTCACCATTCAATAGGGCAAATTCAAGGGAAAAAGCGTGTAAAGCCATCCTTTTACATAAGGGCTGCTCTTCCGTAAATTTCTTCAAATTAAACTTCCGCTTCAGCTCCGATAGCAGCACTGGCTTGCCTCCATACTGCTCATCACCGGCAATAGAGGCTCCCAAACTGGCCAAATGGATACGAATTTGGTGCATGCGCCCTGTTACAGGCCGGCACTCTACGAGGGTATGCTGGCGGTAGGATTTTATGGAAGTAAAGTAGGTTTGCGCGTCTTTTCCTTGTCGGGAGAGCTTTACTACCCCATCATCCTGCTTCAAAATGGGTGCATCTACCAGTTGATTCTCAAAACGATGAATACCGTCCACTACCGCATGGTAGATTTTCGTTACCTCCCGGTGTTCAAACTGCATACTCAAATTCCGGTAGGCTTCAGGATTTTTAGCGAAAGCCAATACCCCGGAAGTATCCTTATCCAAGCGATGGCAGGCTTGCGCATCGGAGGAGAATTCCTTGGCCAGGGCCAATAAGTTCACCTTTTCGACCCGATCGCTAAGCGTAGAGAGGTAAGGAGGTTTATTAACAAGGAAATAATCCTCGTTTTCGAAAATAAGGATGTCGCTGATGGATAGTTTGGAGTTCTTCACGTAATCCGGAATTGAGACGTCAAAATTACGGATTCGCTTTTGGATTCGGTGATTGAATTTTAAAGGAAGATTTTTAATAGGTGTTTCCTGAAAGCAAAACTCAACTCTTCATCACCTTTCGGTAGCGAAGCGATCGACCCTCTCCGATACGGAGTATGTACACACCACGTTCTAAGTTCGCTACGCTTAAGTAATGTTCAAGAGACGATTCTTTTGTCATCACAAGTTTACCCTGACTATTAATAAGAGCGATTGGCTCCGCAGCTGGTAACTGTATCACTAAGTTATCGCCAAAAGGATTCGGAAAAATTGCATCCTCATCAACAGGAACTTCCACACCTGTTACTCTTCCAACGTTGTATGCAGTTACAATTCCAACACCTTTGCAGGAGGCTATGAGATCCGGAAAAGAATCACCACTTACATCCTGCAGTGTAAAATATTCAATAGCACCAGGGAAGGAAATCTTGATGGGAGCGTGAAACGTGAAATCACCTTTTCCTAGAAAATAAAGGAGTGTGTCAGAAAGCTCATCTGTCAGGGGATCGAGTTGATCCATCACCATGTCCACATTACCATCCGCATTAATGTCTTGCGTGTAAAGGCGATAGGGATGTAAAGCGGTTGGCATAGCCGTATATGCTTCACTAAACAAGGTATCCTGCAGGCCTTCATAAAAACGAAATCCTTCACCGGTATAATGCGCAATCACATCTTCCCGGGAGTCATTATTGAGGTCGGCCAAAAAATACACGGAGGTAAACGGGTTTTGTAACTCGCGCGGCCAAAAGCGAGGCACGAAATTGCCCGACACATCTTGGTAAAAGATAATAAACCAGGGAAAGGAACTGGACACCATTACATCTAACAAGCCATCTTGATTCTTATCAACAATAGTAATAGCCCTGTCGGTGTGGAGTGTTGATTGATAAACACCTTTCGCTTGTAGTGTTTTGGTATTGTTTCCTGCAAACACATGCAAGGTAATGGTTTGTCCCGACCCTCCGGAGAGCGCCATCACATCCAGTGCACCATCCTTATTATAGTCCACAACTTTAATGTTTTTACCATGGCCTGTTAAAGCATAATGATCGCCCTCTTCAAACGCACCATTTCCAATACCCCAAAATAATTTAAAGCCATTGTTCCAATATCCGGAGATAACAAGATCATCGATACCATCTCCATTCAAATCGCCTGTCTCTATCACTCGGTAGTTTTCCTGTTTTGTCACGGTCGTTGTAAAATCAAATTCTGCCTCCGTATTGCCTGTATAAATGCGTACTTGATCAAAGGCTTCAGTGGGTAGCACAATCAAATCCGCAAAATCATCGTGATTCACATGAGCCACTTTAATAGAATAACTTCTGCCATTCGTGGGAATTACCTGATGGATGCTGAATCCCTCCCAGCTATCCTGCGCCATCAATGTTGTCGTGGTGCTTACAAGAAAAAAAACAAGACTCCGCATCGTCAATCCAAGTATAGTTACTTGGCATCTTAACGAAGAAATACTAAGCGAGTTACAGTGAAAGAAAAACGGAAAGGAAAGCAATCCGAATCTCGTTCGCTTCTGAACAGTTTTTGTTCGGAAACAAAACACCCAAGAAAAGTTTTGAGAATCTTTACTCTTCCGACTCTGATTTCGCACGTGGAAGTTTAAAACTAAACACGGATCCCTTCCCCACTACACTCTCCACCTCCGGTTTTGTTTTATGATTGTCCAGAATATGTTTTACAATGGCAAGCCCTAGTCCAGTGCCTCCATTCTCGCGGCTCCGGCTTTTATCTACACGATAAAACCGTTCAAAAATCCGAGTCAGGTGTTCTGGCGGAATGCCTTCTCCATGATCGCGCACTTGAACGCTCACCTGTTTTTTGCCTACCTCAAAAGAGACGGACACCTCTGAATTTTCGCTGGAATGTTTGATGGCATTGGAGATAAGATTCGTCATCACCTGGCTAATGCGTTGCCAGTCAGCAAAAGCCAGAATTCGTTTGTTTGAACGTTCGATGCGCAAGCTAATATTTCGCTGTTCTGCTTTTTCTTCAAATTGATCCACCACCTCCTCGGTGAGTTTCACGAGATCAATCGTTTCAAAATGCATTTTTATCTGCCCCGTTTCAATGTGCGACAAGGTGAGTAAATCTTGCACGAGTATATCCAGGCCATCCAAACTTTTCGCTGCCTTTTTCAAAAATTTAGTGCGCACCGCTTTATCATTCACAGCACCATCCAACAGCGTATGCACAAAGCCTTGGGCCGCAAAAATGGGGGTTTTCAATTCGTGTGAAACATCTGCAATAAACTCCTTCCGAAAGGCTTCAATCTTCTTTAATTCATCAATTTCTTTCTGCTTCAACTCAGCAAAAGAGAAGATCTCGTCATTGATGCTGCTGAGTGGGTTAAGAGTACCCGATTTTTGTTTACTGATTCCTCCCAACTCCTTCTTCTTCAATTTCTCCATCAACTTGTAAATCTTATTGATCTCACGAAAGACAAGAAACTCCAACACCACAAAGCTTAAGAGGTAGGAAACTGAGAAAGAAATAAACCCCGATACCAATAAGGCATAAGAGGTAATGTCTTCAAACAAGGAAAGAAATAAGGTAGTAATGAGCGCGATGCAGAAAGCAAGCAGAAGAGCTAATACACGCGAGCTGTAAACCATGTTGATGTGCTGATAAATTGATGTGCTAATGTGGTGATTTATTCATTAGCTAGCTTCTCCAACCCTCAAAAATATCAAACCCAAACTACTTGCGACAATTGAATCTTCACATTAGCACATGAACCGAATCAGCACATCAATTGAGGGCAAACTTATACCCCACTCCTTTAACGGTGGTAATGAAGTCCTCTCCTATTTTTTCGCGCACTTTGCGAATGTGGACGTCTACGGTGCGGGCCAATACATACACATCCGAACCCCAGATGTTTTGTAGCAAGTCCTCGCGACTGAAAACCTTATTGGGGTTCTGCGCTAAAAAGTAAAGTAATTCGAATTCTTTCTTTGGAAGATTGATTTCCGTATTGCGGATTTTTATTGTGTAGCTGGTGCGGTCTATGGTTAATTCACCGATAGAGATTTGGGTAGAAGGTGATTCTTTCTTTACATCCCTTCTAAAAAGTGCGCTGATACGGCTCATCAAGGCACGGGGCTTAATCGGTTTGGTGATGTAATCATCCGCTCCCACATCAAATGCTGCCACTTCGGAATATTCTTCCGAACGCGCGGTAAGAAAAACCACAAAGGTCTTATCCAATTCAGGAATTGCTTTGATTTGTCGACAAGCCTCTACACCGTCCATCTTAGGCATCATAATGTCCAATAAGACTAGATCGGGTAAAAAACGCTTAGCAATCTCCACCGCTTTCGCTCCATCGCTGGCAGTCTTTACTTCATAGCCTCCTTTTTCAAGGTTGTACTTGAGTAATTCCAGGATCGGCTCCTCATCGTCCACTACCAATACTTTTTGCGCGAGCTTCGTGGGCATAGTCATCTGAATTTGTTTCAAAAGTAGAGAGAACAGGTCTATTTAAAAATCAAGGGCGCTTTCTTAACAATTCCTTAATTAACGATATACTTCGGTAACATTCAACTCAAAATATACAAGAGGGAAATCTATTTCACCCGTTGGTTTCACAAGGCACCATACTTCTCTTTGAGGTAGTTAAGGTACTTTTTCAAATCACCATTAAATCGCACCTCACATTCTTCTTCAAAAAAATTTTGTTTTGCTTCATACTGAACAAAACTCATGAAGTACGCATTGTTGGGCAGGCGTTTACTAAATCGTTCAGAAGGTTTTTCCACCAAACGCAAGGACAACGTATCTAAGGCCATTACAATGCACGTAATGGCAGCCTCTTTGCGCAGCTTCTTTTCTTCCAGACTCTCCTGCTCCGTCATAGTAGCATACAAACTATCCAGCACTTTTGTTCCACGCAGCATGTGCTCAGCAAAAAGGGTGTAGTCGTCATCTTCATACATGTATTCGTGATACTGCCTGCTGTCAACACCAAACTTGTACTTAATAAATTCTCCTGCCGCCTTATCGCCAATAAAATTGGCCAGGTTTTCATTGAAGTCGATGCTGTCTTTAATGAAAAGCGTGGAGTGCACCATCTCATGAATAATCAGACTGGCCAGATCACCCTCGCTCCTCTTCAGCATGTTGCTAAGAATGGGATCGTTGAACCAGCCCAGGGTAGACCAGCCACCGGGGTTGCGTACCATCACATCTTTCCCTTGTTCTTTTAATTCATCACGTAGTGCTAAGGCAAGGTCTTCGCGAAAGAAACCCTTATAGGGCACAGCGCCAATCAGTGGAAATTTCCACTTAACCGATTGAAGCGCAAAAGGCTCACAGGCTTGTACTACCCACATCACTGGTTTGCCTTGCTGGTCGTACATTTTTTTGTACACTTCTGTATCCTTCATGCCCAGCGAATCGATGGCAAACTTCCGGATCTCTCCAATCAAATACAGTTTTGCCTTGAGTGAATCCGGATAAGCAGGGTCCGCAATAAATTCCTCCACCGGTTTAGCATGCCAAAGAATGTTGGCCTGTCCCCAGCCTTGGCGAAGTCCATACACAATCAACTCAACATAGATTACCACTAAGAGCAACAGTACTACGCCAAGGGCTAAACCAATTTTTTTAAACACACTACTTCTTTTTTGCATGACCTAAGAAAAAGGAATTGGTGAAATTGAGGTAAAAGCCATAGGAGTATTGAATCGTGTTAGGGAAGGTATCGTAGAAAGGTTCTACCCGGGCGGTCAGCAGTAGTCCGTCTGTAATTTTGAGATCGTATAAAATTCTCAACATGTAAAACACTCTTGGTTGTTGAATCACATCGGGCAGAAATTCGGTTGTCACCGGAAATAACTGATTGCCATCGGTAGTTAAGTATTCGTTGCCATACCAATAGGTTCCCATCACGCTCACACCCCAGCGCGTCTGCACATAGGGATTCACGTATATTCCGTTTCCATCTTTGTACGGAACACTACGACTCGTTAAACTGCCATACGTAACGTAGTAGGATTTTAGTCCCGCGGAAGTAATAAAACCGAATAATTCTTTTTTGAAGAGTAGACCTGTGGCACTGCTGAGATCAGAGGCAAGCGGTTCGGTGCTGACATCGATCTGACCTCCTGCATGCCGCACCGCAATTTGAAGTGGTACCTCCAATGTCCACCCCTTGCGATGGAAGAGGCGCTTATTAACTGACAGACCTGCTACAAAACGTTCCTGATCCGGATCGTTGAAGTAGATCATCTTCTCCCAATTCACCCAGGCATCGGCAAACAAACCGTCCTTTATCCATTGAAACTGAATGCCGTTCTCCAAACGATTTTTGAGTACACGCTCAAAATCATACAGCGGTTCGATCAGCTGATGGTGCAGACTTCCTTCTAAGGTACCAATGGTGAAATAAAAATTCTTGTGATTGATTTTCAAAGAAAGCGTAGGGGCGATGGTAGAAAACTCGCTGTTGCCAAAATCTTGTTGCAGATAGGCCCCCGCATCCAGGCGAACGTTGGGACGGAAAAAATAGGTTACATAGGGATTGAACTGATAGCCAAACAATGTATAGCCATTCACGGTTGTATTGAAGTATTCATTGTTTTTGCCAAAGGCCAGCAAGTTAAGCCCAGCATAGAAACTGGATGAATCTGAGGGTGAGAAGGAAAGTCGCTGGTCGAAAGCCGAATTATCCAACTGCCCCCAAACCGAAGAAGATGAAAAGAGGAGTAAACTAAAAAGAAAGAAAGGCCTCATCGGTTGCGAATATAGCGGTTTGGCAGACGATGCAAGGGTGAAAAATGCTCGCAAAACAGGGGTGAAGAAATAATGACAATACCTGTCGCAAGCTCTTTTTGGGCTTTTTAATTAAGTTCACAGTCCCGTACTTTGATCTCGTTATCCTATCTGTGTAAACAACAACTGATTATATGAGTGACGCTAAAGAAAAATTAAAAGCACTGCAGTTAACCATCGACAAGCTTGAAAAAACATATGGCAAAGGCACCATCATGAAACTCAGCGATGAGCGCGTGGTGGACATCCCGGCCATTTCTACCGGTTCTTTGGGGCTGGACATTGCCCTGGGCATTGGCGGTATTCCTCGCGGACGCGTGATTGAGATTTACGGACCTGAATCGTCTGGCAAGACAACCCTAACCATGCACATGATTGCCGAAGCGCAGAAGAAAGGCGGACTCGCAGCGTTCATAGATGCCGAACATGCTTTTGATAAGAGCTATGCCGAGAAATTAGGGATCGATACAGAAAACCTCTTGATATCTCAGCCTGACAACGGTGAACAAGCACTCGAAATCGCTGATCATTTGATCCGTTCAGGAGCCATCGACATCATCGTGATTGACTCCGTAGCGGCTTTGGTACCAAAAGGCGAATTGGAAGGTGAGATGGGCGATAGTAAAATGGGCTTACAAGCCCGCTTGATGTCACAAGCCTTGCGTAAGTTAACCGGTACGATCTCCAAAACAGGCTGCTCTTGTATTTTCATCAACCAGTTGCGCGAGAAGATTGGCGTGATGTTCGGAAACCCTGAAACCACTACGGGTGGTAATGCCTTGAAGTTCTATGCTTCCGTGCGTTTGGATATCCGCAGAATAGGTCAGATCAAAGACGGAGATGATATCAACGGTAACCGCACCAAAGTGAAGGTGGTGAAGAACAAAGTGGCACCTCCTTTTAAAGTGGTGGAGTTCGACATTATGTACGGAAAAGGTATTTCTAAATCAGGTGAGATTATCGACTTGGGCGTTGAATTGAACGTGATCCAAAAATCTGGTTCCTGGTTCTCCTACAATGGCAACAAATTGGGTCAGGGTCGCGATTCTGTGAAGCAACTGATTGAAGACAACCCGGAGATGATGGAAGAGATGGAGAAGAAGATTAAAGAGTTGGTGATGGTGGCGAAGGAAACAGGTAAGCCAATCTTAGTGGAAGAAAAGGAATAGTTATTTGTTAACCGTTATTAGTTACAGGTGACTGATAACTAATAACGGTTAACCTCTAACTAGTTAGAACGGATAGCCGCTACCGGATCCAAGCGTGCACGATGACTGTAGAAACACCCAATCCTAACACAATATTCTTCACGGTAAGAATAACCTCGAGACTTCCCATTGGGATGAAGGTGATCAACCACACCAGGAACAAGCCACCCAAACCACCAATCAAACTCAGGAAGATGGCCTCAAAGAGGAATTGAAATAAAATGAAGTAGTTCTTGGCCCCTAGCGATTTCTGCAAACCAATAATACTGGTTCGCTCCTTTACTGACACAAACATGATGTTGGCAATACCAAAGCCACCCACCAGAATGGAGAAGCCTCCAATTACCCAACCGGCTAATCCTACCACATCAAACAAACTTCCGATCACATTCGCGATGGCCTCAGGTCTGTTCAAGGCAAAATTATCTTTCTCTGTTGGTTGCAGGCCACGTCTTCCACGCAAGTATCCGCGCATTTCATTTTCTAACTCTACTAAGCCCACATCTGTTTCTTTACCTTTTATACCAATGCTCGATCCTGTCTCATTCCATCGACCAGTACCTGTCATGTATAAACCTCTGAAGGCCTTGTAAGGAATCACGCAGGCATAATCGTTACTGGGTGTACCTATAAAGCTTTCGCCTTCCTTCTTCACCACCCCGATTACTATGTATTTGAGGTTCTTCACTTTCACTTCTTGTCCCACGGCTGATTCACCTTCTTTCGGAAACAAGGCTTTGGCTACTTCATAGCCCAAAATCACCACATTTCTTCCGCCTTCTAACTCATCGGCAGTAAAGTATCTACCTTCCTCCACGTTCACTTCAAAAATCTTATCGTAGCCTTCGCTCCCCCCCACCAGCATAATTTGTCCTATGCTATTGCTCTTGCGCCTGATCACCACATTGCCTTTACGGGCAAGAATCGCTATCGCATCTGCATTCTTAAGATTTGCCTGAAGGAATTTGTATTCGTTGTAACTGGGGTTGGGTCTGCGCCAAAAATCCCACCAGTTGTATTCACCATTATTATCGGCTGTGTAGGGCCACTTATCTACATACACTACCCCTGTACCCAAGAAGTTAAAGCTATCTTTGATATTCTTCTCCAACGAATCGACAATGGTAAGCACCGCGATGATGGCAAAAATGCCGACCGTCACTCCCAGCAAGGAGAGAATGGTACGAAGAAGATTCGACTTGAGCGCTTTTACTGCAAAACGAAAGCTTTCGAAAATTTGGGTAAGTAGAAACATATCACTTTTGTCGGCCTTATTTGGCAAAAATTACGCTTATGACTGACTTTCAACGGCTTTTGTTACAAAAATTTACCGTTGCGAGTACCAATCGGTAAAAGTGACCTTATTTTTGCCCGCTTTTAAATTTTTCTTAACGCTGAATTACCCCTTCTTGGAGGGTAGCCTCTGGCGGAGGTTCGCAGGCGAAACCTGTGAAGAAGCATAAAACTAGCCCGTAAGCTATGAAGTTATCCGAATTCAAGTTTGAACTCCCCAACAGTCTGATTGCCCTGGAACCTGCCGAAAACCGCGATGAATCGCGCTTAATGGTTGTGCACCGTGACAGTGGTAAAATTGAACATAAAGTTTTTAAAGACCTCGTTAACTATTTCGATGATGGAGACATCATGGTGGCTAACGATACTATGGTTTTCCCTGCTCGTTTGTACGGACGAAAGGAGAAGACCGGTGCCAAGATTGAAGTATTCCTCTTGCGCGAGCTCAATGCCGAAATGCATTTATGGGATGTGCTGGTAGATCCTGCCCGTAAGATTCGCGTAGGCAACAAATTGTACTTTGGCAATGGCGATTTAGTAGCCGAAGTAATTGACAACACCACTTCTCGTGGAAGAACGATTCGTTTCTTGTTCGATGGCACTTCTGCCGATTTCGACAAGGTGATTGAAACACTGGGTGAAACACCCCTTCCGAAATACATCAAGCGCAAGATTAAGCCCGAAGACAAAGAACGATTCCAGACTATTTTTGCCAAGAATAAAGGCGCAGTTTCTGCCCCTACAGCCGGCATGCACTTTACCCGTCAATTGGTAAAACGTTTACAATTGAAAGGCGTGGACATGGCCTACATTACCCTTCACATTGGTTTGGGAACCTTCCGTCAGGTAGATGTGGAAGATCTGACCAAACACAAAATGGATTCCGAAAACTTTGTGGTAGGAGAAGAAACTGTAGCGAAAGTCAATAAAGCCCTTGATAACAAGAACCGGGTGTGTGCGATTGGTACCACTACCATGCGTGCCCTCGAATCTTCTGTATCGGCTAACAACCGCCTGAAGCCACGTGACGGATGGACAGACCGTTTCATTTTTCCTCCGTACGATTTCAAAATTTGTAATGCCATGATCACCAACTTCCACCAGCCAGAATCAACCCTGTTGATGATGACGGCTGCCTTTGGTGGTTTTGATGTGATCACAGAAGCCTATGCCGTAGCGAAAAAGGAGAAGTACAAGTTCCTTACCTACGGAGATGCGATGTTGATTATCTAGAAACCAGAAGCTAGAATTTAGAAGGCAGGAGTTAGAAGGTAGAGGACGAATTATAAAAGACCGTTTCAGTAATGAAGCGGTCTTTTGCTTTCGGGCATCCTAAAACGTTGTCACGTTGAGCCTGCCTGCACGTAGCCGCTTACCTTCGCTGAAGCTTTAGGGTAAGCAGGTTTCGGCAAAGGCAGGCGAAGCGTGGCGATCCCCCACTTGAGGTGTCCACGTCAGGGGGATTTCTCCCTTCGGTCGAAATGACGACTAGACTTTTAAAACAGTCTCTTCTTTTACGCCCGCTCTTCGCGAATCATATAAATAAAGAGAGAGACGGCTACTGGATAGACCATCAAATAGGTCATTGAAAAAGGGATAATCTTAAAAATAATAGCCAGTGGCACCATTAGGAGAAAGCTTCCCGCTACCCAAATAATTCTTTTCTTGAACAGTGGGACAGATTCCTTGTTCAACTGCAACATGCGGTACACCAACAAGGTGATAACTACCACATTAAAAAGAAGCACTAAAAAGCGAAGGATGACCATGGCAATTGATATTTTAGTAAAAATATGAATGTCCATCTTCAATTCTAAAGCTTTCCTTTTATCCCCTCACCCCTACCCCTCTCCCTAGGGAGAGGGGTGTCCGAGGTACGAGGACGGGGTGAGGGGATCTTTAGAATTTCAAGAGGATACTCTATAGTAAAAATATGAATTTGAAAGAATACACGCTCATTGTAGCCGGTGGTAAGGGTACACGCATCAAAAGCAAACTCCCCAAGCAATTTCTGGAGTTGAATGGCTTGCCCATCCTCATGCACACCATCAATGCCTTTTTGCGCTACAATCGGGAGATGACCATCATACTCGTTTTACCAGAAGATGATTTTGCCTTGTGGAATGAACTCTGTGTTAAACACAACTTCACCACCAAGCTCATTCTCACAAAGGGAGGTGAGTCTCGCTTTCAATCGGTAAAGAATGGCTTGGACAAAATTGAAGGCGAAGGCGTGGTAGCCATACACGATGGTGTTCGCCCATTAGTCAGTGAAGACATCATCGGTGCTTCCTTTCATTTGGCCGCAGTACACGAATCGGCCGTAGCGGCTGTTCGCTTGAAGGAATCCATCCGCATGACGGATCAAGACAACACCAAAGCCATGGATCGTTCGCGCTTCCGCCTGATTCAAACACCCCAAACCTTCAAAGTTTCTTTAATCAAACAGGCTTATCAGCAAAAAGAAGATGCCAGTCTTACGGACGATGCCAGTGTAGCCGAACGGGCCGGACATATCATTTCCTTATTTGAGGGTAGCTACGAAAACATCAAGATCACCACGCAGGAGGACTTGATTGTAGCGAAGGCGTTGCTGGATGCTAGAAGTTAGGAGGTAGAGTGGAGGAGTTGAGGAGGCAGGAGTTAGAATGGAGGCGCTTGTAGTTAGTGACTCAGTCTGAAAAGTAAAAAGCCCTCACACGGAGGGCTTCTCTATTCTCAAATTCTTACTACTAACTTCTCTAGATTAGTATTCGTCTTCATTAAAGAAGAAATCTTCTTTGGTCGGGTAGTCCGGCCAGATCTCTTCAATGCTTTCAAAATGCTGACCGTCATCTTCCAACTCCTGAAGGTTCTCTACCACCTCCAACGGAGCTCCCGTGCGGATCGCATAATCAATAAGTTCTTCTTTAGTAGCCGGCCAAGGCGCATCTTCCAAATAGGAGGCAAGTTCAAGGGTCCAGTACATAGTGTGTGCCTTTAATTTTTCGCAAAAATAGAATTAATCTGATAGAATCAAACTCCCGGAGGCCGTGGTTAGTGGTTAACTGTTAGCGGTCAATCAAAAAGTTGATTTCAATGCTATAAAACTGCTTTTTGTAACCCAAAGTTTGCACGATGGACAAATTTCCCCATATTTGCCATCTTATTATATAGATCATGGCTGACGAAAAAATAATCTTTTCTATGTCGGGGGTAAATAAGATCTACCCTCCTCAAAAACAGGTTCTTAAAAATATCTATCTCTCCTTCTTCTACGGTGCCAAAATTGGTGTACTCGGTCTTAACGGCTCGGGTAAATCATCCTTGTTACGCATTATTGCCGGTATCGATAAGGAATTTCAAGGTGAAGTTGTTTCTGACCTTACCTTCAGTGTGGGCATGTTGGATCAGGACCCGCAGTTCGACAAAACAAAAACAGTGAAGGAAGTGGTGGAAGAAGGCGTTCAGCCCATCATGAATTTATTAAAGGAGTTTGAAGCCATCAACGAAAAATTTGGCGATCCTGCTTTGATGGATGACCCAGATGCCATGGACAAACTCATTGCCCGCCAGGGTGAAGTGCAGGAAAAGTTGGATGCGATTGGTGCCTGGGAATTAGATAACAAACTGGAGCGTGCCATGGACGCCCTGCGTTGTCCGCCACCCGATGCAAAGGTGGAGCATCTTTCCGGTGGAGAGAAGAGACGCATTGCCTTGTGTCGTTTGTTATTACAAGAACCCGATGTATTACTGCTCGATGAACCTACCAACCACCTGGATGCGGAATCGGTGTATTGGTTAGAGCAACATTTAAAACAATATAAAGGAACGGTGATTGCGGTAACGCACGATCGTTACTTCTTAGATAACGTAGCCGGATGGATTCTGGAATTAGATCGTGGAGAAGGTATTCCCTGGAAAGGAAATTACTCTTCGTGGTTGGAGCAAAAACAGAAGCGCTTAGCACAAGAAGAGAAGAGCGAGAGCAAACGCCAGAAAGCCTTAGAGCGCGAATTGGAATGGGTGCGCATGAATCCGAAAGGACGCCAGGCCAAAGGAAAGGCGCGTTTGAACAACTACGAAAAACTGATCAGTGCCGAAGGCCGTGAGAAGGAAGAGAAGTTGGAATTGTACATACCCCCAGGACCCCGCTTGGGTAATGTTGTTATTGAAGCACAAGGAGTTTCGAAAGCCTATGGTGACAAACTCTTATATGAGAATTTAAACTTTACCTTACCCCCTGCGGGTATTGTGGGTATTATCGGACCGAACGGTGCAGGTAAGACTACGCTCTTTAAAATGATTACCGGTAAAGAGAAGCCCGATGCCGGAACGTTCAAAGTAGGTGAAACTGTGCAGATCGCGTATGTTGATCAGGAGCACGATGATCTGAAGCCAGAAGACACTGTTTTCCAGGCCATCACCGGTGGCAACGATTTGATTTTAGTGGGCGGTAAAGAAATGAATGGTCGCGCGTATGTTGGCAAGTTCAACTTTGGCGGTAACGATCAACAGAAAAAAATAAAAGAACTCTCCGGTGGTATGCGTAACCGCGTACACCTGGCCATCGCGTTGAAGCAAGGTGGCAACTTGCTGCTACTGGATGAACCGACTAACGATTTGGACGTGAACACGCTTCGCGCCTTGGAAGAAGGGTTGGAAAACTTTGGTGGTTGTGCGGTAATCATTTCTCACGATCGCTGGTTCCTGGATAGGGTGTGTACACACATCTTAGCTTTTGAAGGCGACTCTACTGTGTTCTGGTACGAGGGCACTTACAGCGAGTACGAAGAAAACAGAAAGAAGCGTTTGGGTGATGATACACCCCATAGAATACGGTATAAGAAACTCGTTAAGTAAGTTGATAACTGATAACGGACAACTGTCAACAGTGACCTACACTGTCAGTTGTTCGTTGTCAACTGTCCGTTAAATTGATGAAAGCTTTCTACACCATCCTTCTCCTCACGCTGTCCAACGCCTTTATGACGCTCGCCTGGTACGGGCACTTAAAGTTTAAGGACATGCGCTGGAGTGAAAGTCTTGGCTTGGTCGCTATCATTCTGATCAGCTGGGGCATTGCCTTGTTCGAATACATGTTGCAGGTGCCTGCCAACCGCATAGGCTTTAAAGAAAATGGCGGGCCGTTTTCGTTGGTGCAATTAAAAGTGATCCAGGAAGTAATTACCCTTACTGTCTTTGTGGTCTTCTCTCTCGTGTTCTTTAAAAGTGAAACCTTTCGCTTAAATCATCTGATTGGCTTTGTTTTTTTGGTGCTGGCCGTGTACTTCATGTTTAAGCGGTAGTTAATCAAATAGAATCTACTGCTCTTATCTGGCGCGCGTTTTCAACGCGTGCTCCGGAACCCTTGATAAAACGTGGGGCTGTTCCAGATGTTCCGCAGGGCATCTGGAACCCTTGATAAAACGGATATACATTCGTCTTTATTCATCATTCGAGCGGAGGTGAGGGTGCATCACACTCACTGTTTCCGCGCATCCACAACAGTGGTAGGGCGCATCGCACTCAACACCTTCCCGCATCGTCAACTATAGAAGGGTGTATCCTACTCAACACTTCCCCGCATCGCCAACAATACAAGGGTGCATCACACTCACTGCTTACGCGCATCCACAACAGTGGTAGGGCGCATTGCACTCAGCACCTTCCCGCATCGTCAACTAAACAAGGGTGTATCCTACTCAACACTTTCCCGCATCGCCAACACTACAAGGGTGCATCCCACTCACTGCTTCCATGCATCCATAACAGTGGTAGGGCGCATCGCACTCAACACCTTCCCGCATCGCCAACAATACAAGGGTGCATCACACTCACTACTTCCGCGCATCTGCAACAACACAGGTGCGCATCGTAAACAGTGCTTCTGTGCATCCGCAACAACACGAGTGCGCATCGTGAATAATAGTTCCGCGCATCCTTAAGGCCTCTGTCATCATAGATTTATTCCTTACATTAGGTATTAAACCCAGCACCATGAAAAAATACGTTCTCTTCCTTACCATATTGGCTGCCTGCAGCCCTCAAAAAGAAAAGAAAGTACTGGAGCCCCTTACCACCAGCAAAGTAATGGGGGTTTACACAGGGGTTACACCTTGCGCGGATTGTGAGGGGATTTACACGCGACTCGAATTCATCGACTCAGTTACTTACATCAAATCATCTAACTATTTGGGCAAGAGCAACCAACCTTTTTTCGATATGGGTGAATGGCATATTCAGAACGATTCGGTGCTGGCGTTGAGTGCCCATGGCAAAACACAACTGTATCTACACGAAGGAAGTAACATCGTACTGCTCAATCAGGAAGGAAAGCGCATTCAAGGACCTCTCGCCAGTTTCTACAAACTTGCCAAGGGTGAACCTGAAAAGAACAAGCATTTTACTTCTCAAAAAGCAGCAGGTGTTGACTTTGTTGCACATGGCAATGAGCCTTCCTGGAGTATCGAAATTGACTTCGAACAAAACCTGGTGCTACGAACACTTGACCTGGACAGTCTGGCGGCACCCATCCACACCGTGAGTTCAGAAGGCAGCGCCACTATTCTTTCTGTACGCATAAAAGAGGATACCTTAAAAGTCAGGCTATCGCCTACCGGTTGCCTGAACGATATGTCAGGTGCTTACAGCGATTATGCAGTAGAGATAAGTGGTGAGGAACTTAACGGACGCGGTTGTGGTGAATTCATCAACTCCCTTTATAAACTGACGGGCCGCTGGACCCTGGCATCGCTTGGGGAAGATGCAGCGAAAGAAACGGATTTTACCAATGGCTTACCTGAACTTCAGTTCAACGTTATAGAAAAGAAAGTAAGCGGAAGTACGGGGTGCAATAGATTAAGTGGAGGTTTTAAATCTGCTGAAGAGGGATCGCTTAGCTTTTTACCACTTGCCACCACACGCATGTTTTGTGAAGGCAAGGGTGAAAGTAAATTTCTAAACGCTCTTCAACAAGTGGATCACTACAAAATGGAGGGTGACAAACTTTTGCTTACAAAAGGAGAAGTTGTCGTTCTCAGTTTTACAGCAAGCAGTTTGTAAGCACTGCCTGTTAAAATAAGTCTACCACAAGGCCAGTATAAAATAGTAGGCCATCACACCACACACCACCAGCTTTAGAACGGTGCCGGCTAAAAAACCAATAAAGCTGCCGATGGCTGCGCGCAACGCTTTCTCTGAATTTCGATCCACAAGCCACTCCCCCACAAAGGCACCAACAAAGGGACCGATGATAATTCCCAATGGGCCTAACCAGAATCCAGCCAGTAAGCCAAGCGTACATCCCCATACTCCTGCTTGCGTTCCTCCAAATTTTTTGGTGCCATACACAGGAATAACGTAATCAAGGAGTGTGACCAAGGCCACGAGTACTGCCCACAAGAGTAGAAAATTGAGTGAAAAGGGAGGTTCTGTTCGCAATTGCAAAACCAGCAAAGCCATATAGGCAAGGGGTGGTCCGGGCAGTAGGGGCAATAAGCAACCTATCAGGCCGGCAAGTAGCAGTATAATTCCAAGAACTAACCAGAACACATCCATCGTATACGCTTTATCTAAGCTTTCAGTAAATTAAAAAATATTTTCAAGGATGTGTCCAGCTTTTATCCTCCTGTACGTCATTGGTCAAAAATCATTTAACTAAATTCAACACTATGAAAGACTTCATGCTCGTATTCCGTAATCCTGCCAGCAATCAGGAAACATTCGCCAACCAATCGCCTGAACAAATGCAGGCAGAGATGGCACTTTGGAACAACTGGATGGGTAAGCTGGCGGAGCAAAACAAACTGATCGGTGGCGAACCGCTGCATCCCGAAGGAAAGGTATTGCATGGCACTAAGAAGAAAGTAACGGATGGCCCCTTCATTGAAGGAAAGGATATTGTTGGAGGATATGTCCTCATCAAGGCAGAAAGTTTAGAAGAAGCTGTTGCTTTATCCAAAGACTGCCCTCAACTCAATTCAGACGATGGAACGGTGGAAGTTCGGGAGATCATGAAAGTTAGTTAACCTTGTATGAGAGCCTTTTTGATACTGTTGGTGTGGGCTGTTACAGCCTGCACCTCTTCTTCTAATCAGGAAGAAAAAAATAGCCAGCATGTACAAAGTATGTTCGATGCCTTTAACCGGCACGACTGGAAAGCCATGAGTGAGCATTATGCAGACTCGGCACTCTTTTTAGATCCTTCCTTTGGTATTGACTATGTACGTCAATCGCGCAATGAAATGATTGCCAAGTACACCCAAATGGAACAGCTCTTTCCCAACATTCATGATAAGGTAGTGACTCTTTTTGCAAAAGGTGATCAGGTCGCTGTCGAGTTTGTCTCCACGGGTTCCTCTGGTGATAGTGTGTCGTTTACACTGCCCATCAGTTGTGTGCTTACGCTTCGCCATAACTTGATTGTAAAAGATGCCACGTATTATAACAATTGTCAATAATACGGACAGCACCTTATCTGAGTGACACATCTTGAGCGACCTCATTCATAAAGAACTCAATCATCTTTTCCGTCACGAATACGGAAAGTTGGTAACCTTGCTTACTAAAGTATTTGGCACTACGCATCTGGCCTTTGTGGAAGATGTAGTACAAGACACCTTAGTAAAAGCACTGGAAAGTTGGAAGCTACGGTAGCGCGCAACCGAGCGCTTGACCTGCTTCGCAAGAAGAAGCATGAGGAAGCCTTTGTGCGCCATCTCAACCCCTTGCTTACGTCAGAGTACACAGCTTCTCTTACCCTCGAAGAAGCATTTAAGAACAGTGTGCTGGAAGATGAGCAGCTTCGCATGATGTTTAGCTGTTGTCATCCTTCTATTTCAGAAGATGCCCAAGGTGCCCTCATTCTTAAAACACTTTGTGGTTTCAGCGTAGCCGAAATCGCTTCTGCTTTTTTAAGTAATGAAGAAACCATCACCAAGAGATTGTTTCGGGCACGTGAAAAATTACGTGAAGAGAAAGTATCTTTTGAAGTCCCGCCCGATGCTGATTTGACAGAACGAATAGAAAGTGTCTTGACTGCCATTTATCTACTCTTCAACGAAGGCTATCATGCTACACACCACTCTTTGCTGATTCGGGAAGACCTGGTGGAAGAGGCGCTTCGCTTAGGATATCTCTTAACGAAAAATGATCGAACTAAAACACCCAACACACTTGCCTTCGTAGCGCTGATGTGTTTTCATGCCTCGCGTCTGTATAGTCGAATCGATTCCATCGGAACCTTCATTCCCTTAAAAGAACAAGACCGTTCGCAATGGAATCGGGAATTAGTACAAAAAGGAATCTCCTTCCTGCAACAAGCCTCACAGGGAGAAACAGTTTCCGCCTACCATCTGGAAGCAGCCATTGCGTATGAGCATTGCATAGCCCCCACCTATGACAGCACAAACTGGGAAAGCATTGATCACTTATACGCTAAACTGGTGCAGGTGCGCCCTGCTCCTTTGATTACTTTTCAGCATGCCATTATTAAAGCAGAACGCTTTGGGCCGGAAGCAGGGTTACAACATGTAGCGCCATTGGAAAACGATCCCGCCTTATCCAATCATCACTTCCTCTTTACGGCCAAGGGTATGTGGCTTGCGCAACTCAACAGAAACACAGAAGCACGCATACAGTATCAAAAAGCTATTCACTTAGCACAGGTGCCCTCCGAGAAGAATTTCATTCAATCAAAAATCGATGCTCTTCCTTCCCTCTAAAGTTGCTTCTTGCTTAGGCACCTGTTAGCGGTTGATTTTTTCCCGCACTTTTCGTAAACTTTGTAACACTAAATCAGAAGCGCATGAAAACCTTATTCGTCTTCATTTTGTGTTGCACCACACTATCCGTGCAGGGTCAGTTTCAACCCCGGAAGAGCTCGCCAAAAATATACACGGTAGAGGCCATTAAACTTCCTGTCTTCAAGCCACACTACCTACTCGCTACCAATAGATCCGTTCAACAATCCATAATTGTGCAACCACAAAGTAATTATGTTCCAAATCTTGCCGTGGCTACTGGGAGTAGTTCTTTGGGTCCCACGTATTCCTACACTACTAGAAGAGGAAATACGGCTGTCTACACGTTTGATGTGATGGGAAATTACACTGGCTCGAACATTCTGCTTAAAGAAAAAGAACAGAAGAAAAAGTCGGATAAGAAAAAATTCAGGCCCTGAGCATGCCGATACCGAAGAGCAAGACAAACAAGAGTGTGCTAATCGCCATGCGCTTGAGATACGGATCCAATTGTTCAGAAGGCTTATTCTTGACGGCAGCACTAATCGAATAAAAGAGAGGGACTACAATCAGAAAGAGAAGCTGCCAGGCATTCTTAAAATCCAACATCACAAACGCCAGAGCACAAGCAATGCCAAGCACTGTTAACAAGATATGGTAGTAGGCTGCATTCTGTTTGCCAATACGAACGGGAATTGAAAACTTACCCGCTTTCTGATCGGATTCAATGTCACGTATGTTATTAATATTGAGTACCCCAATGGAAAACAAACCGCAACTTAACGCTGGGAGTATAAGTTCCACTCGAAGTTGTTGAGCAAACAAATAATAAGAGCCCATTACACCCACCAATCCAAAAAAGATCAGTACAGAAATATCGCCCAACCCAACATAGCCGTAGGGCCTACGTCCTACAGTATAAGCAATGGCTGCAGCAATACTTAGAAGCCCCAGACCAAAAAAGAAAAGTAAGGCAGACCAATTCAAGCCAAAAGAAATCAAGAGCAGGGTAATGCCACTGGCCAGTGATAAAAGTACAAACACAAGCATCGCGACTTGCATTTGCTGTTTTGTAATAGCCCCAGATTGCACTGCGCGCTTCGGCCCTTTGCGTTCTTCACTGTCAATACCGCTCACCGCATCTCCATAATCGTTTGCCAGGTTTGAGAGTACTTGCAAAAATATAGTGGTAAGAGCCGCCAACAGAAAAATGTTCCATGCGAAGAAACCATCCGCTGCGGCAAGAAATCCACCCATTCCTATACAGGAAAGGGCCAAGGGAAGGGTACGAAGGCGAAAAGCATGCAACCACGACTGAACCATGACACTCAATTTTTGGCAAGATACTAAGCAGATGGTAAATCCACAGGGAAGATGGCTAGAGAATAGTACGAACTACATGCTGTCTGCCATTGAAATGAAACGTGTCGTTTTGTTTTAAACCCATCAGCAGCATGGCCACCGGTGCATTGGCAGCCATGGCGATAAAGCTCTTTTCCTCCACCTGAATTTTACCCACACTAATGGCGATATAAAAATTGACCTCATCACTTAAGACCACCGCACCAAGTGACACTTTATCTACCCGCGCATCTGTGCGAATACCTTCTAAGATTCTCTTTAGTTTTAAAGACTCGTCTAACTGCTGGGCAGCTTTATCACGCTCAATCTGCATCATGGCGCGTCCTGTTTCATACTTATCGCCTGCACTGCTCTTGCCTTCTTCATTGGCAGCTTCTTGTGCCCTGTGCATGGCCTGTTCTGCCGTGCGTATGCGACCTTCCACATACACCATACACTGGTGATGCAAGGATACTTTCAACTGCAGGGATACTTCTTCCACTAAGAATTTTACTAGAGTGCTTGGGTGATGGCCGAATCCAGGGGACTCACTTTGGAAGGAAAGTATTTTATTACTTCACCATTTTTAGTAATCAGAAACTTGCAAAAATTCCAAGAGGGTGTTCTTCCTGTTTTGGCTTCGAGCCATTTGAAGATGGGATGCTTATCAGAACCCTTCACAGAAATTTTCTCTGCCATCGGGAACGTGACGCCATAATTCACCTGACAGAACTCTGCAATATCCGTATTGCCACCCGGCTCCTGCCAAAGGAAATTATTGGCCGGAAAGCCTAAGACCTTTACCTTGTTTCCGTATTGTTCATGAAGCTTTTGAAGCTCTTCATACTGATAGGTGAAGCCGCACTTAGACGCAGTATTGACGATTAATAAATTCTGTCCTTTAAACTCCTCCAGCTTTACTTCCTTACCCGATAAGGTTTTGAAACTAAGATCATAAATAGATCCGGTAGCAGAAGAAGTGCGTTTTACACTGGCTAGTTTCTCAGAAAGAAAAGCAATCAATCCCATGTTTATAATTTCTCCACAATCTCCAACGGATTAACACCTGAAGCGTAGAAGGTTACCGTGCCATCAGGTTTAACTAAATACTTGCAGAAATTCCAGGAAGGCTGTTTACCCGTTTTTTCCTCCAACCACTTGTAGAGCGCATGTTGATCGCTGCCCTTTACAGAGATCTTCTCAAACATCTGAAAAGTAACTCCATAATTAGCTTTACAAAACTCAGCGATCTGCAAATTAGTGCCAGGCTCTTGACCACCGAAATTATTGGCAGGGAAACCAAGAATGGTAACCTTGTCACCATACTGTTCATGAAGCGCTTGTAGGTCTTCGTACTGAGGCGTGTACCCGCACTTAGAGGCAACATTCACCAATAAAAGGGTCTTGCCTTTGTATTGACTAAAATCGATCTCTTTACCATCCAGCGCAGTCATTTTAAAATCGTACACGGAGGAGGGCGAAGTGAAGGTAAGCATAACAAGGAATAGGGCTAGTGTTTTCATAATCGTTTTTATCTACAACAACGACAAGCCTATTTTGTTTTCAATGCTTCTCTCAAGGCCTTAGCGGCAATCAATGCTTCATCATAATTCTCAATGCCATCTTCCAGCTGAGAGGCGGCAATCAATAAACTATTTTTAGTTTGCACCTTATCCAATACGCTTTTATCAACGATTCTGCGGTTGGTATAATCACAGTAAGGAGTAAAGTATTGATAGATGTTCGCAATCGCCAAGGTGTATACCTCTTCAAATCGTTTAATATTTCTGTGATTGTTGTAATAATTTGTGACCTGATTTCTCAATTCAGGATCGGGAAGAATACCCAAACCATTGGCGTTTAGCAAAGATTGATACGCGTTGTCATTCGGTTCAAAGATATCGAGCGAAAGGATGGAGGTGATGACTGTAGCCAGAGAATCGCCTACGGCTTTGCCCTGACCGTATTCTTGCACGTACGATACCAGTCGTTGGTAGTCTTCATCTATCCCTTGTAGATTTTTCTCTAATTCCTGAATGTCTTTCTCTACGTCCGCTGCGAGTGCTTGTGTATAGAAGGCTTCCTGCTTTTGCTCATTCGCTGAAACCAGGAGTCCATTCAAACTGTAGGCAATGGAAACACCGACAATCACTACCAATAAATCAAAAAACTTATTGGTGAGCATCGTCTTCCAGAAGTTTCTGGGGGGACGTGGCTTGTTAAACCGTCTTCCTTTGTTACCCTTCGAAGGGTCCCGGTTGGGATCTCTGGGTTGATTAGGGTTTGCTTTATTATCGGGAGAGGTATTTGGACGGGTCTTCATAAATCTAAAATAAGGAGAATAATCTACATTCTTTCGGGCACTTCAATTCCCAGAAGACCCATGGAGCGCTTCAACACATTCGCCACGCTCTTTGAGAGGGCAATGCGGAAAGCCAATTTATCAGCATCGGCTTCGGTAAAGATGGGCACCGACTGATAGAATTGATTGTAGGCTTTTGCTACTTCATAAGTGTAGTTGGCAATCACAGCAGGAGAGAAATCCTTCACAGCCTCTTTCAACTTTCCTTCAAAAGCACTGATGACACGAATGACCTCCCTTTCGGTAGACGCTAATGCTTCAATGCCTTTAAATGTATCAGGCGAAATCACCACTTGCATACTTTCTGCTTTGCGGAGAATGGCCTTGATGCGGGCATGTGTGTATTGAATGAAAGGACCTGTGAATCCTTGAAGCTGTATCGACTCATTCGGATCGAAAAGCATTTTCTTCTTCGGGTCTACTTTCAGTAAGAAGAATTTCAACGCACCTAAACCAATCATTTCAAACAACTTGCTGGCCTCTGCTTCACTCATCTCATCGGTCTTGCCGAGTTCGAGGGTTTGACGCTTCGCTTCACTGATCATCTCATCAATCAAGTCGTCTGCATCTACTACCGTTCCTTCTCTTGATTTCATTTTACCGGTAGGCAGATCTACCATGCCATACGACAGATGGTAGCAATGCTTTGCCCATTCATAGCCAAGTTTTTGTAGAATGAGGAATAGCACCTTAAAGTGATACTCCTGCTCATTGCCAACTGTATATACTTGCCCAGTGATATTCGGATAATCGTGGAATCGCAAAATGGCGGTACCAATATCCTGTGTCATGTACACCGAAGTGCCATCTGAGCGCAGCAGTACTTTCTGATCTAAACCATCAGCCGTTAAATCCACCCAGACGGAGCCGTCTTCTTTCTTGAAGAAAACACCTTTCTCCACTCCTGTAATGACTTGCTCCTTACCCAGTAAAAAAGTGTTCGATTCGTAGTAGAGCTTGTCGAAATCAACTCCCATCTTTTTATAGGTAGTCTCAAAGCCTTCATACACCCAACCATTCATCATCTTCCAGAGGGCGAGTGTTTCTTCATCGCGATACTCCCATTTGCGTAGCATGTCGATGGCTACTTTCATAATGGGCGCCTGCTTTTCTGCCTCCTCCTTGGCCACTCCTTTAGTTTCCAACTCCTTTACTTGTTCTGTAAGCCGGGTGTTGAACTCCACATAATATTTCCCTACAAGGTGATCTCCTTTAATACCTGTTGTCTTCGGTGTCTCTCCATTTCCATACAATTTCCAGGCGGCCATCGACTTACAGATATGAATACCCCGGTCGTTAATGATCTGCACTTTATGAACCTTGTAGCCGTTGGCCTTGTACAACTCGGCTACACTCCATCCTAAAAAGTTGTTGCGTAAATGTCCCAGGTGCAAAGGCTTATTGGTATTGGGAGAAGAATACTCAATCATGATCTCCTTACCATTTTTTGGTAGCTGACCATAATTGGGTTGTGCTACAATCGTAGCCAACATCTCTACCCACACCGCATCTTTTATAGAGAGGTTGAGAAATCCTTTTACAACATTGTAATCTGAGACAATGGAAGATTTTTCTTTCAGGTAGTCACCAATGGCTTTTCCTGTCTCCTCTGGATTCTTCTTAGAAATTTTAGTAAGCGAAAAACAGACAAGGGTATGTGAACCTTCAAATTCCTGATTGGTGGGTTGAAGTTGTACCTGATCAAGGTTGGCACCGAAGAGTGATTGAACAGCTTCTTGTATTTCGGTGCGAAGGATGGATTCTATATTCATTTCAGTAACCGCAAAGAACGCAGAGGTTCGCGGAGTTATAGCCTGTTTACAATTCGTTTTATTCCGTCTTTTAGAAGAACCTCATTAAAGTTCATTAAAAGACCTAGTCTGCATTTTGATAGCTTAAGATATGTGAGAACTTGTGCAAGGTGTATATCGTCTAGTTCTTTCACTGACTTTACTTCAATAATTACCTTATTCTCTACCAATAAATCGATTCTGTAACCGCAGTCTAACTTTACATCCTTATAAAGCAGAGGTAATCCTTTCTGCTTTTCAACAACTAGGCCATTCTGCACTAACTCATAATAAAGGCATTCTTCGTAGGAAGATTCCAGCAGTCCAGGCCCCAGTTCTTTATGAACCTGAATTCCGCAACCAATTATCCTCTCAGAAATTTGATTTTCAGTCATACCTCTTTGCGAATCTTAGCGCCCTCTGCGGTCAGTGATTACATGTCAAGGATATACGCGAACATCAACGGTGCCACAATGGTCGCGTCACTTTCAATGATGTACTTCGGTGTTTCAATGCTTAATTTACCCCAGGTGATTTTTTCGTTGGGTACAGCTCCTGAATAAGAACCATAGCTCGTAGTGCTGTCGCTGATCTGACAGAAGTAACTCCAGAAGGGAACTCCATCGCGCTCTAAATCCTGATGCAACATCGGCACCACACAAATCGGGAAGTCACCCGCAATACCACCACCAATCTGGAAGAAACCAATGCCATGTTCTCCCGCGTTGTTGGTATACCAGTCCGCCAACCACACCATGTATTCTATACCCGACTTCATCGTAGAGGCTTTTAGCTCGCCCGTTAATACATACGAAGCAAAGATGTTACCCATGGTAGAGTCTTCCCAACCGGGCACCACCATTGGCATGTTGCGCTCTGCAGCGGCAATCATCCAGGAGTTCTTCGGATCGATCTCGTAATATTGTTTTAAGTCACCGCTGTTGATCATGCGGAACATGAATTCATGTGGGAACAAACGTTCTCCTTTGTCTTCGGCATCTTTCCACACTTTAAACAAGTGCGCCTGCAATCTTCTGAAAGCCTCTTCCTCCGGAATACAAGTATCCGTTACACGGTTCAAATGATTTCCAAGCAGATCCCACTCGTCTTGTGGTGTTAGGTCGCGATAATTAGGTATGCGTTTGTAGTGAGAGTGCGCCACCAGGTTCATGATGTCCTCTTCCAGGTTGGCACCAGTGCAGGAGATGATCTGCACCTTGTCTTGGCGAATCATTTCGGCAAAGCTGATACCCAGCTCGGCAGTACTCATGGCACCGGCCAGAGTCACCATCATTTTCTTGCCTTCGGCAATGTGTTTTTTATATCCTTTTGCCGCATCCACCAGGGCTGCCGCATTAAAATGCAGATAATTCTTTTCTATAAATGCAGAAATAGGTCTGTTCTGGCTCATAGTCTGATAGTTTGCTTAATTGAGGTGCGAAAATACGCAATTGACCTGTATTTCCTTACCGATCTTTAAGTCTGAAAACAAACTTAAGCCCTGACCAAACCTCATTTACAGCACATACTTTTACATCCACCATCCCATTCGCCAGCCCAAAATCACGGATTACATTCTCATCTAAATCAGTCGGTACTTTGGAGGTCTTTTTCGGCCACGAAATCCACACCATTCCTGAGGGTTTTAAGTGTGCTTTCACTTTCAGAAAGTTCTCCTGAAATGCCTTGTTGTTGGTTACAAAAACATGAGCGAAATCAAGAGATGAGCTGATACGTTTTTTGATTTGGATAGAGGCGGGCAAATGAGCTAGCCAGTCAAAATATTCGTTTGGAGCGTTTACCATGAACGCTGTTGTGCCTTCTTTCAATCCAAGTTTTTTAGTAAGGGGTGTTTCTGAATATCCGGTCATATATAAAGCTAATAAAAAAGCCCTCCCGATATATCGGGAGGGCTTTCCTTTTGGCTCGACAGGTATTAGTTGTCTTTGCCCATTTTATCCATTTCCTTATCGAAAGTTTCTTTGAACTTTTCGTAATCGTAATCGATTTTCAGACGCTCATCTTTAGAAAGCTTTTCGTTGTATGCAGATACGAGATCCGAAGCAGAAAGCTCAAGCGCGATGTAGGTCTTGTAAGAGCCTGTGCCAGTCTTCATTAACTTTTCGCAAATGGTGCGCACTCCTGTTAATTGTTGCTCCACTACTTCGCGGTTCAACTGCTCATAGCGCTCCTCAACTTATTCACGGTTGTTCATTTCACGTGAGTTCAGGTAGTTGTCAGTAACAGCCTTCACGGTAGTTGAGATACTAGCGGCTAATTCAGCACGAGCATTGGACAAAGCCTTCTTCTTAGAAGCTACCTGATCAGAGCTTTCACCAATAGAGTTTGATCTAAACACTTTATTGGTTGTGAAATAATCAGGGCCAGAGCAAGGCACGATAACTTCTGTTTCACCTGCAGGTTTTGCAGCTTCTTTTTTTCCTTTACAACCCACTACAAAAGCAGTAGCGGCAAGGAATAAGGCGGGGTAGATTAACTTTTTCATATTCATGATTTGTTTGTTTTAAAGGTCTTGCAATTCTAATACCAATCTATGGCAGGTTTTTAATGTTTAATAGGATTAGGCGTTTTTTCTTTCAAAATCTACTGTAAAACGGTGTTTAGCAGCTCATTAAATTTCTCTTTTTCCAAGGTTTCAAGCCCCCTGTTGTAGGCATCCTGGCTAGACCGATCAAAATCCAGTCCATAACCCTTTACCCGATCCAGAGAAGTGGCATAGATAACCTTGCCCTCTTTAGCAGCATACACTTTAATCTCACTGGTCAGGTACGTGATGTGAATACTACCATTAACGGAACCCTTTTCAGAGTCTGATTTTACTTCTAATAACCTGCATTAGACAAGAGGTTCTTAAGCTTGTTGCTGATCTGGTAATTGTTCTTGTTAGATCCCAGGCTTCGCTCATCCGACTGAAGATACACCACCGGACGTTGCACCTTCATCACCACCTGTGCTGAAGGCACTTTAAATGTTTTGGCAATTAAGGAATACACGGGAGAATTGGCAGCTCCGCTCAGGGCATCAATATTTACTTTTACCCCCACAGTTTGTTCCAGGTCACGCGAATCAATTTTATTGATCAGAATTTTTGCCTGACCATTGGCATCTGCGATGTATTCAGGAAACACCACGCCTGCTCCTTTTATAAAAGAAGCAGCCAACGGCACATCTTTAGCAGGTGTATTCAGATCCTTCATGGTAACATTGGCGATCACTGAAATGGCTTCTTGTGCCACTCTGCGATTAATGGAAATATCAGTGGGATTTACTTTTACCACCATCTTATCTAAGAGGGTTTGAATTTTA
Source organism: Cytophagales bacterium Ga0077538 (assembly GCA_001464155.1). Taxonomy (GTDB): domain Bacteria; phylum Bacteroidota; class Bacteroidia; order Cytophagales; family Cyclobacteriaceae; genus Chryseotalea. The sequence continues at coordinate 2,752 of LNEN01000274.1, read as the reverse complement.
GCAAACACCTCGTTCACCAGTAATATGTCCTGTCCATCCACAGTAGCACGTACCGGTTCTGCCAGGTATTTTTCCACAGTGCGCATGGCCTGGAAATAAAATCCGATGGCTTGAAGGCGTTCATTGTTTTTCTCCGACTCCAGGCCTTTTTTGAAATAGTCTGTAGCGAGTAATGTTGCGTTACGTTTTTGTTCTTCTTTGATTTGGCGGTAACGAGAAATGGAGAGGCGATAATAGATCCAATAATTTTTATCATCCTCCCAGGCATCTACCGTTTCAAACTCTTCAATTTCATCCGCAGCCGTGGTCTGTATGATTTGCTCGTAGCGCTCAGAGAATTCTTTGTTTACATCGAGCTGACTTAGTACTGAAGTGCTGGATACGGTTACCTTAATCTCAGAAACCAAATCATCTAAGGCGCTTTTCTTGGCCGACTGGATATAGTTATTCGAACCGTCTTTATTGCTATGACCGATGCCTGTATAGTACCCATCCAGGTAGGGCTTAGTACTTAGCCAGGCTGGTTTTGGCGGTGCTTTGCTGGACGGTTTAGAGGAACCACACGCTACGCAACTGAATAAAAGAGCCAAGTATAGATATTTCACAGGGTTGATTTTTAGGGGTCTTATACCATTCTTATGCCAAATACGTTAACAAAGCTAAAAGCGATACACGAATTACCTTAACTTTCACAAAAATACTTTGCTATGAAGCGCCTTGGATTTGCCCTGCTCGTATTAGTGGCCTGTGAGGAGAATGAAGGAACAAAGAATCCTTTTACAGGCAATGAAGTGGTTTACACCTTAGAAGCAGGATCTACCTATGACATTACAGGCACACTTACCATTAAAGAAAAAGTAGATGGAAACGCATTCATTCTTGCCGAATTATCCGGCACGGAAGGAGATTTGCAGCACCCCGTCCATTTACACTTGGGCAATGTAAGCCTACCCGATGCTGATATTGCCGCACTGCTTACACCCGTTGCAGGCAGCACAGGCAAAAGCGAAACCACCCTCTCGACATTAGCAAATGAAAGTGCCATAACCTATGCACAACTTCTCTCTCTGGAGGCTTGTGTTAAAATTCACTTAGCGGAGTCAGGGCCTGGAAGGGATGTAATTCTGGCGGCTGCCAATATTGGAACTTCTATTCAATCAGCTAGTAATGGCCGCATCGGGATTGCGGTTTGTCAATAGTTATCGAACCTCCTGACCCGGTTGAGTTTTCCAACGCTCATGCATCCACACCCACTGTTCTGGATGTTGACGCACTTTCTCTTCAATAAAATTACTATACCGCTGCGTGTTCTCGACCAGATCAATTTCTTCATCGCCCGTTACGGTTGTCTCAATAGCTGGAAGAAACGTCATGTGTTGCTTTCCATCGGCACCTAAGTGGATGTAAGTGGGCACAACAACCGCTCCGGTCTTTACAGCAAAAATGGCTGCCCCCACCGGAGTGGCTGCCGGCATGCCGAAGAAATTTACAAAACGACTTTTTACTTTCGTATCCTGATCAATCAGAATGGCCAGCGATCCGCCAGACTTTAATTCCTTCAGCAAGCGAAACATCTCCTTGCCACGCTCTACTGCAATGGCACCATGCGCATTGCGCTGTTTCCAAAGTAGATCGTTTAAGCGCTCATCTTTTAAGGGTGTGCCGATGATCAAGGGCCGCAAGCCTTTCAACGACATATAGGTAATCTGTAAATCAAAAGCCCCGATGTGACAGGTGAGAAAAATAACACCTTTGCCTTGTGCCTTGGCATTTTCATAATGCTTATAGTCATGAACGACCAGGAATTTTTCAAGATCTTCCAAACCTTTAATTCGTGTTGCTCTTAAGATTTCTCCTGCATTCTTACCCAGCATAATAAAGTTTTTCTTTGCAAGTGCTTTAATTTGCTGCGTAGTGTAGTCAGGAAAAGCCATTAGAATATGTTTGTGCATCAAGGCCCTTGTCTTGGAAGCCACGTGATAGCCCAACCAACCTAAGAAGCCACAAAAACGCAACCAAGCCAAGCGCGGAACGCTGTTCGAGACGGCTATCAGAAAGCGAACAAACCAATAGACGATGGAATACCGAAAGGCGCGAATTCTTTTTTGATAAGCTGACATCGGCACGAATATACTAGGAAAAGGCTTTCACATTTTATCCAATGCGAATTCGTATTTTCAATTCATGAAGACGTTGTACCTGGTTCGGCATGCTAAGTCCAGTTGGGATAACCCAGCGATGGACGATTTTATGCGGCCACTGAAAGAGCGGGGCGAGCGGAATGCACCACGTATGGCCAAACGTTTAAAAGAAAAGAAAATCATGCTGGATCTTTTACTCAGCAGTCCGGCTACGCGAGCCATGCAAACAGCCCATTTATTTGCAAAGGTGCTGGATGTACGCTCTTCCATACTTCAAACAGAGACAACGCTCTATCATGCTTCACCCGAAGCTTTACTAAGTGTAATTCTACAAATAAAAAACTCAGCCGATACTGTTATGTTGATTGGGCACAACCCCGGTTTAACGGATTTTGCCAATGACCTTCTACAAGAACACATTAGTAACATACCCACGTGTGGGGTAGTGGCTTGTGCGTTGAATATTCAACGATGGGAAGATACTCGTTTTGGGATAGGTGAGAAACTCTTTTACGATTATCCGAAGAATCCCGCTTCCTGATAACTAGATTTTAAAGGGAATAAAATCTACAGCCCGTTTCTTTAAAAACCCGAACTCTTTGAAACGATAG
>LNEN01000273.1 GCA_001464155.1 Cytophagales bacterium Ga0077538 | reverse complement strand
CTCATTTAGACTTACCGTTTTTACTTAATATTTCATTGGCCAGGTTCAGGTAGCTGATGGCTCCTTTACTTTCAGCATCATGTACAATAACAGGCAAACCAAAGCTGGGCGATTCGCTCAACTTTACATTGCGGGGGATAATTGTTTTAAACGTCATTTTCTGGAAATGCGTACGTACTTCCTCTACTACTTGGTTACCCAAACTGGTGCGGGAATCGTAAAGTGTTAACAGAATACCTTCAATCTCCAGATTAGGATTCAAACGTGTTTGTATGATCTTGATCGTGTTCAATAATTTACCCAGGCCTTCCAGGGCGAAATACTCGCACTGTACAGGGATGATGATGGAATCGGCAGCGGTTAGTGCATTAATGGTAATTAAACCAAGTGAAGGCGAGCAGTCGATGATGATGTAGTCATAATCGTTCTTGATGCTTTTCAGCGCTTCACGCATTTTCTCTTCTCTGCGTTCGATGCTCACCATTTCAACTTCAGCACCAACTAAGTCGATGTGCGAAGGGATAATGTCCAGCATTTTTAAATGGGTATTCTTTACAATGGCTTCACTGGGCTTTACACCGTCTACCATGCATTCGTAAATGCCGTTCTCTACATCTTTCGGATTGATGCCTAATCCAGAGGTAGAGTTGGCCTGTGGATCGGCATCGATCAATAAGGTTCGTTGTTCTAATACAGCTAGGCTGGCAGCAAGATTAATGGCAGAAGTGGTTTTACCAACCCCTCCTTTTTGATTCGCTATCGCGATGATTTTTCCCATTGTGCGGTTAGAATAAGTAAAAAATAAGCCCTGACGAAACTCCCCGCTTGGTACTTTACCACGCTGTGATTTTGTCAGGGCTTCAAATATATACCTTTTGCTATCCGTGGGGCTTTTTATGTTCCACAAACGTTCCACGGTTTATCCACAATGGAATAACATCCGCTTTTGGGTTTCTGGTTTATCGTTTAAGTTATTCGTTATCAGTTATTTGAAATTTAAATTCTGGAATTTGATATTACTTTTAATAAGTATCTCTTTCAGTTACTAAAAGAAAACTAGATAAAATTAAGGATCCCGTCATGCCGAATTTATTTCGGCATCTATAGAAAATTAAGCATAAGATGCCGAAACGAGTTCGGCATGACAGTTGACTTTTGAGATGACTTCCCGTAAAACTAAAGAGTGTTTTCAATCATGACTCATTGACTCACCCCTGATCATCTTCGATGATCTTTCCCCTCTCTACGAAGTAGAGAGGGGTGGCTTTCGTTAGAAAGACGGGGTGAGTGGTATTTTTACTATAAGTATTCTTGCCTGTATGATTACAGATGGGAAGTCAAGCGGTTACTTCTTCTTATTCTTTTTCTCTTCCTCTGCCTTCTTTCGTGCTTCTTCACTCGCCTTCATGGCATTCTCCAGCTTGCTCATGAACTTTGACTTAGAGCCACCACCGGAGGCAATCTTCTTACGGTTTTCTTCCATCACCGCCTTGATCTTGTCTTCATCCACAAAACGCTTAATGATCATCTGTTGTAAGATGGTGGTGACTGTAGACACGAAGTAGTAGAAGCTAAGTGCCGCAGGGAAAGAGTTCAACACAAAGATGAACACTACCGGCATAATGTATCCCAAGGACTTCATAGGTCCCTGTACGGTGGTCATCTGGTTATTTTGCCAAGTGTAATACAGCGTTGCAGCTGTCATTAACAACACAAACAAACTGACGTGACTTCCGTAGAAAGGAATGGCGAAAGGAAGATCCTGACGAAGTTCAATACTGTTCGGGAACAAGTAGAACATGGCCATCAGAATTGGTAACTGCAACAAGACAGGAATGCAACCACTCAAGGGATTAACGCCCACTTGCTGGTAGAGCTTCATCTGTTCCTGCTGGGCTTTCGCCATGTCATCTGGAAACTTCTCTTTAATCTCATCCAACTCTGGCTTCAACACCTTCATCTTCGCCATGCTGAGGTTAGAGGTGTAGGAGAGCGGTAATAAGACTACGCGTAAAATCAAGACAAGAATCAGGATAACGATGCCGTAGTTTACATTCAGGTCCGACAATACGTTGAAGATCGGGCGGATGGCAAACTTGTTGATGTATTTGATCGGAGCCCAGCCCAGGTATACGTTCTCGTTAAAGCCCGGTGTCACTTTCTCTAACTGGTTGTAATCGTTCGGGCCAAAGTAGAATTTGTAAGAAGCCTTATTCTCTGCAGCGGTTGCGCGCGGGATGAAGAGTTTTACATTGGCGCGTTTTACCACCGAAGTATCCGCCATGTTCACGGACGTTTGAATTTCACCTCCGGAGAAGTTGTCCTTTGCAATGACAGAGGCCAGGAAGAACTTCTGTTTAATACTGATCCATTTTAGAGGCTCCGCAAAGATTTCCGTTTCCGTATCGGTAGAGCGTTCGCTGATGTAATCAAACTCACCAGCGCTCGTGTAGGAGTTAATGGTGGTGTTATTACGGCTATCCGCCAAATCTTTTTCGAAAGGGCGAAGAATGTTAGTCCAGTTCAGCGTAAGCTGTTCCGACCCCAATTGCTCCACCATGCCTTTGTTGCTGAGTGTGTAGCCAATTTCAAAGCCAACAGGAGGGATGCTATAGGTTTGAGTAAAGAATTCTCCGGCCTCATTGCGCAGCGTAAAGGCTACTAAGGTAGTGTCGTTCTTCTTGCTTACCTGCGGTGTGTAATACAGTGAATATAAATCAATGCTTTCACCCTTTACCTGGGAGTTCAGTTCAAATTTATTGGAGCGCGGCTCTACTAGCTTAAGTGGTTCACCATAATACGTCTTGTAGTTTTTCAACTCCAGATCGTTGATAACACCCCCTTTGCTTGAGAATTGAATCTTTAAGTCGGCTGTTTCAATAGTTACCGCTTCTTCTCTGCCATTCGCGAAACCACCAAAGCCTTGTAAAGCACTGATCTTCGCACTATCAATAGCGATGGGAGCTGCAGTAGAATCCGTTGTCCGTTGTCCGCTATCCGCTGTCAGTTCTGTAGTGGTTTGTACAGGAGTCTGCGGTTGTGGGGTGGGGCTAAAAAAGTAAAAATAAGCTAGTAAAAGGGCTCCCATCAGGGTCATCCCTATCGCGGTGTTTCTATCCATTATTTCTCTACGTCTTTCTTATGATTGATGGCTGCTTCTACAAATTTCACAAACAGCGGGTGAGGGTTCATGACGGTGCTCTTCAGTTCCGGATGGTACTGCACACCAATAAACCAGGGGTGATCTTTTAATTCTACGATTTCCACCAAACCGGAGTCAGGATTGATACCCGTTGCTTTCATACCGGCATCCTCAATTCGCTCCAGGTACTTGTTGTTAAACTCAAAACGGTGGCGGTGACGCTCATGGATGGTTGTTTCACCGTACACGGCATAGGCTTTGGAGCCCTTCTTAATCTTACAGGCATAAGCTCCTAGACGCATCGTGCCGCCTTTTGTTGTAATCTTTTTTTGCTCCTCCATCATATCGATGACAGGATTCTTGGTATTTGGATTCAATTCGCTGGAGCTGGCATCGGCTATGCCCAATACATTGCGGGAAAATTCGATTACGCAGCATTGCATGCCAAGACAAATCCCGAAGAAGGGAATCTTGTTCTCGCGTACGTAGCGGATGGCTTCAATCTTGCCTTCCATGCCACGTTCTCCAAAGCCGGGGGCAACCAATACACCGTCCAGTCCCTTCAATACATCTGCAACACTCTCTTTATTAATCTCTTCGGAAGAAATCCACTTCACATTTACTTTGCAATCGTTCTGCGCTCCGGCATGGACAAAAGCTTCAGCAATAGACTTATAGGCATCCGGTAAGGAAACGTATTTACCTACCAGACCGACCGTCACCTCTTCATCTGGATTCTTCAGTTTACCCAAAAACTCCTTCCAACCTTCCAG
>LNEN01000272.1 GCA_001464155.1 Cytophagales bacterium Ga0077538 | reverse complement strand
CAAATTGCATGGGCGTCTCAATTTTACGATACTGCCAGAACAACGTATTTACACGCTGCTCAATATTTTCGATGGAAATCACTTCCTTATTCATTACCCAGAGTGAATCACGCAATTCGTGCAAAGCTCTGTCCGCCATGGTTTGCACGGCCTGAATAAGGGCCGGATCAGAGGCCTCATTTACCCGACTTAACCCTATGGAAATGGAACTCAATTGTCCCCCTAAACTATCATGAAGATCACGCCCAATTCTATCTCGTTCCTCCCGTAAACTTTGTTGAAGTTTAAGTGCCTGGATTTTTCGTTGATACCGATTCCGATTGAAATAGTTAAGTATGAGAAGACCAAAAATTGTAAGACTTGCGGCCACCACCACAATGGCAATGTTGCGATTGTTTTTTGCCTGCACTGAACTAAGCAAATTAGCTTTAGACAGACGATCAATTTCCATCATTCGCTTCTCATCATCGTATTGAGCTCGTATTTGTTCTACCAGTATTATGTTTCTACGACTGAAAAGACTATCAGAAAGCGAACGATTCAATCTCTCCATGTTGAAGGCCATCTCATAATCGTTAATCCTTTCAAATGTTTCTGACAGCAACTCGTAAACAGATGGGATTTGCATATGGAGAGGTATCTGATTATACAGAGATAAGGCTTTGGTAGCGTAAGATCTTGCTTTGACTGGCTCTTTTGTTAATGTGTGAGTAAACGCTATTTCAGCAAGTATATAAGCATCACCATCCTGGTGATTATTGTCGTTGACCAACAGTGTGTGTGCCTTATTGAAGTATTCAAAACTTTTTGCATATGACTTATCAAAATCGCGATAAACTGCACCTAACTCTGCTAAAGCAAAGGCACGTTCCCTGATTTGCAGGCCAGGGTTAACACGCAAAGAGGAGTCATAAAAAAGTTTGGCTAATGAAAGATCTCTGAGTGCGGAGTGTCTGTATGAATAAACACTTGCTACTCCATAATACGCGAGGGCAAGATCCTCGCTATCTCCTCTACCATTTTTAAGGAGTTGAAGCGCTTGGGTGAACACCTCTAACGCTCCCGTAAATCGCCTTTGCTCCAGGTATATCCATCCCATCATACTATAGGAGCGCGCCAACAAATCAGGATCCTTTATTGCTTCACCAATTTTAAGGGTTTGAGAAATAATGTCCATTGCCTTTTCATACAGCGCTGTGTAATAATAGTAGTTGCCCACCATTTCGAGATTGTAGGCTTTCGCACGTTCATCATTCACCTCTTCAGCACTAGCCACCCCTAAAGTGGCATATTTCAAACAGCTATCGAGCTCTTGACGAACGAGGAACTGATAACTCAATTCCCTAAACAAGTGTGCTTTTGTAGATGGTGATGTTTCTGCACTCAGAATATTTCGAATACTGTCAAGGGTCTGCGCTGAGCAATCCATGCTCGACAGTAAAAGTGCAAACAACCAAAGTGACCATACCTTCATACCTATGGTTAAGTTACTCAACAATATGCATTCGCGATAGGAATGGGAATAAAAAAGACCGAGGTTGATACGCTCGGTCTTTTTACTAGATTAAAAACTATTATGCTTACATATTCTTCACAATCTCCTGAGCAAATTCAGAGCACTTCAACATTGTAGCACCCTCCATCTGACGGTGGAAATCGTAAGTCACACGCTTGGAGGCAATTGCTTTCTCCAATCCTCTGTTGATTAAATCAGCCGCTTCTTGCCAGCCCATGTACTCCAACATCATCACTCCAGAAAGGATAACAGAACCAGGATTTACCTTATCCTGACCTGCATACTTCGGTGCTGTACCGTGGGTTGCTTCAAAAATAGCATGGCCTGTAATGTAGTTGATGTTCGCACCCGGTGCGATACCAATACCACCTACCTGAGCAGCCAAAGCATCACTCAAATAATCACCGTTCAAATTTAATGTAGCAATCACATCAAAATCTTCAGGACGGGTCAACACTTGCTGAAGTGTAATGTCGGCAATAGAATCCTTGATAATGATTTTTCCAGCAGCCACTGCTGCTTTTTGTTCTTCGTTAGCCGCTGCCTCTCCTTTTTCCTTCTTCGTTTTCTCCCAGGTATTCCAGGTGTACACTTTATCACCAAAGTATTGTTCCGCCACTGCATATCCCCAATCACGGAAAGCACCTTCGGTGAACTTCATAATATTTCCTTTGTGCACCAGTGTCACAGATTTTTGCTTGAACTTGATGGCATGTGCAATGGCGCTGTGAATAAGACGCGTGCTACCACTCCAGCTTACCGGTTTAATACCAATACCCACGTTCACTTCATTCTTCACGTTAGGGGCACCTACCATTTTCCAGAATTCCTCAGACTTCTCTTTTGTGTTGAAGCGGATCTTGTTGAATTCTTTTGGAAACTCCTTCGCTAAAAAGTCCAGAACTTTCTGCGCCTCGGGTGTACCCGCTGCAAATTCAATACCTGCATAAATGTCTTCCGTGTTCTCACGGAAGATGACCATGTCAACAGCACCTGGATTTTTCACCGGTGAAGGAACCCCTTCGTACCAACGCACCGGGCGAAGGCATACATACAAATCAAGTATTTGACGAAGAGCTACGTTCAGAGAACGAATACCCCCACCGATAGGGGTAGTCAAGGGACCTTTAATACCCACCAGATATTCTCTGAAAGCATCCAGGGTTTCATCGGGTAACCAGTTACCAGTTTTATTAAAAGATTTCTCCCCCGCAAATACTTCTTTCCAATTGATCTTTCGCTTTCCGTTATAAGCTTTCTCAATGGCTTTATCGAATACTAATTGAGACGCTGGCCAAATATCAACGCCTGTTCCATCACCTTCAATAAAAGGAATAGTAGGGTTGTCGGGTACGGTAAGTTTACCGTTGCTGATGCTGATTTTCTGATCGCTCATGTCTATAAAATTTGAATTGTATACTTAAATAAAGTCTCGAAAATAGTGATTCCCCGGCTGCTATCAAAAAGCATGATGGTAAAACCCCATAGGGATGAGCCACCATAGCTAAAGAAGGGTAAAGGAATACCAATTACTGGGAAAAGACCTACCGTCATGCCTATGTTGACAGAAAAATGAAATAAGAAAATGGCAAGTGTTGAATAAGCAAACACACGCGTAAAGCGGTTCTTTTGTCGCTCAGCGATAAAGATGATGCGCAACATGAGTGTTACCCACAAACCTATGGTAACCAAACTTCCCAACCAACCGTGCTCTTCACCAATGGTACAGAAAATAAAGTCAGTACTTTGTTCCGGCACAAAATCGAACTTCGTTTGTGTACCTTTCAAAAATCCCTTTCCCCAAAACCCACCACTGCCAATGGCAATTTTTGACTGAGTAACGTTCCAACCAAAGCCCAGTGGATCGGCATCCGGATTAATCAAGGCCTTTACTCGATTTTGTTGATGCGGCTTCAACACATTGTTGACTACGTAGTCTACGCTGTATAGCATGCCTATAATTAAAACCGCCCCGGCTGTTATTAAAGCAATGCGCTTAAACCTCTTCTTTTTAGAAAACAAGATTAGCCCTGCCCAAATAACACCAATCGCACCATACAAATAGATATTGCTTTCAACCAATAAGGCCAATACAAAAATGATCGCACAAGCCACCCCAACAAGAATCAAGAAGGGTGACATCCCTTCTCGGTAAAACACCACTAAAAAAGCGGTGAACACTAAAGCCGTGCCAGTATCCTTTTGGGCCAAAATCAAAATCATGGGGGCAACAATCATAGCAAAAAGTATAAACTGATTGCGCAGGTTATCCATCCGAAAACCGATGGTACCCATAAATTTGGCAACTGCCAAGGCTGTGGCAAACTTGGCAAATTCTGATGGCTGTACACCAAAACTTCCAATACCCAACCAAGCTTTATTACCTCCTACTTCTTTACCGATAATAGGAACTAAAAGCAACAAGAAAAGTATAGCGCCATAAATGATATACGCAAACGTATCATAGAATCGCATATCTATAATAAGAATGGCGATAATAATAATGACACACGCAGCCATGAAAAGTAATTGGCGGCCGGGTGTTAAGGAGAAATCAAAAATAGATTGCCCGATGGTTTCATCGTATACCGATGCATAAATGTTGAGCCAACCAAAAAGCACTAAGGCACCATAGAGCAATACAGTTGCCCAGTCCATTTGTGGAGGTATGTGATCGTTTCGGTTCAATCTAAAAAGTCGCCTCGTAAAACATAGTCTTCAATGTGCTTGCGTTGAGTTTGTCCAAGCAAGTATTTCTCAATCATCAAACTAGCGATGGAGGCTGCAGCGCGTGCACCTTGCCCAGCATCTTCTACATACACAGACACGGCAATTCTTGGATTATCGCGTGGAGCGAAAGCAATAAAAACAGAGTGATCGGCCAATGGAGGATTATTCTCCACGGTGCCCGTCTTACCACACACAATAATATCTTTTAAGCTTGCCCGGTATTGTCCCGTACCTCCTTGAATTACATTCTGCATGGCATCTACAGCCACTATAAAATTAGCAGAGTCGATGGTTGTATAGTGCTTCTCCAAATACTGGGGCAATGGTTGACCGCTATCACCAATGGATTTTACCAAATGAGGTGTGTAATAGAAACCACGATTGGCCACGGTGGCAGCAAAGATCGAATAGATGTTTGAGAATTTCCAGGGGCGACCACCATAGGCACGGTCATAAAATTTTGGACTCGGAACCAAACCACTTTTCTCGTTAGGTAAATCAATACCTAGTGGACTCCCGAAACCAAAGCTGCGAATGTGTGTGTTCCACTCTTCCAGACCGATACGGGTATCTTCGAAAGGATCATTTACTTTTCCTTTATTTAGCATGCGTCTTAGCACATTGTGAAAATAGGGATTGCACGAATGCGTGATGGCCCCGCGTAAATCTTCATTGCTGTGTGCTCCATGGCAATTGATGATGGAGCGATTACAAACAATTCGTGTGTCGGGTGTGATAACGCCCTCTTGCAAAGCCACCATTGCCTGTGCAATTTTAAAAATTGAACCCGGTCGGTACTGGGCCATGAGGGGGCGATTGAATAGTGGCTTACTTGTATCGCTACTGATGAATCTAAAGTTCTCGCTGTAGTATTTTCCGGTTAGCAAATTTGGATCGTACGATGGCCCCGATACAAAAGCAAGAATCTCACCGGTGGCGGGTTCAATGGCCACAATACTTCCTGATTTTCCACGCATCAGAAATTCTCCATATAGTTGAAGGTCCAAATCTACAGTGGTGGTTAAATTTAGACCAGGAATAGAAACTGTATCTAAGCTTCCTTCTCTAAAAGATCCTTTATCGATGCCATCCACATCGCGCATTTTATAGCGCACGCCCCGCTGACCACTTAAATATTTTTCATAGTACGCTTCGATACCACTCTGACCAATGTAGTCACCTTGCTTATAGACTTTACTACTATCGCGCTCGAGTTGCGGCTTACTAATCTGACTCACGTAGCCCAGGGCATTCGCAAAAGCGGAAGTAGTGTATGATCGGGTAGAACGGGCCTGAATGTAAAAACCAGGAAAATCATCGAGGCGATCCTGCACGCGTGCAAAGTCATCGTTGGAAAGCTGTGTTAAAAAAGTGGTGAGTTTTACCGGAGAATATTCCTTCTTTGCTCTAAGTTCCTTGAATTTTACCTTCAGCTCATCCTTTGTTATGCGAAAGACTTTACAGAACTCAACTGAATCAAGATTCTTGATTTCTTTGGTCACTACCTGAACATCGTATTCAGGCGTATTGTACACAAGCAATTTGCCATTGCGATCATAAATCAAGCCACGAACAGGATAATCAACCTGACGAAGAATGGCATTACTATCCGCCAATTGTTCATACTTGCTATCCAACACCTGAATGATAAAAAGCTTTATCAGAAAGACGAGTGCTACAAACACTACCAGTACTTGAATAATATCTTTCCGTCCTTCGTTCATGTGTTGCGCTTAACTCACTGCCGGGAGAAGATCATTTCAGAAATAACAATGCAAACCACTGTAAACAAGGTGCTCATCAGCACCTTAAAAAAGGTGAACCAGAAATAATCTGCACCACCCGCTTCGGCAAAAAACAATACCGCATGATGCAAGAACACCAGGGGTAAGGCATATACAACAAACCATTGCACACCGTTCATGGCCAAGGTGGGTAATGAGTTTCGGTCATACCCGCCCTGAGGCGTTATGCGCGCGAGCCAATAGCCCCGTACATATACCATAAAGACGGAAGCCATGGCATGCAGCCCCATACTGTCATAAAAAATATCAACCCCCAAACCCATCACAAAAGCAATGGCCATCATTAGCAAGGGATTGGTTTCTACCGGAAAGGTGAGCAGGTAGACTACATACAAAAAGCAAAAAGCTGTATGAAACAATACTACGTTCTTAAACAGCAGTACCTGCACGAGCAGAAAAAGAAAGAAACCAATTGTTTTTACTACGTTGAAGTTCATCGCTCCTCAAGAGTTTGTTCCAATTCTACCTGTTCTTGCTGCAAAGAACTTTTTACAACTGCTACGTAGGTCAGTTTCCTGAAATCCTGCGACAGCTTCACCTTCAGC
>LNEN01000271.1 GCA_001464155.1 Cytophagales bacterium Ga0077538 | reverse complement strand
ACCAAAATCAGGAAGGGTACGAAAAGGAGTATGTGTTGCCAGTAGTTGGTTGATGTGGTGCGGGGGATACCCCAGCAGTCGTCCCATCCGCCTGGCCATGGCCTGGCGCGCTTTGCCTGTATAGAAGCCCTCCTGTTCGAGTTTACTCACCTCTTCTTTTACTTGTAAATACTCGTCTTTGCCTGTTCCTTTATAGAGAAGCAGCACTTCTTTGCCCTTGGCGTAGTCTGCAGGAAAGAGATCTGTCACAATGAGGTTGGGTTCTCGGTATACGCTCACCTTGTTACTTGCTGCTATACGCGTAGCTTCCTCTATGAGCTTATCCATTTCGGCAGAAGACAAGGGCAATGAGAGTGCTACCTTGGTCACATCGGCATTCACCATTTCTGCCATCGTTTTTATACTGCCTAGCACATCGCCAGAGACTTTCTGGCTTGTGTTCGTGTTGGAACAACTTTTCAGCATGATGGCACTGAGGCTCAGGCTACAATAAAGTAAGATACGCTTCATAGAAAAGAGTAGAGTAAGATACAGATGTGCTCTCCGCACACCCTTATCAAATATAAGGACTTATGGCAGATCTGTAGATTGTGTAATTTGCTGCCCTTATATCAAACAATCTTAAGCCTCCTTCACCATGCTTATTAAAAAACTGGCTGTACCCTTCATCAACGATAAGCTGTTGCAACAAGTAGAACATTGTTACATCGCCACAGCTGCCATTTCTCAAAGCGGATTTGAATTTTTACGTAGCCGCATCCCATTGAAAAGTAAGATGGAGATCGTTACCGGTCTGGATGCACCGACCTCGCCAGAGGTATTGCGCAGGGTCTGGAGAAATTACCACGAGCGCATCACCCTCCATATTTATACACGCAACTTCTTTCATGCCAATGTGTATATTTTTGACTTGCCCTTTAGGAAGGCTGTTGCCTTTGTGGGCTCAGGTCATTTAACCCTGGAAGGTATCAAAGATGGTGAAGAACTCTTTTACAAGATCACCGATGCAAAAGAAATTGAAAACCTAAAATCGTGGTTTACCGGCTACTACGAATTTGCCGAACCTCTGAGCGAAGAACTCATTCAGGAATATGAATACCTGTATCCTACCTTAAAGCAACGCGACATTGTATCGCGCCAGGAAAAGAAACAATTTCTTGCCCTCACCACTGCAGGCTTTCGGTGGGATCAAATCAAGTTTAAACATCAGTACTTTAAAAAAGAAGACTTCCTTGTGCTGAGCAGTAGCCATGCACGAGCAACCACTGCAGAGATTCAGGCAGAGCGAGTTCGCGTATACAACAAACTCCTGGAATTTCATGCGTTGATCAACGATTCGCTGCATCGATTAAAACTTTATGAAAATCCAGATCCTTCACAGCTCGTTAGCAGCCTGAATCCTACGGATCATGTCGAAGGAAAACTGCGCTCCTTGTGGATGAGTTATGGACCTGGCGAAGCGGAGTTAAAAAAAAATTATCCAACTGCCAGTTTCAAGGAAGTAATGCATGTTCAGATTGTTCTCCAGCAAAAAGACGTTGGCCTCTACCTGGTCCCTGGCAACATTCACACCGGTAAGAAAGATCGGGAATATTTTAAAAGGCAGATGAACGAGGTGGAGTACCGAAAACAATTTTTCACACTCCTAACCAATCTGGGACCTGCTTATTGGATTGAAGTAGTAGGCGACAGACGAGTGGTGGATACCTTTCAAAACGATGACATACTCTGGGAGTTTACAAAGACCGATGAGTGGATGCACTATGCATTCCTTATTGGCAGAACGTATTCTCCAAGTGATCCTGAGATCAGCAGCGAACAGATTACTGCAACCATCGTAAAAGAATTAGAGAAGCTAGTGTTGTTGTACCTGCACATGAAAAATGTTGGAGATAAAACTTAGGTGAAGTATTCTTTCCTTCAGGATTAGTTATACCTGACAGCAACAAGTTGTTCCGACATCGATCTTCTCCACTTTTTGCACACGCTAGAAAAGCTTCTTGTTTACAAAAGCATGCAGAACAACATTGTTTAGCGCTTCATCAACAAGTTATCGTTCGTGCCGACTCGAAAGCTGTGGCGATTTAGCTTTTTGGAAAAAAAGGAAAGAAGACGCTGGTCTTTTGTTTATAGGCTTCAAATTCCGGATGGTGGGCATACTTGCGTTCCAACATCGGTACGCCCGATACATAGCGCAGCAAGTAGGTAATCAGTAAGGGGCTCAGTACCGTCATCCAGCCCATAGGAATGGCTAAGGCTATCATAAAAATTCCCCACCACATAACAGCATCACCAAAATAATTTGGATGCCGCGTGTAGCGCCACAAACCAGTGGTCATGAGCTTACCGCGATTAGCGGGATTTTTTTTGAATTGCGTCAACTGGTGATCGCCTATGCTCTCCCAGCCAAAACCAATGCACCACACGATGGCTCCAAGCACATCCCACACTTGCCACGACACCGGTCCTTCAATATTCACAAACAGTACTGGCCATGCAATGCAAAAGAGGAAGAAGCCTTGCAACATGAACACCTGTACAAAACTGCGCAGGTAAAAATGCTTCCACTCCTTGCGCCATTGCGCATACCGAAAATCTTCAGCCTTGCCATTGCTACGGGTGTAAATATGAAAGGCTAAACGCAGACCCCAAACCGTTACCAATACAGTGACCAGTAAGGCACGGTTACTTCCCTGCCCCATTGTGTAGGAGAGCCATGCCAGCCCTACAAAACCCAAGCCCCAGGCCACATCGGCAACATCGTTGCGCTTTTTGACCACAGCCCTTACAAACCACAAGAGTTGGAAAGTGAAAAGAGCCAGTGCCAGTAGTACATATGAATTTAGACTACCCATCGCAACGCTATGGTATACGTAATGATGCTTACACTGGCAGCCAAAACAGTGCCCCACAGCATATCTACCCATACTACGGTAAAGGGCCAGTCTTTGAGTGTGGCCAGGTTGGTGAGATCATACGTGGCATAGGTAATCAAGCCAAACAAAGCGCCTTTACCCAAGGCTTGCACCCATTCTTTTTTAGCAAGAGCCGGTTCAATCACAAATACGACTAAGCCAAGCAGAAATAACACATAGAAGAGAATGGCTGCCGACCAGTTTACCTCCGGCCTCATTAAAAACCCAAGTTGATTTTTGTAAAAGTTGCGGGCAATCAGTGCCAGCCATACCATGTCGATGGCAAAGAAAACCGGAAGGGCAATAAGGTAGAGTTTGAGGAACATACAGTGCTCTGGATTAGTAACATAAAAGATACGCAAATGTTCCTGCCTGAGTAAAGAAGGCATCACCAACCTTTGTCGATGTCAACATAATGGTGCTTGCGTTGTTTTAACTACACGGGCTAATTACGAGCCTATGCGTTATGAAAACGACTAAAGATTTCCTGGATCGTCATCGTCTAACAGGAGACCCAGAAGCAGATGTGCTCATTGCGGCAACCTTCGAGGCCCATCAGCAAGGAGTGTTGTACGATTTATTCAAACGAAAGGAAAGGGAAATCGAATTTCAACCCGATTCGGCCGTAAATAGATTCCTGATTTCGCAAAAGTCAAAACCTGCCTGGTTTAATCAGAGGCGACTGCAAAAAGGACAACAGGTCTTTCAACACTATGCACAAGAAATGATGGTCTTACTGGGAGCCATGTCATTACCCTATTGCTATGCAGGATCACCAGGCAACAAAGCGCTTTACTTGTCCGATAAAATGAGAAATTCTCCTGGCAAGCGATTACTGGATACAGCATCCTTCGTTATTGGTGTATTAACCCCTGAAGCATTAGAAGCTGGTGAGACAGGTATCATTCACATTAATAAAGTGAGGCTTATTCATGCCGTGTCGCGCTTCTACCTAAAAAGGAATTCAGCTTGGAACATGGACTGGGGGATGCCGATTAATCAGGAAGACTTGGCTGGCACCAACTTAGCCTTCAGTTTCATCATCTTACAAGGCATGCGCAAATCAGGATATCTTTTATCCGAACAAGAAGAGGAAGATTTTCTTTTTGCCTGGCGATACATCGGCTATCAATTGAACCTTGATGATCACTTACTACCGGCAACTTATCAGGAGGCATATCAACTTACAAAAGCGATCAAGCAACGAAATTTTAAAAAAACGGAAGAGGGCATCGCCCTTACCCAAGAGTTACTCCAGTACTATCAAGCCAACACACCTTCCTGGCAAGCGGCTTTAATTCCCTATCAAATCCGATGGTATTTAGGTGATGAAGTAGCCGACTGCATCGGCTTGCCAAAAGATCCACTTCGTGACCGGATAGCGGAGTCTATGAACACATTCAAATCCTTGCGGAATACTTTTTCAGTTCAGCCCAATAGTTATCGCCAAATGTTGTTGCAGCATACACTGTTTAAAAAGAAGGTTAGCGAATAATTCACGCAGACAGTAAATCCTGTGTGTTCACCAAAAGAAGGTGCTACCCGCATGATGACAGAAGTAGGCGGAAACTCTTTTGCTAAATTGTGTACGATTACTCATTCTACCCTACTCTCAGCAGTAGATCTCTGGTTTCGGAACTTTCAGCGTGTTTTCTTTGTCTTTACTACTTTATAATCAAAAACGGTCTCTATGGAATTAGGTGTTGGCATGTTTGGCGACAATCACTATGATGAGCACGGCAAGCCCCTTTCGGCAGGCGAGCGCTTGCGCGAATTAATCGAAGAAATCAAATTGATGGATGAAGTCGGCATCGACTTCTTTGGCATTGGTGAGCACCACCGACCCGACTATGCCGTATCCGTTCCCGAAGTAGTACTGGCTGCAGCCGCTACCGTTACAAAAAATATTAAACTGGGTAGTGCTGTTACGGTACTGAGTTCTTCAGACCCGGTACGCATCTACCAGAGTTTCGCCACGCTCGATCAACTGAGCCAAGGACGGGCTGAGCTGGTCGCTGGCCGCGGAAGTTTTATCGAATCGTTTCCTTTGTTTGGGTATTCCCTAAACGACTACAACGAACTCTTCGAAGAAAAACTTGAGTTGCTGTTGAAGATCAATAGCTCAGAGCGCATTACCTGGAAAGGGAAATTCAGAGCCCCCTTACAAGACCAGATGGTTTTGCCCCGCGCGGTAAACAACTACTTGAATATTTGGGTAGCCGTGGGCGGCACACCAGAATCTGTAGTGCGCGCAGCCAAGCTCGAACTGCCCGTGATATTCGCCATCATTGGTGGTAACCCGGTTCAGTTCCAACCCCTGTTCCAGTATTATAAAGAGTTGTACGAAAACTTTGGTCACAACCCGAAGAACATGAAGGTGGGTGTGCACATGCACAGTTTCTTTGGTGAGAACAGTCAGCAAACAGCCGATGCCTACTATTCAGTGTACTCCGCCCAAATGAACCGGGTAGGTGCCAGCCGTGGCTGGCCTCCTTTTTCACGCGCGCAGTATGAACAAGGCCGCAGTAAGCAGGGTGCTTATTTGTTTAGCGATGCCAATGAAGCCATCGATAAAATTTTACACATGCACGAACTGTTCGGACTGAATCGTTTCTCTGCTCACATGGATGTTGGCGGCCCTTCGCACAGCATGCTGATGAAGTCCATCGAAATTTACGGGACCAAGATTGCCCCGAAGGTGCGGGAAGCGTTAGGGGTGATGTGATGATTTGAAAATTTGAAGATGTGCTCATGAGTTGATGTGCTCATGTGCTGACTCTATACGTTGATGAGTTGAAATTTTTTTCTGATCGCGAGTAAGACAAATCTTCTGAAGGTTTAGCGAAGGGAATGCTTCGGTAGACTCACCCTTCGTTGAAAGATCTCAAGCCTCTTGGATAATTGGTTGAATTTGATTTCTCTTGCAGAAGAAAGAGCTACCGGCTACACACGCTCGATTCAAAAATGAAAACACTGTTGATTACGTCTGAGGGATTAGAAAAGGTAAAAGCGGAGCTCGATCACCTGTGGCGGGTGGAGCGGCCCGACACCACGCAAAAGGTTTCCTGGGCGGCCAGTCTGGGCGACCGTTCCGAAAACGCTGACTACCACTACAATAAAAAACGCCTGCGGGAAATTGATAAGCGCATCCTGTACCTCCGCAAACTCATCGATGAGTTAAAGGTAGTACACTACTCTCCTTTTCAGGAAGGTAAAGTGATGTTTGGAGCCTGGGTGGAAATTGAGTTAGTGTCGGGCAATAAGCGCCTTAAGAATCGCTTTCGCATTGTGGGTGGTGAAGAGCTTATTGGAGCCAAAGACTACATCTCGATAGACTCTCCTATGGCGCAAGCCCTAGAGAAAAAAGCAGTAGGCGATGAAGTAATTGTAAAAACGCCCGCACGCGAATTTGTGTGGCGCATTACTAAAATTGAGTATCAGAAGTAAAGCATAGGGTTCGAGCCGAGAGAGTCCCTTAGCAGAAGACTCTTCGGAGACTGAAGCACGCGTTGCCAACGCGCGCTAGTAAGAAACTTCATTTTATTTGAACTCCAGCGCGTTGGCCCGACAAAAAAGCGTGGGTGATATAGCATGTGCGCGAGGCAGCATTTTTTTGTCTTGGGTTTTTTGGTACTTTTTGTGCCAAGACAAAAAGTACGAAAGAAATAAAAAAGAAGGCATCAGCAAGAACTGAATAAAAAAAGATCATGCTCCACACATTACATCTTCAAGCCGGGGATTGCCTCTCCCGATAACTATCGGGAACTCCTCGTGCATCCTCCTCTTCGTTCCTCGCAATGACGATAACACCAAGGGCGTCATGGCGAGCCTTCGTGTGTGAAGAACACAAAAATCGCTATGCCAGTAACTTTTCTCCGCTGAGAAAAATTGTCCATCTACTTGCGTGCATTCTCCATTTTAAAGCGTGTTGTGCCACTGCACCTTTGTATCGTCAACAACGACAAACAAAAACAAAAAAATATGACACGATTAAACGCGCTGAACCCCGACCAGGCTTCGGGTAAAGCAAAAGAATTGTTTACTGCTATTAACGGTAAACTTGGTATGGTGCCCAACATGATGCGCACCATGGGAAACTCTCCCGCCTTGTTAGGTGCTTATTTAAATTTCAGTGGTTCACTCGCTGAGGGCACACTCGGAGCAAAGTTAGGAACACTGATCGCGCTCACCGTTGCCGAAGCCAACCAATGCCAATACTGCGCCTCGGCACATGCTTTTATTGGAAAGAATTTGAATGGCTTAGATGATACGCGCATTGAGGCTGCCAGAAGGCTTGGTAACATCGATCCAAAAACAAATGCAGCCTTGGCCTTTGCGTATAAACTAGTGGAGAAGAGAGGTCATGTAACGGACAGCGATGTGAACGCAGTGCTGTCTGCTGGCTTTTCCCAAGGCGAAGTGGGAGAGATTGTTGGCCATGTAGCCTTAAATACGTTTACCAATTACTTCAATAATACAGCCAACACAGTGGTTGACTTTCCGAAAGTGGAGTTGCTGGAAACAGCGGCTGTATAAGCACTAAAGAAAATAAATACATAACAATAAAAAATTACTAAAATGAAAACTATGAAAATCATCTTCTCCCTCGCGCTCGTATTAGTGGTAACAGCCCTGCGTGCACAAGTTGCGCCCATTGATGAAAAAGGATTAGCCATTGGTGGTTATGATGTGGTATCCTATTTCTCTACTAAAGCAACAAAAGGAGATCCAAAAATTACTGCCAAACATGAAAATGTGGTCTACCAATTTTCCACTACGGCAAACCGTGATGCGTTTAACAAGAACCCATCAAAGTACCTACCTGAATTTGATGGCTATTGTGCATGGGGTGTTGGTGCACAACGTGCAAAGTTCCCCATCAACCCAGAAACATTTGAGATCATTGACGGAAAATTGTATTTATTCTTCAATGGTCCTTACAACGGAAGTAACTTCAACAGTCTTGAAGCCTGGGATAAAGAGCAAGACAAATTATTGAAAGCTGCCCATGCTAATTGGCCTGCCTTAAAAAGCACCAAATAAGTTGGTGTGCGGAAAGGCACCGATAACCTCCAATCGTTGATTGGGGGTCATTGCTTTGATTTAAAAAAATGATTGAAAACATCAGCCTATGAACCCGGTAATTTCACGCATCCGCATTTACCCCATCAAGTCACTCGACCCCGTTGAATTACAAGAAGCCGAAGTGGGCGTGCATTCGCTTCGATTCGATCGGGAGTTTGCTATGCTTACGCGCGATGGGCGATTTATGAATGGAAAAAAATCGGGACGCGTAAATGAACTAAAAGCGACCTATGATTTGCCAAATTATGAGGTAAGCTTTTCAGACCGCAGTGGCGCATCTGCTCGTTCCTTCCATTTGCTGAATGAAAAACACGAAGCAGAGAATTACCTCAGCGATTTTTTTGGTGAACCCATTTCCCTCGTGCACAATAAGCAAGGCAAATTAATGGACATTCCCGCTGCTAGCAGCGTGACGATCGTAAGCGAAGCCTCGCTGCAATCTTTGCAGGAAGAATTTTCTGATCGAACCTTAGAAGACCTGCGCCTTCGTTTTCGGGCTACGATAGAATTGGCAGGCGTAGATCCTTATTGGGAAGAAAATCGCAAGTAGGCAATGAGGAAATGATAGGCGTGAGTCC
The DNA here is from genome assembly GCA_001464155.1 of Cytophagales bacterium Ga0077538. GTDB lineage: Bacteria > Bacteroidota > Bacteroidia > Cytophagales > Cyclobacteriaceae > Chryseotalea. The sequence continues at coordinate 18,867 of LNEN01000271.1, read as the reverse complement.
GCGGGCGCGCTGCAATGTGCCACCGCGCGATCCGCATACAGGCCTCACCGACAAAACCTTTGTGAAGCGCATGATGAAGAGTCGTCAGGCTACACTTCCCGAAAAAAGTCATCTTCCTGAATACGGTAACCTCTACCACCTAACGATCAATACCTACCTTCCTGCCACGCAACAAGGGAAATGGTTGAGGGTGGGCGATAACGTGAGCATTCTTGAGCCCGTAAGGCTGGAAAACGCCTCCTAGCCCCTCCCCAGAAAAATCGTCCATCGAAAAGCGTGAATCCTCCATTGGGAGCAAAAGGGGCATTCCGCACCTTTGCATCGTCATCTTACCAGTAACAAAATGAAACTAAAAGAGAACACCACCGCCATCGACTTTGTAACCACGGACATTTTTGGAAAGCCACTAAAGCTCTCTGATTTTAAAGGGAAAAAAATCTATTTAGGATTTTTTAGAAATGTTAGTTGCCCCTTTTGTAACCTGCGGGTACACCAACTCACTAAATTAACCAGCGACTTTGAAAAGAAGGGCTTACAAATGATTTTCCTTTTTGAAAGTGCCAATGAAATACTGTTACGCAGTTCCTTTCATCAAGGTGTATCGCCTATCCCATTGGTAGGAGATCCACAACGAAAAATTTATTCACAATACGGAGTGGAGCCTTCGGTGTTCAAAATGGTAAGTACCTTTTTTACAAAAGGAGCTATGGATGATATGAAGGCCGGAAAGGCCCTCAACCTTCCAGAAGACAAGAATGCTACACAATCCCTTATCCCTGCCGATTTTCTAATCGATGAGAATTTTCAAATTAGGCGGGCGCACTACGGCAGGAACCTCAATGATCATATTGCTATTGAGGATGTTAAAGCCTTCGCAGGAATCTAGACAAAACGGTGGCTTACCAAATCAGGTCTGGATCAAAGTAAGGATTACCATCAGAGAGGTAAGGATAAAGGGTATAGAGAAAATAAGAGTAATGATGAGCGCATTTGAATACGTAACCGTGTTGATTTCTGTTATCCTTGGCTTAGGGATAACACAAATCCTCACAGGAATTGCTAACCTTTTTCAGTGGAGTGACCGAGTGAGTCTGTACTGGCCCTATGTACTTTGGGTGCTTTTTGTGTTGATCATGCATATTCAAGAATGGTGGGTAACGTATGAACTTAAAGATTACCATCCCTGGAGATTACCGATATTCTTCTTCATCATGCTATACCCTGTAAACCTTTTCATCTTGGCAAAATTGTTATTTCCCACGGCAACGAAAGGGAAATCAATCAACCTGAAGGAATTTTACTTCAAGCATTATAGAAGAATATTTCTGGTAACGATCGTTTCTGCGATCCTCTCTGTCTTGTATAATATTTTTATCCTCAACCTGAATGTCCAATCACAAGCATTCCAACTGTTATTAATCCTGGCCTTAAGTATCATGGCTGGCAAAAAACTAGAACAGGAGTGGATCCATAAGTTATTATCTGTTGCCTTAATCCTCTCTTTTGCAATCTCTACGATAATCGAGTGGAACGTGTGGTTAATCGAGTAATTTCCTTTTCGGTTGGATTCACGCGTATTGTATCCATTGCATGCTTGTCCCTGAGATCAGTAGACGTTTCCCTGGCAGGTGTTAACCTTTAACAGGGAGGAAAATCGTCCATCAACTAGCGTACATCCTCCATTTCCAAACCCTAAGGCTATCCCCACCTTTGTAACACCAAAACACAGGAAGCATGACCACGACAGAAACTAAAGCGATTCGGAAATCAGATTACCAAGCCTATCTTCAAAAGGGCCTTGGGTATGATCAGTATAAACACCAGATGGCAGCAGACCTGGTGAACAATGCTGATGCCAACATAAAAGAATACATCCATCTCAATCAGCATCGCATGAGTCGGGTGGAGAAAACCTATACCGTAAGCGAAGCATTGGCGCAGCAGGTAAAAAACTTAACACACAAAACCTACTGGTTGATTCTCACTGAACACTGGTGTGGCGATGCGGCACAAACCTTACCCGCTTTCCACAAAGTAGCCGAACGATCGAATGGAAATATCGAATTAAAATTGGTGTACCGCGATGAGAATCCGGAACTGATGGACGCGTATTTGACAGGCGAAAGTCGCTCTATACCCAAACTCATACAATTGGATGCTCACTACAATGTAACAGGTGTTTGGGGACCACGGCCCACCGAAGCACAGAAGTTAGTAAAGCAATTAAAATCAAATCCGGAAACGGCCTCTACGTATTCAACAGTCTTGCACAAATGGTATGCACAGAATAAGCAACAAGCCTTAGAATCCGAAATCACCAAACTGATTCAGCGCGCCAGTCTATTCTGTCCGGATTGTTTCAACTAAACCAACCTTCATCATGGAAGAAAAAAGAATGCCGCTGCCTCCGTTCACGGTGGAGACTGCCAAGCAAAAAATTCAGATGGCCGAAGACGCCTGGAACAGCCAAGATCCAATACGGGTTTCCAAGGCCTATACCCTGGACAGTGAATGGAGAAACAGAAATTTATTTGTAAACGGAAGAGAGGAGATCGTGAGATTTCTAACGGAAAAATGGAAGCGTGAACTCCACTACAAACTCAAAAAAGAATATTGGGACCATACCGACAATCGCATTGCCGTGCGCTTTGAATACGAATACCAAACTGCAGAGGGCCACTGGTTTCGCGCCTATGGAAACGAAAACTGGGAGTTCGATGAAAACGGCTACATGTCCAAGCGCTATGCCAGCATCAACGATGTAGAAATTGCGGAACAGGAACGAAGGCTGGTATAAATGTGTTAGTATTACCATTCATTATCAAAAGAACCCTATGCTCAACCAATCCACTTTCACACTGGTCAATCCACAAAACGGAAATCTAGGCTTTAAGCTGGAAGACCACAGCCGCTTCGATCACATTCAACGGCACAACTACTTTACCCTGATTTGGATTATGGAGGGAAGCGGAGAACTGAAGGCGGATTTTTCTGAATACACCTTTCCCAGCAATTCGTTGCTGGCCTTCTCCCCTTACCAACCGTTTATGATTTCGAAAGCCACCGGCATCAAGGGTGTCGCCATTCATTTTCATTCTGACTTTTTTTGCATTCTCAAACACCATCAGGAAATTTCCTGCAATGGAATTCTCTTCAACAATATTTACAACCCACCCATTACATCCATTGACAGTAGTTCTGAAGCCACACTAAAAATGGTGCTCGGTCAGATTAAAACAGAAATGCAGAATCCGGCCCTGGCGCAATACGAATTGTTGATTTCGTATTTAAAAATATTTTTGATCACCGCCTCACGCTTGAAAGCGTTGCAACAACCCGAAGCACAGAAAGCAACGGCTACCAATAAAGAGCCCTTCATCCTTCAAAACCTGAAAGATGCCATCGAACAACATTTTCGCACCAAGCACTCCGCTAGTAACTATGCTGATCTTTTAAACATTACTCCGAAAGCCTTGGCCAAAATCACCAAGACCCATTTTAACAAGACCCTGACCGACCTGATCTCCGAGCGGATTATTGTAGAGGCCAAGCGTGAACTATACCTTACCAATAAACCAGTAAAAGAGATCGCCAGTGAATTGGGCTATGAAGACGAACATTACTTCAGTCGCTTCTTTAAAACCAATGCCGATGTTTCGCCACAACTGTATCGGGAGACGGTAGGCTTTGCCAGGGGAACAGCTTAAAATTTATTCACACCCAAGGAGTCATCCGATCCCGATGGCTATCAGGCAGAATAAGGCGTTTCATGAGCGTGCTGATAGAAGCATGCGGAAACGCTTTTGCTGAAAACTACTTTTAAGTTGAACTCCAGCGCGGTGGCCCGACAAAAAAGCGGGGGTGATATAGCATGTGCGCGAGGCAGCATTTTTTTGTCTTGGGGTTTTTGGTACTTTTTGTGCCAAGACAAAAAGTACGAAGGAAAATGAAAGGAATCCATTAGTAAGTATTCACTAAAGAACACACTACCAAAAATCATTTGAGTCAATTTAGTAATTAGTGTATCGCTCCAGGGCCGCTGGGCCCTGCCTGCGCGTAGCCGCTTCGGCACAGGCAGGCATACTCCTTCAACGCTGTATTCTATCCCTGCTTGCGCTAAAGCTTCAGCGAAGGCAAGCGCACCACCCCTGCGAGACCGAAGATAGAATAAGGCGTTTCATGAGCATGCTGATAGAAGCATGCGGAAACGCCTTTGCTGAAAACTTCTTTCAATTTGAACTCCAGCGCGGTGGCCCGACAAAAAAGCGGGGGTGATATAGCATGTGCGCGAGGCAGCCTGCCCGTCCGGATCAGGCAGGCATTTTTTTGTCTTGTCCCAATAGCTATCGAGATTGGTACTTTTTGTGCCAAGACAAAAAGTACGAAAGAAATAGAATGGAGTGGTCACTGAAAATTGCCCAAAAGAGATTATTCGCCAAAAGTTGTCTCTTTAAGAACAGGATCGCGGCATATGGCCGCGAAGGTCTAGACTGGTGAACTCTGACGATAACCACGCCTACCATTTTTGAAACTTTACTCACCCTGACTTAAGGGATGCTCTCCACTTTTCTCTTTTGCCAGCTTTCACTTTTCCGTACATGCTTTATCTTCGCACGATGAAGTATACACTTGCCAACAGAAAGGTTGGCCACCTCTTGATGCTCAGCTGTCTGCTGTTGTCTTTTACTGTAGCCGGCCAGGCATGGGAACTGAAGACGCAAGAAGAAGGCATTAAGGTGTATACACGCCCCGTTGAAAATTCTGCCATTAAAGCCATTAAAGTAGAGTGCACGGTGGAAGCCTCGCTTTCACAACTAACGGCTGTACTGTTGGATATTCCGGCCAGCAATGAATGGATGTATGCCACCAAGTATTGCCGTGTGCAAAAAATGCTTTCTCCCAATGAATTTATTTATCATTCAGAAATAGAGGTGCCCTGGCCTGTGAGTAACCGCGACTTTGTTGTGCGTGTTAAGTTGGAACAAGACAGCAGTAAAACACTTACAGTGAGTGGAGAAAACCTACCTCAATACCTGGATGAGCAGGAGGGTATTGTACGCATTCTGCATACGGTGAGCCACTGGGCCGCCAAACCACGAGGCAATGTGGTGGACATTGTGTTTACCCTGCACGTAGATCCGGGAGGATTAATACCGGCCTGGTTGATTAACCTCTTTGCCACCCGTGGCCCGCTAGAGACTTTTCGCAATTTGAGGAGCCAGGTGAAGAAGCCTGAATACCAAGCCGCAAGGTTTGATTTTATTCTTGAATAAGTATTTCTAGCTGCAATGACAATAACACCAAGGGCGTCATTGTGAGCGAAGCGAAGCAATCTCGCGGAGAATAGCGGTGTTTCAACAAGAAGTATATTTCTTGATTTGTTACTCAGCTAGTTGGTGAAGAGCTTCCAAAAAATCTGGGGTTATTCTGACTGTAGTGTCAACTTGTTGCTGATCCACCGACTGTTGTTGAAAACCAAATAACCAACTGCCATACGGATACAGGCTTTTACAAGATCTGCTGTTACATCCGCTGATTCCCTTCCAAAAAGTGAATCCGCAATCGAATTGCTGGCCTGATATGAAAAGAGCATGTAGCCCTGAATGATGAAATCCGGAATACCATTAAAAAAGACAAAACCACCAATGAGGATACAGCCTGTTTGCACCAACACTTTCCCTTCCATCTTCTCAAATGGAATGCGCTCTTCTTCAAATCCCTTATCCAGTTTTAAGAAGACGATGATGCTGTCCGTTTTTTGAATAAGCCAATAGAATAAGAAAACAGAAATTGCCAAGCCTGCTAAGCCGTATACAATCAGGAGCGGATCTTTAGTCATGCTGTATGTTGAGATCATGCTTGATATAGAAAAAAGGACTGTACTCACTAATGCATACAATGCAAAAAGTCGGAAGATGAGTTTGATGAAGGTGGTGATGTGCATTTGTTGCTTGGTTCTTAATTAGTGTGTTTTTCTGTGTTGGCAGGTCTTACTACCTGCTAGTTCAATTTTAACAGGGTCGCGCACCTTTAATTATTCTCTAAAAATCCTACCCCTATCCATGATCTCATATTTAGTTGAATTGTATACAAGAAGCGATGTCCAGATCATATCGGTTTCGTTTACGCCCATAAGCGCCAACAGCATCGGCTTACCATTTACCTCCAGGTGTAGTGGGCTCACCTCCATAACGGAGTAATCACTATTTGTTTCGAAAAGGATATGAGATTCGTTATTGGAAGTCTCAATCAACCATGATTTAGCATCTGTGGCAATTATAGAAAAAGTTGCGTTATGCGGTTTCAGTACTTGATGATTGTATGTCCACACAGCAGAAGAATCAATTTCAAATTGTTTGAACAGTTGATGCATGAGAAGATTGTCTTTCAACTCTTGTGCTGAAACAAGCCTTGTCTTAAAGTCTGGCAATAGGGTTGACGATACACAATAAGAGGCAACGGTAGTAAACCCAGAGGGAATCATGGGTTTGAAGACGGCCACGAATTCACTTTCCAGTGGTCCATCCAACAACTCCACTCGTTGAAAGGTAGCATCTGTAAGCAGGTTACCCGATTTGCCATGAACGGATATGCGGCCGAGTCCGGCAAGGTTAAAATATTGCTGGGCGATTGAAAACGGGAGTCTACTTCTTTTCATCTCCTCCTCGTCACTCCCGTACACGACTGAATCCACTTGCCGCTGTAGGTACTCATACGGAGTCTCTTCGGCAGTATAGTAGATGGGAGTATAGAATTCAGAAGTTTCGGTAAAAGTCATGATAGGGCCAATGTACACGGACGAATCTGGTGAGACTTGTGTAGTTGTAACCATCACCCTAGCGCTATCTAGAGGAGCAGTACTGATTTCTGTTGCCTTTTTCTGCGAGCAGGCTACAAGAAGAATAGTTGATAGAAATATAGAGCAATACAATCTCATGCGTAAAGAGTTGCCATTTATTTACTAGCTAAAATACACAATACAGAATACTTTGCAGAGTTGGAGGCTTTTGTATTTCAATTTTGAATAGTTAATCATTACCTATTGCTTCTGTTCGTTGGTGAAGAACACCAACGAAGGCGAGAAAAGATTGCTCATAATCTCAAAACAAAACACATTCAAAAATTCCAATAATTTTCAAATCATTAACTTCATCCACTATTAATGCAATTTCCTGGTAATCCGTATTATAAGATAAAGGCTTTAGCACAATGGATTCGTGCCCCCACTGCTCATCGGTAATTAATTTTTTGCTTTGATATTCCTTTACCGTGTAGCGCGATCCGCTTTCAGGATCTTGCAAACTGGTGTGCTGTGCTAATACAATGCGTCCGTTTCTTGAACCACCGGAGTACTTTCTAAACATGCATACCGAACCATTTGGAATTACTTTGTTCATAGACTCCCCCACCACCTTGCATGCAAACAACTCTCTTGAGGGTTTGTATCCATTGGGTAGTTTAACCCATTCAGTAGTTGATACTGTTTGCTCCTCGCTAAAGTCGCCAGCAGCAGCCTGTAGATCATAAACAGGGAGGGCATTGATATAAGGAACAACATCTGATTTATCTACGTATAAATTTTTCTTTTCTTTTTCGAATCTTGTTATGTGTTGGGCAAAGAAGTCTCTCAAATTTTTGTCACACACATAAACATAGGTGCCGCGTATGCCTCTTAACAGAATCGTTTTATAGATATTGAGTATAAAGTTTTTGAGCTCTTCGGGATCGTGAATCGATTGTTTACCATTTTTATCAAAATACTTATCCTTCGCGATTACTATTTCTTTCTTCACACTGTCATACGTAATTTCATTACCAAAAATGATCGCAGCATAATTCAAGTCATAGCCCTGCGTTGTATGGATACAACCCACTTCATTCATCGCATTGGGAGAATTAACCCAATCGACAGACTCACTGTTCCATTTCAATTTTGAAGTACCAATTTCGATATCAAAAAGTTCAGGATTATTCTTTGACTTCCACTCCCAGGAATAACCTGCAATCATTCTTGCCAAACCAACTTCCCTTTCTCGCAGTTTAGTCTGCTGAATGATATCTTCTAAAGAATCAAACAACAAAAGTTCGTACTCCTTGGAAACGAATATCTGACTTAGTGCTTGATGGTTGCAGCTAAGTAAATTATGAATAAACTGAACATAGTCTCTACCACCACGAACTCTGAACTGAGATTTCAAATATTCAATCTTCGATTGACTACCTGCTTTCAATTTGGCAAAATCTTCCTTCCTGACATCGGAAGGTTTGATCGATTGATTCTCATCATAGAACAAAATTGTATTCTCCGCTTGTTGAACAACCCAATCTAACTCATTGGCTGTATTCTTATCCAAACCCAGTTTTTCACACGCAAGATCAAAGGCTCCATAGTAGGCACCTAGGTTTACCCTTCTTCTTAAGCGATGTGACTCATCCACCACGATAATATCAAATTTATCATTAGCAACTTCTGCTGGCCCGATGACCATGTTCGCGTTTAGCCCTTTAACGTTCTTAAACACTTTCTTTAAGGTGCTTCTGAAAGATGACATTGGAACGACCAAAGCCATCTTAGGCGTGGGGTATTTCTTCTTCAGGATTTCAACAAGTTCTACGAACTCTCTCTCATCTTCACCAAACTCATTAAAATTGAAATCTTCATTGGTTGAGTTTAATAACTTGAATAAAAAAACTGCCAGTATAGTTTTGCCAGTGCCTGCTCCTCCTTCTATGATGAAATTGTTGAATTCACCAACCACCAAATTTCTTAGAATGACTAGCAGTCCATTTCTCTGCTCCGGACTTAAGGATTTATAAGGAGAGTACTTAAACAAATCAGAATTATCAATCTCTTCAATTGAATTTTTTGAAATGCCTTCTGCCCGTAGTTTGTTCCAAATAGATTTAAAAATATCCCAGTAAACCTCTTTCTTTTGATAATAATTGTGATTGGCTAGACCAATATTACCATTGATCAACTTAAACTGACCATCACCCGAGATGTACTTGATGAGATTTGATTCAATATCGAGTGTGGCTGATTTGTTAAACTTTTCGCTCGTTATCAGGTGAACAGCTGTGAGTTTACTTTTGACATTATTTTTTAAATGCGTATTGATCCTTGCGTAGGTGTCTGTTGTTTCGCCCACGTAAGCCTCTTTAATATTTCTATCACTTAGAATGTAGACAATAGGCCAGTAGTCTTTGGCGTAATGTGAATTTTGGAACTCCTTAAAAATGGAAGCATTAAACTCGTACTTACGCCACCGGATACTTCTCTCCGTTCTGCTTTATTTTATCCAAGACGATTTCCTTTACATCGAAGCCATACTTTTCTGCCAGTAAGAATGCAAACGCAAACACGTCTGCCAGCTCTTCTTTCACTTTTGCTTTATCCGCATCCTCCGCCTTTTTCCATAGAAATAATTCCAGGAGCTCTCCTGCCTCAATGTTTATGGCGAGAGCCAAATCCTTGGGATTGTGAAACTGCTCCCAATCTCTCTCATTTCTAAACTTCAGCAAGGCACTCACAATTTCTCTAAAATCGCTCATAGCATTAAGGATTTGATAAAAAGTAAGCCCACCTCTCTTCTTTTTTGAAAAAGAAGTTCGATGGGCTCATTCGAAAGATAGGGTAAGAATGCTGTAAATAAAAGGAGCGTTTTACAGCGAAAAGGTCATAAAAAAAGTCCTGACGTTGCTGTCAGGACTTTTGCTCTTCCTCTTGGGCTTGAACCAAGGACCCCCTGATTAACAGTCAGGTGCTCTAACCAGCTGAGCTAAGGAAGAATTTTGATCTGGTTCCCAAAATTTGGGAGTGCAATATTACGGCTTTGAGGATAATATTTCCAACACCCAACACAAATTTTCCTCAAATATCCACGCATTTACCCCAAAAGCCTTTTTACAAAAAAGTAAAACCTTGCAGAATTGCTTTCGTTAATTAACTTTGAATTCCAAAGTGCTTTTAAATGAAAGAAATTCCAGAGTATGAAAAAGACCTCGCCTCCATCAGGGCTATGATGGAGCGGTCGGTAAAGTTTGCTTCCCTCAGCGGACTTTCAGGTGTGCTGGCGGGTATTTATGCCTTGCTCGGAGCTGGAACTGCCTATTATCTCATCTATTTTCCCAACTCTCCTTTCGGTTTTCGCTTCAATTACCTGAATGAACGTGAAACACTTCTGCAACTTATTGTTGTGGCTGGTGTAGTGCTGATCGCCTCCTTGCTTACCGGGTATGCACTCAGTTTAAAGAAAGCCAAGAAGCTAGGGGTCTCCATATGGAACACACCCAGCAAGCAATTACTGATCGATCTTTTTACGCCACTGATTGCCGGAGGTTTGCTCCTCCTCATTCTGTTGTGGCGCGGATACTTTGCCATACTGGCCTCTGCCTGTTTACTCTTTTATGGTTTGGCCCTGGCCAGCGCCAGTCGCAACACCTATAAAGAAGTGTGGTACTTAGGCCTCTTCGAAATTGCCTTAGGGCTGATGGCAGCGCTCCTTCCCGGCTATGGTCTTCTTTTCTGGGCCCTGGGCTTTGGTGTGCTGCACATCGTGTACGGAATTTTAATGCACTACCGCTACGATCAGTGAAAAATCCTTTCGACAATCTTGATAAGTCATTGGAGCATCGCGTGCGCTTGCAGATCATGTCGGTATTGGTGACCAACGAGGCTTACGATTTTAATTCGTTGAAAGAATTGATAGGCGTAACCGATGGCAACCTGGCTTCGCACATGAAGGCGTTAGAGAAAGAAAAGTACATCAGCATTACGAAATCTTTTGCCGATCGTAAACCCAATACGAAATACAAAGCGACCGAACGCGGTAGAACAAGTTTCCGCAAACACCTGGAAGCGCTGGAAGACATCCTGAAACAACAAAAGAAATAATTTTTTTACTCATACACTTTGAAATCGAAAGTACTTTTAAATAATACAATTATGGAACCCACCCAACCAACACTCAACATCTTTGAACGCTTCAATGCCTGGATCGAAGAATCCATTACCGTCAAACTCTTCTCCATCGGCTTCCTGGTTATTATTCTGCTCATCCCCTCTGCCTGGATTGTAGAGATCATGGAAGAGCGGGAAAGCAGGGCCGAAAGTGTGATGAAGGAGGTTTCTGAGAAATGGTCGAATAGCCAAACCGTATCGGGACCGATGTTAGTGATTCCGTACAAAACGATCGAAAATATAGATCGAGGTAAGAATGGCATTGAATTGAAAGAGCGCGTGGAGAACCATTTCTTTCTTCCCGAAACTTTAGATATACAAGGCGTGGTCGATCCTAAAGTGTTGCACCGTGGCATCTTTGATGCAGCTGTCTACAATTCCTCTCTTACCGTGAAGGCTGATTTTACCAAACCTAACTTTGCCGCGCTGGGCATTGCAGCAGAAGATGTGCTGACATGGGCTGTGGAATAAAGCGCACATGATTTTCTCGTTATCGGATCTGCGGGGCATTAACGACAATCCCGTGTTTACCGTAGGGTCTCTTGCCAAAGCAACCGAACCTTCGAACGATCTGGGGCTGGCCATTGAAGAGAGTAAGACCATTACACACCTTTCGGAATACGAAGAACCTGTAGAGGTTTCAACCAGCATGCGCACTTCGAAAGGGATTATCTCTCCGCTGCACTGGCAATCGGCCGATGATTTTAACGGCAATACTTCCATACAACTACAACTTAAGGGAAGCAAGAGTCTTCGCTTTGTGCCTACCGGCAAAACAACCTTGGTGAGTTTACAAGGACCCTGGAACAATCCCAGCTTTGATGGAGTGTTTATTCCGGAAGATCGTACCGTAACAGAGAAAGACTTTTCTGCCAACTGGAAAATTCTGAACTACAACCGTCCCTTTGCGCAACAATGGAGTGGAAAAAATCAGGTGATCAGTGGTGCCGACTTTGGTGTAACGCTTCTTATTCCCGTAGATCAATATCAGAAAAGCATTCGCACGGCCAAGTATGGTCAACTCATCATCATCCTCACCTTTGTGGCGCTCTTCTTAGTAGAGATTACCAAGCGCATTCGCATACACCCCTTTCAATACATTTTGATTGGCGTAGCCTTGATTATCTATTACTCTTTACTATTGAGTTTGTCTGAACAGGTGGGGTATAATGTTGCGTATGTGCTGGCTTCGGTGGCCACGATCAGTCTGGTGAGTTTTTATGCTTCTTCCTTCTTAAAGAATGCACCCCTGGTCATCCTGTTCACCTCTTTACTCACGGTGTTCTACACCTTTATTTTTGTGATCATTCTGCAACAAGATTTCTCGTTGCTGTTAGGAAGCATTGGTTTGTTCCTGATTGTGGCTGCGTTGATGTACTTCTCCCGAAAAGTGGAGTGGTATAAATCGTCTGCGGTGATGAAGTAAAAAATAAAAGCCCTCTGTAGAAGAGGGCTTTTTTAAAATTCTATCGTATGACGGTGGCAATAGATGAATGGAATTCAGGGTTGAGTGAATGGCCCTAGAGCGATACACTTATTACTTATTGGCTCAAATAATTTTTGGTAGTGTGTTTCTTTGGTGAAAACTTGATAAAGGATTTCTTTCATTTTCTTTCGTACTTTTTCTCTTGACAGAAAAAGTACCAAAAAGGTCAAGACCCAACAATGCTTCCTTGCGCACATGCTACTCACCCCCGCTGTTGGGTCGGGCCATCGCGCTGGAGTTCAAATGAAAAGAAAGTTTCAGCAAAGGCGTTTCCGCATACTTTTATCAGCATGCTCATGAAACGCCTTATTCTATCTTCGGTCTGGAAGGGGTGGTGCGGATAGAATACAGCGTTGAAGGAGTATGCGGGGCCTAGCGGCCCTGGAGCGAAACAGGATTTTATCCTTTACAACAATGACTCTGGAGAGGAATGATTTCCTTTAGTGAAATCATGCGAAAATCTTCAGCAAATTCTTCATCCTTTTTCCGGTTTGTGGGAACAAAGACCAGGGTGAGAGCTGTTAAAGAAAAGATAAAAAGAAGACCACATAGATAACATAGTTTTAACTATGTGCTCTATGTATCTATGTGGTTACTTCTACAACTAGATTGCTTCGGTCGTCCCTCCCTCGCAATGACGTTAACGTATTTAAGTGTTCTACTCCTTATCCAGGAAAGGATAACGATAATCAACCGGTGTTACAAAGGTTTCCTTTATGGTGCGCATGCTCACCCAACGCATCAGGTTCGCTCTCGCTCCAGCTTTGTCGTTAGTACCCGAACCTCTGGCTCCACCAAACGGTTGCTGACCTACGACAGCGCCAGTAGGCTTATCGTTGATATAAAAGTTACCGGCTGCATGTGTTAGTTTTTTAGTGGCCAACTCGATTGCATAACGATCTCTCGCCATGATCGAACCTGTTAACGCATAAGGCGAAGTGCTGTCCACCAACTCTAAGGTCTGTTCAAAATTTTCGGAGTGGTATACATATACCGTTAATACCGGACCGAAGATTTCCTCACACATGGTCAGCGAGGAAGGATCTTGCGATACAATAACGGTAGGTTCAATGAAGTAGCCTTTCGACTTATCATACTTACCACCGGCAATGATCTCGTTCATGGAATTGGCTCTTGCCTTTTCGATGTATCCGGTAATGGAGTTGAAGGCTTTCTCATCAATGACGGCATTGATGAAATTACCAAAATCTTCCGTAGGTCCCATCTTCATGGACTTCAGATCTTCCAACAAATACTTCTTCACATCGTCCCACAAGTTGGAAGGAATGTAGCAACGGGAAGCAGCCGAACATTTTTGTCCCTGGTATTCAAAAGCTCCGCGCGACATGGCCGTTGCCACTTGCTTCGCATCGGCACTCTTGTGCACCATGATAAAATCTTTACCTCCGGTTTCACCGACAATACGTGGATACGATCTGTATTTATGAATGTTGTTACCGATGGTCTTCCACATGTTTTGGAATACACCCGTACTTCCGGTAAAGTGCAAGCCTGAAAAATCTTTGTGATTGAAAATTACTTCGCCAGCATCGGGGCCACTCACGTATACTAAGTTGATAACGCCATCAGGTAAACCCGCTTCTTTCAGGATCTGCATGATGACATTGGCAGCATAGATCTGCGTGTTCGCAGGTTTCCACACTACGGTATTGCCCATCATGGCCATGCTCGTAGGCAAATTGCCCGCAATAGCGGTGAAGTTGAACGGTGTTAAAGCAAAGGTGAAGCCTTCGAGTGGTCTGTACTCCATGCGGTTCCATATACCCGCTGCAGAGTCGGGTTGGTCGCTGTAAATCTCACTCATGAAATGCACATTGTAACGCAAGAAGTCGATCAACTCACATGCTGAATCGATTTCTGCCTGAAAGGCATTTTTAGATTGCCCCAACATGGTGGCGGCATTCATCTTATAGCGGTACGGACCGGCTAACAGTTCTGCTGCTTTTAAGAAAATGCTTGCACGGTATTCCCAATCTAAATTGGCCCACAATTCTTTTGCACCAAGAGCTGCATTGATGGCTTGCTCTACATGCAACTTATCTCCTTCGTGGAAATAGCCTAACACATGTTTGTGATCATGCGGAGGGGTGAGCGCTTTTTTATTTTCTGTTCTAATTTCTTCTCCACCAATGTACATGGGGATATCCAACACCTGCGCACGGGCTTCTTCCAAGGCCTTCTTTAACAGTGCTCTTTCTTTAGAACCGGGAGCATAACTCAATACCGGTTCGTTTTTAGGGGTGGGTACTTTAAAAAATCCGTTCATATTAATTCAAATTTCAGATTCAACATTCAAGAGGCCAAAAGTAATAATCTTAGAGGATGCGTGCTAATTCAGCAAGGCTTGTAATTTCATGCGTTACCTCTTCCTGATGTTCCTTTTGGGCAGGGTTGAAAAACACAGAATCTACCGATGCGTTGCGGGCGCCTGCGATGTCTGTCATTAAGTTGTCACCAATCATAATAGCCTCTTCTGCTTCGTGTTGATGCAGATTCAAGGCATACTCAAAGATTTCGCGCGCGGGCTTTTTATACCCTGCTTTTTGCGAAGTAACAACGTGATCGAAATAATGGGTAATGTTTCCCGATTTCAGTTTCATGCCTTGTATCTCTTCAAAGCCGTTGGTGATTAATGTGAGGGCGTATTTATCATTTAAATACTCCAGGATCTCCACCGCTCCGGGTATCATCGCGCCTTTGCGCGGGCAGGCATAGAGGTAATCGTGTGAGAGTTGTTCGATCAGTGTTGCATCCTGAATCTGAAAGGGTTCCAGTATTTTTTTGAAGCGTTGTTCGCGAATCACTTCGCTACCAATGAGCCCGCGATCGTACAAGGACCACAAGCCTTCGTTTACTTCACTGAATTTTGTGTTGAAGGCTTCCAGAGACGTCACACCTTTCGTCTGAAGTTGGTAGTGGTCGTATAATTCGCTGAGGGTTTCTTTGGAGTTGGTATCGTAATCCCACAGGGTGTGATCGAGGTCAAAGAAGATGGTTTTGTATTTCATTCGTTGAGGTGCTGATTAATTGATGTGCTAGTGTGCTGATAGTTTGATGTGTTAATGTGCTGATTCGGTTATGTGCTGATTTGAAGATGCTTTCATTAAATTGTTACCTGTCAATTGCCCATTGTTAATTGCTAATTGTCAATTGTTAATTGCTTTTAAGCCATTGTTGAACCTGAATCTTATTGACTGCTAACTCGCGATTGGTGAATAAAGTTTGATACACCTGTACATCTTTTTGCAATTGTTGGTCTTTCTTTAAAAACTGGAAAATTTGCCCAATAATATCTTCTACTTCGTCCTTAATCTGGTAAAAAACCCAGTGGTTATACCGCCTGTAGGAAAGGATGCCCGCATTCTTTAAATAAATGAGGTGCCGTGACGTTTTGGCTTGTGTAAAATCGAGGATTTTCTCCAGATCCGCGATGCACATTTCCCCGTTTTCGAAGATTAAAAAGAGGATACGCAGGCGGGATTCATCAGCACAAGCCTTAAAAATTTGCGACCCAAGTGTAAGATTGAAATTTTTTAACCGCATGGCACGTTTTATGCACGCCAAAGGTATGGAAATTAGGCACTTATCGGTGCCCTATCTATATTTGGCAAGTTCTAATCGTTTTATAGTGAAGAATTTAATCGTAATCGTTTTGGCAGTAGTGGGGGGAATGTTCTTCTTCAGCTCGGCACAAGCACAAGGGCAAAAAAGAGTGATTCAGCTCTCCGGTATTGTGTTGGGCCCCGATAGTTTACAAGGTGGTATTCCGGGAGTAAACGTGTATGTTCCCAAAGCAGGTCGCGGAACGCCTACCAACAACCTGGGTTTCTTTTCTATGCCGGTTCTCGTGGGCGATAGTGTCATCATCAGTGCGGTGGGGTATGAACGACAATATTTTATTGTACCCAATCACACGTCCGAATTTCTCACCCTTATTTTCGAGCTTAGCGAAGATGTCACCTATTTGAAAGAATTGTTAATTACGCCTTTTCCTACCGAAGAAGTTTTTAAAGAAGCCGTGCTTGCACTTAATTTACCCTTGAATGATGCTGCCTATGACCGCAATAACCTGGATGCGGAATTGCTGGCCTTGATTCTGAAAACTACCCCGATGGATAGTTATTCTAATCAGCGGTACATGCTCAATCAGCTAAACTATACACAGACTTCGAAATACGTACCGATTACCAACCCGTTGTTAGACCCTTTCAACTGGGCGCGCTTTATTAAGTCGTTGAAGGAGAGTAAAAAGAAGAAGTAGTTTTTGAATTTAGATAGAAATAAAAAAAGCAACCGATGGTTGCTTTTTTTATTAGACTAAGATGATTCCACCATTGCATCAGGGCAGCTTCACAATCGGAGAAAATACCCCACTAAAAAGGCCCTGATTGCTCAGAGCCTGAATTTTTGTCGAGGTGAGATGATTCGAACATCCGACCCCCACGTCCCTAACGTGGTGCGCTAACCGGGCTGCGCTACACCTCGAACAACTTGTGGAGAATATCGGAGTCGAACCGATGACCTCTTCCATGCCATGGAAGCGCTCTAGCCAGCTGAGCTAATCCCCCTTATTTTGGGTTGCAATAATACGAAGTTAAATCGAATCTCAAAAAAGTTCCCGTAAAGCCAAATTGGCTATTATTTCTTCTCGCAAAGCCATTTTAGCATACAATCGTTTCTGGCCATGTCTTTGATAGGTAGGTTCTTAAAGAACTATGGACCCTATCTCCAACATGATTATAGCCGCAGTAGATAAATCGAAAAATGCGGTCGTAAAAATTGATGTCTTTAAAAAAGATAAAACAGGAAAACTAAAAGTTGCCGGCTCCGGCTCTGGTTTCATTTTCTCCTCTGATGGCTTTGTGTTTACGAACAGCCACGTGATACAGGGTGCTGATAAAATGATGGTGAGCTTACTCAATGAAAATGAAATAGAAGCCATTTTAATAGGACATGATCCCGACACGGACCTAGCCATTCTCAAAATTAATGCGGAGGGTTATTCCGTAGCTAAACTTGGTGATAGTTCTCATTTACAAATCGGACAATTTGTAGCTGCCATTGGCAATCCCCTTGGTTATCAACACACCGTAACCACTGGCGTGATCAGTGCCTTAGGCCGTACCTTACAAACTCAAAATGGTCGTTCGGTCGATAATGTCATTCAATCGGATACTGCCCTGAATCCTGGAAACTCCGGAGGCCCGATGATTAACATGGAAGGAGAAGTTGTCGGTGTAAATACGGCCGTTATCCGAGGCGCCCAAGGCTTAAGCTTTTCTATCGACATTAATACTGCTAAAGAGATTGCTCAGCAACTCATTCAGGAAGGCAAAGTTTTTAAAGCCTATGTGGGAATTCAGATTCAGGAAATTGAACTGAATCAAAAAATCCGCATCCATTATAACCTTCCCAACAAAAAAGGCCTCTTCATCACCAAGATTGAATCCAATTCACCTGCCTCGCTTTCGCAATTGCAAGAAGGGGACGTGTTGATTGCTTTCAATGGTAAGATGCTAAACAGCAGTCAGGATTTATTTAAAGAGTTAACCAAGAAAGAAATTCTTCGCATGGTGGATATTTCAGTGGTGCGACACGCTGAACTCTTGCACATGACCGTATCTCCTGCCATGCGGAAATAAATCATGGCTAATATTTTCCCTGAAGATCTTTGAGTCTCGCCATGGCATCCTTATTGCCTAACTCAGCCGCTTTGCGATAGTATCCCACTGCCTCGCGCAGGGTTGCTTTTTTCTTATTGGGAGCGAGTTTAATGCGATTGGCAGATTCTTCCATTGCCTGACCTTTTGCGTACAAGGTTTGCGATTCACTCAGTTTTAACTTGCTTACCAATTGTGCCACTTCCAGCTCCTGCTGTGCCAATGCTTGTTGTTTTTTCTCCAACTCAATAAAGCTTTCCTGCAAGTCACTCTCCTGAACTTTTACTTTCGCTTCCAGTTCCTTGTTTACTTTTTCGAGGGAATAAATTTCTTGTAAACGCAGTTCCAAATCATCTTTCAAGGCAGCAATCATATCCATGTAAAAACTCTCATTGGTTTTTAACTCCTTCATGCTTTCTTCCAATTTCTTAATCTTATCCTCAGATCGTCTTACGTGTTCATGAATTGCTTGCAGCCGGGCGGAGTAGTTTTCTTCTGAAATACCTTCCACCAATTCCATTTTAATCTTTTGTCGGCTGGCGTCAATGGAATCGATCATGGCCCCTACTTCCTGCAGCGTTGCCATTACCGTTGTATTAACCTCTAATACGGATTTTATGGAATCATTTTCTGACCGCAGCACTTCGGCCTCCTTGTTGGAGCAGGCAGAGAGCATGAGAAGTAAAATGGCAGAGGGGATGGAGAATTTCATAGACTGAGTTTTACCTCAAAAGTAGAGG
>LNEN01000270.1 GCA_001464155.1 Cytophagales bacterium Ga0077538 | reverse complement strand
TTTGGGTGATTATTTTCAATGGGTATTTTTTAATCCACGAACTGAACGATATGATACTTTAAAGAGTAAGGTGATTGTTAATGTCGGGGGGGAGAGTTTGAAAGACGAAGCAATTAGTTCCAATGATCTGGGAAGTTTTTATGATAAGATAGGATCAGTTGACAATACCTTGCAACAAAGAGGTAAGGTAGATTGGCTTTCTGTTTTTGTGTATGCTTTTGTAGCCTTGTCATTGTTGCTTTCTTTTTATCTTATTTTTAAAAAAACTTAAATAATACGATATAGGCAGCAAGATTGCAGTTCATCTGATCCATCTTGCTACTTGGCAGTATGTCTTACTACTCTATACTTACGTCTAAAGAATGAATAGTTACGGAACGTTATTTCGCATTAGTACTTTTGGAGAATCACATGGTAAGGCTATTGGTGTAGTGATTGATGGTTGCCCGGCAGGCTTGGAAATAGACCAGGATTTTATTCAACACGAACTCACAAGACGAAGACCAGGGCAATCGAAAATTACTACACAGCGCCAAGAAGAAGACAAATTTCAAATTCTTTCGGGTGTGTTTGAAGGCAGAAGCACCGGAACACCCATTGCTCTTGTTATTGAAAATCAGGATCAGCGCAGTAAGGATTATAGTCATGTAGAGAATGTGTTCAGACCTTCTCACGCTGATTATACCTATGAGGCAAAATACGGCATACGTGATCATCGAGGAGGCGGAAGAAGTTCCGCACGGGAGACCGCTGCGAGAGTGGCAGCCGGAGCCATTGCCAAACTTTTGTTGAGAAAAAGTAATGTCAGCATACACGCTTTTGTTTCGCAGGTGGGGGAAATAAAAGCGCCACACTACACACAGCTGGATCTTTCCAAAACAGAAGAGAATATTATCCGTTGCCCGGATGCCTCCACCGCTGAACAAATGATTTCGCTGATTGACCAGGTTCGCTTGGATCGCGATACCATTGGAGGCGTGGTTACCTGTGTGATAAAAAACACAATCGTTGGTTTGGGTGAACCTGTTTTCGATAAACTGCATGCAGAGCTGGGTAAGGCTATGTTGGGTATCAATGCAGTGAAGGGTTTTGAGTACGGAAGCGGTTTTGAAGGAGTGACCTTGCGAGGATCAGAGCACAATGATGAATTCTATACGGATGGTGAACGAATCCGCACGAAGACAAATTACTCAGGGGGTGTGCAGGGGGGCATTAGCAATGGAGAAGATATTTATTTTAATGTAGCCTTTAAGCCGGTAGCTACCATCATGCAAGACCAGGCAACAGTAGATAAGGAGGGGAATGCCGCTACTGTTTCCGGGAAGGGTCGCCACGATCCGTGTGTGGTACCTCGTGCCGTGCCCATTGTAGAAGCGATGGCAGCCTTGGTGTTGGCTGATTTTTTACTAAGGGCAAAAACCAACCGAATGTAGAGATTCAGCCCTCTTTGTACTCCGGTACCCTTGCTCAAGAAATTGATTTCCTAGAATGAAGAAAGTATTGTGTAACTTCAGAGGCTGCATGACAGGTAGTCTTTCAAATTAGTTACGTTCACCCACTAACTTTCCATTTGCCTGGGTCTCTCATCCTAGGTAAGTAAATTCAGCTTTTTCACAGAACGTTATCACAGAAGTTACAACCTGTGATTTATGTAACATTCAGAATCCAGCGTATAACACCTTGGCGTTGAATGTCACCACCTTTAGCAGTTCAACATCTAAAAGAATTCTTTGAAGATATTTATCAAATACATGGTAAGCAACCGTTGCAAAATGGTGGTGAAGGAAGAGTTGAAAAAACTGGGTCTTCACTTTATCGTAGTGGATTTGGGTGAAGTAGAAATTATGGAGAGCCTGACTGGCGCACAGCAAGAACAACTTCAACATGCCTTATTGACTTCTGGGCTAGAATTAATGGATGATAAACGAGCCGTTTTAATTGAGCGAGTAAAAAATGTGATCATGGAAATGATTCACCATTCGGATGAATTACCTAAAGTAAACTACTCGGATTACATCAGCGAAAAATTAAAATACGATTACACCTATTTGTCAAATTTGTTTTCAGAAGTAAAGGGCATCACCATACAACAATTTATTATCATTCATAAGATTGAACGAGTAAAAGAATTGCTACTCTATGCGGAACACAGTCTTACGGAAATATCGTACAAGCTCCATTATAGTAGTGTGGCGCATCTTTCGAATCAATTCAAGAAAATCACTGGCTTATCACCGACTCATTTCAAGCAGTTGAAGAATAAGAGGCGCAGCCCTATTGAAGACCTCGGAAATGAGAAGGATGTCAGCATAATTAGTTCATTGAAAAATATTGAGCAGGCATAGTATGGAGATAAGACAAGAATCGCGGTATGCGAGAAGTTTAATTGAAGCCAGCTTGGATCCGTTAGTGACGATCAACACAGAGGGAAAGATTACAGACATGAATAATGCCACGGCTAACATTACGGGGCTTAGTCGTGAAGACCTTACGGGCACCGACTTCTTTGATTATTTCACGGAACCGCAAAAGGCACGGGAAGTATACCAAGAGGTTTTTGCAAAAGGATCGGTAGCCGATTCACCTCTGACGTTGCGGCACATGGCTGGTAAGTTGACGGACGTTTTGTTCAATGGATCAGTTTACAAGAATGAGGCGGGAGATATACTAGGAGTGGTGATTGTAGCACGCGATGTTACAGAGCAGAAGCGAATTGAAAAGGAAATAATTGAAGCAAGGGTATTAGCTGAGTTGGCTACGGGTATTGCGGAGGAAGCAAAGAATAAGGCAGAAAAGGCCACTCGTATTGCAGAAGATGCTGTAAAGGCAAAACAACAATTTCTCTCCAATATGAGTCATGAGATTCGAACTCCCATGAATGCCATTATTGGTTTTACCAAAGTGTTGTTGAAGACCGATCTCTCCTCCAGACAACATGAATACTTAACAGCCATTAAAATGAGTGGCGATGCCTTAATTGTATTGATCAACGATATTTTAGACTTAGCCAAAGTAGATGCAGGGAAAATGACGTTTGAAAAGACTCCCTTCAAGATGGCTATGTCTATTGATGCCATGATTCATTTATTTGAAGCAAAGATTCATGAGAAGAACCTTGAGTTGATTAAAGAATACGACACCAGAATTCCAACTGTATTAGTGGGCGATCCGGTTCGGCTACACCAGATTATTCTTAATCTCATTAGCAATGCTGTAAAGTTTACGCATCAGGGAAAAATTACGGTGAGTGTTCGGTTGCTAAGCGAAGATGACGAGAAGGTGAACATTGAATTTGCAGTAGTTGACACAGGCATCGGGATACCCGCTAAAAAACTAGATACCATCTTTGAAAATTTCCAGCAAGCCACAAGCGGCACTTCTCGTCTGTATGGAGGAACAGGTTTAGGTCTTGCGATTGTGAAACAACTCGTGGAACCTCAAGGGGGTGTTATTCAGGTAACTAGTAAAACAGACGAAGGTTCGTCTTTTAGTTTTACCCTCAGTTTTGAAAAGACAACCAAGGATGCTGAGACGGATTTTGGTTTTGCCGAAATAGATAGCGAAGTAAAAAACATACGGGTATTGGTGGTGGAAGACATCGCGCTGAACCAACTTCTAATGAAAACCTTGTTGGATGATTTTGGCTTTGAGCGCGACATCGCCACGAATGGTAAAATAGCCATTGAGAAATTAGAGAAGGAACGGTACGACATTATTTTGATGGATTTACAAATGCCTGAAATGAATGGCTTTGAAGCTACCGAACACATCCGTACGATCATGAAGTCCTCAATCCCCATTATTGCCTTAACCGCTGATGTGACAACTGTTGATCTGGCGAAGTGCAAAGCAGTAGGCATGAACGATTACATCGCCAAGCCCGTGGATGAACGAATCTTATATAGCAAAATAGTTTCCTTTGTAAAGAAGCCAATATCCACAAAGGCGAGTGAACCAGATGCGACTGTAATTCAGCACAACACCAGTGTGCGTTGTGTCGACTTGTCCTATTTAAAGCATCGGACCAAATCAAATCCAGCGTTGATGATGGAAATGATCTCTCTTTACCTTCTTCAAACCCCACCTTTAATAAGCGCCATGAAGCAAAGTTTTATGGAAAAGGATTGGGACGGATTGTACAAAGCCGTCCATAAGATAATCCCTTCTTTCTCCATTATGGGTATGAGTGTGGATTTTGAAAATATGGCTAAGAAATTACAGGACTATGCCGGCTCTCAGCAGAAGTCTGCAGACGTTCCTGAATTGGTCAAAGAGCTGGAGCATATTTGCCTACAAGCCTGCAGCGAATTGGAAGAAGAATATAATAAGATAAAACAGATGTCGGTATGAAAAATGAAAAGATAAAAATCTTTTTGGTCGATGATGATGCACTCTTCTTAAAGTCATTGGAGATTGAGTTTAAACATCATACAGATTTTACGGTAGAAACCTTTGCGACCGGAGAACTCTGTCTTTTGAACTTAGAAGAACACCCGGACGTTATTATTTTGGATTATCACTTAAATGGTGTTGACAAAAATGCGATGAATGGCATTGAAACACTCGATAAGATTAAAGAAGCAAATGCCAGCATTCTTGTCGTGATGCTCTCTGCTCAGGATAAAATTGATGTAGCCATCAGCTGCATGCATCACCGTGCCTTCGATTATGTCGTGAAGAGTGAAACGGCCTTCATGCGATTGCAAAAAAACATAACCGCTTTTTTTCATTATGCCAAGATTGAGAAAGAGTTGAATTGGTATATGGCCAGAATGTAAAGGATTTTAATCCGCCACTCAAAAAGTATTTTAAACTTCCTGAAGGCCCTTCTAAGGCCTGCTATCACGAATGCGTGATATGTGTAACTCTTCCACCGCGGTGTGTAAGCCTAGCGGTTTCTAAAACCCCACCTTTGATCATCGATTAAAACTCGAACCAGCACACAACATGATCTCCTGGTATACCAGCCAGCGGAATCCATTGCGCGTGTGAAAATGATTAGAAGGAAGGCACCGTAACAGTCGCGCGGTTTCTTTTTTGTCACCCACTTCTAGCGATGTAACCAAAAGAATATGAGAACGATGAAGAGTATTTTTACCGCCATGACCTTGATCATGGTATTTGTGCTGTCAGGTTGTGAAGATGATCAGGAACCAGGAGTGCGCCCCACGGTTGTATCAACGAGTCCTGTTGATGGCGCCACCAATGTTGCCGTTAATAGTTCAGTAACAGCAAATTTTAGTGTGGCGATGGACCCCACAACTATTACGAATGTGAGTTTTACTGTGGCACAAGGCAGTGCATTGGTACCAGGTGTGGTTACGTACACAGGTACCACAGCCACCTTTACGCCCACCAATTTATTGACGGAGTCAACCCTCTTTACAGCAACAATTACGACAGCTGCCAGGAATAGGAATGGTGATGCGATCCTGAGTAATGAAATATTCAGTTTTACTTCGGGTCTAACACCCGATACTTCCGTTCCTCTTGTGAGCCTTACAAGCCCACTGAGTGCTGCGACAAACGTAGGACGTAATAATACGATCACCATTACTTTTAACGAAGCAATGGATCCGGCAACTATTAATGCTGCTACGTTTACAGTAAAGAAGGGAACTACAGCTGTGGCAGGAACCGTGACTTATTCAGGAATGGTGGCATCTTTTAATCCAACAAATACGCTGGATGCATCTGCTACTTACACCGCTGCGATTTCAGCAGGAGCGAAAGATTTAGCGGGTAATACGTTAGCCGCCACTAGCTGGAACTTTGCAACCGGTGGTAGCACGACTTCATTAGCCGTAGTAGAGTTGGGTGCCGCTGGTAATTATTTGCTGCTGGCTAAAACAGCCATTAATAATGTTTCAACTTCTGCACTAACAGGAGACTTGGGACTGAGTCCTGCTGCTACATCTTACATAACCGGACTGGCCTTAACCAATGCAACAGGTTTTGCAACCTCAGCACAAGTAACCGGAAAAGTGTATGCAGCAGACATGGCTGATCCCACACCCATTAATTTGACAACCGCTGTTAACAACATGACTACTGCTTACAACGATGCTGCTGGCCGTCTTTCGCCAGATTTTCTGGAGCTAGGAACTGGTAACATAGGTGGAAGAACCTTAACACCTGGTTTATACAAATGGACAACTTCAGTTACAATGCCAGCAAGCATAACAATCTCTGGTGGAGCTAACGATGTTTGGATTTTTCAAATCTCAGGCGACTTACTCATGAGTAATGCAGTGAACATGACACTCACTGGTGGTGCGCAAGCAAAGAACATTTTCTGGCAAGTAGCCGGTCAGGCAACCTTTGGTACAACCTCACATGTTGAAGGCGTTATTCTGTCAATGACGGGGATCACGTTTCAAACCGGTGCCTCTATGAATGGCAGAGCCTTGGCTCAAACAGCCATCGTATTAGATGCTAATGCGATTACACAGCCACAATAAACTAGCGCGCTGAACATAGTAAGAAGCTGCCGGTTGGCAGCTTCTTTCACAAAAAGTAAACTTTCGAATTATGAAAACGTTAAAATTATTAACCATACTTTCTTTTATGTCGTTGGCATTCGTTATCGGATGTAATGATGACGATGATGCGACACCGGGTGGAAACACGCAGGTAATTCCTGTACAGACGAATGCTCAAGCAACCGTAGCCTCTACGACCACAGTTAGCTTAATTGACATGGCTATTCTGGCGGGCTCTTCCATTACCAATACAGGGGCCACTACGATTACAGGTGACTTGGGCTTAAGCCCCGGTACTTCTATTGGCGGATTCCCTCCGGGTATATTAAATGGCACGCAACACATCAATACTGAAGTTGCCACGCAAGCGAAGATTGATCTAACAGCGGCTTATAATGATGCAGCGGGTCGTACAAGTACAGATATTGTAACCTTATCAGGAAATATTGGAGGGCTTACCTTAACACCGGGCTTGTATAAATCAACCTCTTCGTTGGCGATCTCTTCGGGTGATGTAACCTTTGATGCCAAAGGCAATGCAGATGCTGTATTCATTATACAAATTGCTTCTACACTTACCACAACATCCGGACGGAAAGTGATTTTAAGCGGTGGTGCAAAAGCTTCTAATATTTTTTGGCAAGTAGGTACTTCGGCAACCTTGGGAACCACTTCGGTTTTTAAAGGAACCATTATGGCCATGCAGTCAATTACCTTTAATACAGGCGCGACCTTAGATGGTAAAGCACTTGCCAGAACCGGTGGTATAACCATGGCAGGCAACACGATTGTGAAATTCTAATAGCCCGCAGTAAATTTTTTGAAAGGCTGCTCAGTTTTCTGAGTGGCCTTTTTTAATCTCAAGTCGCAGGTAAGATTATGCCTCCGGATAGTCAGACTTTGATGAAGAACTAATACGCTTCAGCAATGTCTAAATAAAGCCCTTGTTGTTGCTGTTTGCCAAAACCCTGATCAACGCGAATATTAAGTTTGTCTTTTTGATTGATCATTACCCGCACGCCAATGCCTGCGTTCGGTTTAACACCGGTATCACCAAGGGAGTACCAATCTTTGGGAGTAAACGCACCACCTACCCACACATCAATACCAATAAACCACCAAAGTCCTGCACGATACTCTGCCTGAAAGGCATATAAATTATTGTAGCGATAATAACCTGTATAATACCCGCGCATTACGTTGCCCCCACCGATATCGGCCATATCTTTAAAAGGAACATCGCCTGAGTTAAGATTGATAAAAGCCTGTAGTGCAAGAACGTCCCGATCACTGATCAGTTGAAGCGGTATGTATTTTCGAGCATCGATGCGCACGTTCAGAAAGCCATACGATTTATTGGACCACGCAGGATAGGGCATAATCAACACTTCTGTAAAAATTCCTTTGCGAGGGTAGGTCTGGCTATCGCGACTTTCGTACGTCAGTGCGGGAGCAAAACCTAGCAAATCATACCCTTGATAACCCAAGGGTTGATCGAGTAAAAAATTGCCACCTGCTGGAGAATCAACTTCATAAATTTTATTATGGCGAACGGCAAAGCCCGCATATAAACTCTTGTTGATGCGCCAGTAGAAGCGCAGATCTGTGGTAAGCTTGTTATACGAAATAGTATCCTTCTTCAGAAGCGGAGTTTCTGTCTCTATGCCGTAATAGAATTCAGGGAAATAGGTAAAGCTGAACTTTCCTTCGAAGATGAATTTATTCTGAGGTGAGTAGTAGCGCAGCTTATTACCCCAATCGTATTGTTTGTTAGCTGTATAGAGTATATAGGTTTGTGCGTAGGAAGCAGTGGTTAACGAATCATAAGAAGAATTGAAACTAGCTGCTACCAAGGCGCCAAATCCAAAACGTGTTTCAGGTGAATAGTAGATTACAGGTAAGGGTGTAATTCGGATTTTCTTTGAGCGGCTCAAGGAATCAGATTGGGCAAAAACCTGGTTTGCAATCATGCAAAGGAGGAGCAGTATATATTGATTTCGAGGAATCTTGTACATTCTATGAAGTAAGGTAAGGCCGTTTTTTAATATGCGATGCAGACTTTATAAAGGAGCTTATAATTTTTCAACTATATTGCGGCCTTTGTTTCAATCGATTGCAAAAGTATGGTTCTAGTTGGATAGCTTTTGCGTGTTAGTGTTTAAAATTTATGGAAAGTACACCAGCTCCTGCTAAAAAATCGCGCCTAACCCTCTACATCGTCATTGCCCTTGTGTTGGGTATAGCCGTTGGGTTCGTGTTGAATAAAACGTATGTGAATGAAGCCAACCAATCCATTGCGGAAGCAGACGTGGCCATTCGCGAAATATCTACCGCTATAGCGTCAGAGAAGGACAGCGCAAAACTTGCTGGGTTTATAAAAATAAAGAATGAATTAAATCAAACACGCAATGCGGCCTTGTCTACCCGCGATGCAAAAGTAGATCCCTTCTCCTTGTTAGCAGATATTTTTCTACGTCTCATCAAGATGATCGTGGCTCCCTTGGTATTTACTACCCTTGTTGTAGGGGTAGCCAAGTTGGGCGATATTAATTCGGTGGGTCGCATTGGAGGAAAAACCTTGTTATGGTTTTTGGGTGCTTCTTTTATGAGTTTGTTGTTGGGTATGTTGATGGTGAATCTTTTCCAGCCAGGCATTGCTATGAATCTCCCATTGCCAACTGTGAATGAAACAGGGATACAGGCAACGGGTCTGTCGTTAAAAACATTCTTACACCATATTTTTCCCTCAAGTGTCATTGACGCGATGGCTAAGAATGAGATTCTGCAAATCGTTGTCTTCTCTATATTTTTTGGTGTCGCAACAGCGGCTATAGGTGAGCAAGGCAAGATGGTGATTAAGGTGATGGATGCTTTGGCACATGTTATCTTAAAGCTGACTGGCTACGTTATGAATTTTGCACCCGTGGCAGTGTTTGGTGCGATGACAGCCATTGTGGCGAAGCAGGGTCTTGGTATTTTGAAGACATATTCCATTTTCATAGGCGAGTTTTATTTTAGTCTTGGCTTGCTTTGGGTGCTTCTAATCCTTGCAGGTTTCTTGGTGGTGGGTAAACGCATTATCACACTTATTCGAAGCGTAAAGGAGCCGATCATACTTGCTTTCAGCACTTCCAGTAGCGAGGCTGCTTTCCCTAAGACCATGGAACTGTTACAAAAATTTGGGTGTAAGGATAAGATTGTAAGTTTTGTTTTGCCCCTTGGTTATTCCTTCAACTTGGATGGCAGCATGATGTACATGACCTTCGCCTCTTTGTTTATCGCACAATCCTACGGAATGGATCTTCCGCTGGCAACACAGTTAAGCATGTTGTTGGTATTGATGATCACCAGCAAAGGAATTGCCGGTGTGCCTCGTGCTTCTTTGGTAGTGATTGCCGGAACACTGGTGACGTTTAATATTCCGGAAGCAGGCCTGGCCTTGCTATTAGGTATTGATCCCTTGTTGGACATGGGCCGCAGCGCTACCAATGTGGTGGGAAATAGTATAGCTACAGCAGTGGTAAGTAAATGGGAAAATTCGCTGGAGAAACCATCAATTATTGAATAAAGTATGATTGACAAGAAAGGCCCTGTTGCTACGCAAAAGCGACAGGGCTTTTTTATTTGGTGTGAACTTTTAATGCTTACTTTTGTTGTCCTTTTCTAGAACACTTTAGCCATGTTACAAGCCGCACCTAAAAACATAAGCATCTACCTGGAGTCTAATCCCAACCCAAATTCCTTAAAATTTGTAGTGAACGACATGCTAGTGCCAGAAGGCATGAGTTTCGATTTTCCAGATAAGGCCAGTGCTGCCAATGCCCCTTTAGCGTTGGAATTATTCGAATATCCGGAAGTGGAGCGCGTGTTCTACATGAGCAATTTTGTAACCGTTACTAAAAAAGAAGGAATCGAATGGTTGGAAATTCAACACGCGATTCGTGACCACATCAAAAAATTCTTAGAATCGGGAAAGGCGATTATTGAAGTGCGCGATGAGGATTTTGCGCCTGAACAAGAGGAAACTGAAACCATTAAAAAGATAAAAACCATTTTGGATGAATACATCCGCCCGGCTGTGGAGCAGGATGGTGGCGCTATTACGTTTCACTCCTTTATCAATGGTGTGGTGAGTGTGAAACTACAAGGTTCTTGCAGTGGTTGTCCTTCTTCTACGATCACACTGAAAGCGGGTATCGAGAATTTGTTTACTCGTATGATGCCGGATGAGGTGAAGTCGGTGGAGGCGTTGGGATAAACAATTTTTAATGAGGGAATTTTTAGTGTCGCCAAGTCTTACGACCTGACACTACGGAAACATCACTATTCAATAGAATCCAAGTAGAGATCCTCTACCTTTTTTCTTGCCCAGGGAGTTTTTCGAAAGAAGGTTAAGCACGATTTTATGCTCGGGTCGTACCGAAAACAGTTAAACGGAATCCGCTCTCCCAATTCCTCCCATCCGTATTTCTCAACAAGAAACTCCAGGATGAAGGCTAAGGTTTTTCCATGCAATGGATTGTTTGCTTGTTCGCTCATGTTTCTAAGAGATAGTTTCAATCGACCTGGTGTAATCACCCTGTTCGTCTTCCGGTAATTTGTTGAGTACTGTATAAATTTTTTTAAGCTGCTGCTGATAGAGGTTGTAGAGCTGCGTCCCTGCATCTAAAGGAATCTTTTCTTTGCGTATTTTTTGACAGAAGTAAATGCGAAGCGCTAGTTCAGTTTGTGGAATGCCAGAGTACTTAATTTGTTTGTTGACGATGCGCAAAATTTTGCGAAGTATCTTTTTTGTGAGATACAAATTTCGGTTTGTCAATTCCTTGAATAGCGTCTCTATTTCTTCTTTTACTTGTTCAATATAAGCTGGCTCATCATGGGCATCAAATAGTAAATAGCCAAGTAATTCCTTATTCTCCTTTTTGTACTTAACAAGTCGTAAACAAAGCGCTTGAAGCGTTTCGGAGTCTAGATGGTGCAACTCTTTTCGAATATCATTTACAGACGCGCTCGTCATGAATGTTCTTATTTTTTGATTGGTACCAAAGGGAGCAAGATATGGGATTCGACTCAATTTAGAGAAAGGTTTTTTGTTTGAGGCTCTTTTGGTAAATTTCATCAAACAACCCAACCTCTCGTGAAGTATTTATTCGTGCTTGCCTGCTTATGCCTGGCCTCCTATTCATTACCCGCTCAGGATTTTAAAACAGAAACAAAAATCAATGACCTGCTCTCCCAGTTACCAGGCATCCTGAAGACAGATGGCGAAAAGGCAAAGAGTGAAATTAAAGAAGCTCTGCAACTCTCTGAACAGAATGGTAATTATAAATACGGACAGCTTAGCTATTGGATGGGTGAGTCCTTACTGAATCATGCTGCGTACGATAGTGCTGGACAGTTTTATCAAAAGTCCATACCCTTTCTAGAAAAGGAACGAGATGAAGCCATTCTGGGCAGAGCCTATATTGGCGCAGGGTACATACTCAACTTCCAGACGCGTTACACCGAAGCCTTAAGCTATGATTTAAAAGCAGAGAAAATCTTTAGAAAGAATGGAGATCGCAACATGTTGGCAAGAAGTCTGAAAAGAATTGGTGATGACATTCTATATCAGGATGAAAAAAGGGGTGTGGAAGCCATGCCTTATTATGAAGAGTCCATAGCCATCAGCAAAGAAGAAAAAGATACCATCAACATTATTCGTGGTTTAAATGCCGCAACAACCATTTACACGGCAGAAAAGAATTTTCAAAAGGTTGACGAAGCCATGAAACAAGCCATTGCGCTGGCTGAAAAAATTGGGTGTGTTCGTTGTATGGCCATTAGCTATTCGCAGTGGGGCATTAGCGATCATAAACGAGGTAATCACGAAGGAGCCATCCGTAAGTACAGATTGGAATTTGAGATGAATAAAAAGATGGGTGCTGACTACGACCAATTTTTTGTTTACCAAAATATTGCGGAGGCCTTCTATGAGTTAAAACGATATGATGCAACCCTTGTATATAGCGACAGCTCTCTACGCATTGCTGAGACAGATGTGGCGTGGAATCATTACCACGATGTCTATGAAGTTCGGTATAAAGCCTATAAAGCAAAGAATGATTTTGCAAAGGCATTAGCGGCCTACGAAAAACAAATGCAGTTCAAGGATTCTATTTTTTCAGAAGACAAGGAGCGAGCCATGGAAGACATGAAAGCTGCGTATGCGCTGGAGAAAAAGGAACAACAGATAGTAGGATTAGAGAATCAAAACCGTATTCAGGAATTGGAAGCGGCTTCTGCCAGACAATGGCAATACGGCCTGATTATTTTTCTGATATTATTGGCCATCGTTATCGCTGTCTTATTCAACCGCTATCAACTAAAGCAGAGAACAGCTAAAGTGCTTGATGAGAAGAATACAGAATTACAAAAACTCAACGGTTTTAAGGATCGCATGTTTGCCGTCATTTCACACGACTTGCGAAATCCCATCAATGCCTTTAGCACACTGATGGAAAGCTTACACCAAAATGTACAACATGCCAGCAAAGAAGAATTGCAGGAATTTTTGCAAAGCACTTTGCAATCAGCCCGTGACTTACAAAGTCTTCTCAATAACTTATTGGAGTGGGCGCTGATACAAATCGGAAGACTCCCTTATCAACCGGATAAAATTTCGCTTCGTCAGGTAGTAATGGAGAGTAAGCAGCACATAGAATTAATAGCAGCACAAAAGAAAATAGACATTACGAATACTATTCAGGATGAAATGGCTTTTGCCGATAAGGGCATGCTGGTGATTGTGATGCGCAACCTGCTTACCAATGCCATTAAGTTTTCTGCTTCAGGAAATATTGTTCAACTGGCAGCCGAGCGTGTCAATGGTAGCATACGACTCTCCGTTCAAGACAAAGGTATGGGTATGAAGCCGGAAGACTTGTCAAAGCTTTTCAAGCAAGAAGAAAGTACACAGGGAATTGGAAACTCTTCCGAAAAAGGCGCAGGCATTGGATTGTTACTTTGTAAGGAATTGGTAGAAAAAAATCAGGGAAGAATTTGGGCTGAGAGTGAGCAAGGAAAGGGAAGTACATTTTACGTGGAAGTACCTTCTGCTTAAAAAATGCTATGCGTATCAGTTTCATGTCAATTAGGTAGTGATTAAAATCATAAAAGCTGTCATGCCGAATTCATTTCGGCATCTATAGAAAGGTGGCCGTAAGATACCGAAACAAGTTCGGTATGACAGTCGTGTATCGTTGAATAACAATTTTGCGATAACGAACGGATACTCAGAAAAATATCTTTCACTATCTTGTATGCATGGATAAGCGCACCTTTATTAAACAGACAGCAGCCTTGGGCTTTTCAACCCTTCTTCCTTTTGAAGCACTGAGCCATTGGATTGATCAACACTCAGCGGTATCGGCAGATACTTTAGCAGAAGACGAGAAGTTTTGGGCAGGCATTCGCAAGGGCTATCGGCTCAAGCCCGATTATATCAATTTGGAGAATGGCTACTACTGCATGCAGCCGCAAGAAACCCTTGAGAATTTTATCGCGCATGTACGAGAGGTAAATTATCAGGCGGCCTATTACATGCGTACGGTGCAGCAAGAGAATAAATTAAAAGTTGTAACGCGTTTGGCCGAATTGGCAGGTTGCAGTGTGGAGGAAATGCGCCTTACACGTAACACCACCGAATCCTTAGATACCGTAATCAATGGTATTCATTGGAATGCCGGAGACGAAGCCATCATGGCAGAACAGGACTATGGCTCCATCGTGAACATGTTTAAGCTGATGGAGAAGCGCTATGGTATTGTTTTGAAAACCGTATCGGTACCGAATCATCCCGCTTCGGATGAAGAGTTGGTTGCCTTGTATGATAAAATGATCACACCGAAAACAAGACTGTTGTTAGTGAGCCATATGGTGAACATCACCGGGCAAATTCTTCCCATCCGAAAAATCAGTGACATGGCGCACGCTAAAGGTGTGGAGGTATTGGTGGATGGTGCTCATGCCTTTGCCCATTTTCAATTTAGTATTCCTGATTTAGGATGTGATTATTATGGAGCCAGTTTGCATAAATGGTTGAGTACCCCCCTGGGTGCGGGCTTGTTGTATGTGAAGCAAGGGAAAGCCCCTGCACTCTGGTCGATGATGGCCGACTGGGCCATGAAGGATGATATCAGTCATTTGGCACATACCGGAACCCATCCAGTTCACACTGACCTAACTATTTTAAATGCAATTGATTACTACAAAGCAATTGGGGCTGAACGTAAAGAGAAAAGACTTCGCTATTTGCAAAACTATTGGACTAGCAAGGTGCGAAGCATGCCACACATTGTACTCAACACTCCAGAAGATCCTGCGCGCTCTTGTGCCATCGCCAATGTGGGTGTAAAGAATATGAAACCTGCAGACCTAGCCGACACCTTATTGAAGAAGTATAAAATTTATACGGTGGCCATTGATGGTGCCGGAGTGCAGGGATGTCGCATTTCACCAAATGTGTACACAACCTTAAAAGAGCTAGATGCTTTTGTGCAAGCACTCAGCGAATTGAAAGCATGAACCATCCGTTAAGAATCTTTTTAGTGGATGATCATAAGCTGGTCCGCGATGGCATTCGTGCCATGTTGTTAGGCAATCTCAGCTTTAAAGTAGTGGGTACTGCGGGTAACGCAGAAGAATTTTTTATTCAATTGGAAGAATCCGCACCGGATATTTGTGTATTGGATGTGCAACTGCCCGGTAAGAACGGAGTAGAGATTGCTGAGATCTTAAAAGAGAAACATTCCCGAGTTAAAATCTTAATTCTTACTGCTTTAAAAGACGATGCACCCGTGAAACAATGTCGTGATATCGGAGTGGAAGGAATGATCTCAAAAGATTCTGGAAAGGATACTTATCTGGAAGCACTGGAAGCTTTAAAAGCAGGACGTACTTTTTATGCCGGTCAATTTACCGAATTACTGCTAAAAGCCTCTTCGGGAAAGAGTGATGGTATGGCTTCACTGTCAGAACGAGAAATTGATTTCGTCAAAGCTTTTGCAAAAGGTCTTTCCCACAAGGAAATTGCCGACACCCTCAACATCAGTCCGCGCACGGTCGAAGTACACAAGAAAAATGTGATGGACAAACTGGGCTACAACAATACGGTAGACCTCATCAAGTTTGCGATTAAAGAAGGACTCTCTACTCTCTAAGTTATTGGTTATCAGTTATTCGTGTAGCAAGATTCCTTTAAACAATGGGCTCTCAACAAATAACTAATAACGAATAACTATGTAAAACCCCTCATCACCTTTACGGTATTTCCCTACTACTCTGCACATGGGTTTGACTGCACTTTTACAGTGCCTTATTCACAAACAAACAACCCATGAAAAACTCTCATACCCTCAAACGCGTGTGGCAACAAATTTTGTTAGCCACCCTATTAATTCTTTTTTTTCAAAAAGCATCCGCGCAGACTTACGGATACTGGTCTCTTACTCCAGAGCAGGGCGCGTTTACAGATATTG
This sequence comes from Cytophagales bacterium Ga0077538, assembly GCA_001464155.1. Taxonomy (GTDB): domain Bacteria; phylum Bacteroidota; class Bacteroidia; order Cytophagales; family Cyclobacteriaceae; genus Chryseotalea. Next base: position 24,300 of record LNEN01000270.1, on the reverse strand, counting down.
AGGTAGTTGGTACTGACCCTCTGAATGTCAAACCGATCTACATATCGACTGCTTCAGGAGTTATTCGAAAATCAATTAATGGAGGAGCAACCTATTCTAATACCCAAAGTACCGGACTTAGTTCCGTGATAGACATTCAGTTTAGAAGCGTGTCAGCAGGATGGGCATTGGGTGGAAGTGCATCACTCACCAACGTGGTGCTGCGAACAACCAATGGCGGTGCTAGCTGGAGTGCTGCTACGGTTGGCTCTACAAACTTGCACGCGTTGCATTTTGTCAACTCAACGGTAGGCTGGGTAGTTGGTGACAATGGAGTTGTCTACAAATCAGTTGATGGGGGAGCTACCTGGTCTCAACAAAATGCAGGAACTACCCAGGATTTGTATGCTGTAATTGCATCCACCACATCAACCGCCATGGTAGCCGGTGAAAGATCTGTTGTCTTAAGGACATCCGATGGCGGTGCCAATTGGTCGTTAAAATATGGGGGCAACGCGGGAATGCCAACACTGTATAAGGCAGCTCAAAATAACATCGCAACTTATTTTGTTGGTGCGGCAGGAACGATTTTAAAAACATTTAATAACGGAGATAATTGGCTTGGTTGGACGAATGGACTTAGTGGAACCACTGCAACGCTGTACGGAATTTATGCGGGTGAAGGAAATAAAGCGTATGCCTGTGGTGACAATGGTACCATTCTTAGATTCGGATTTAATGGAGATGATTGGGTTGCAATGCCTACCGGAAGAGCAGGACGGTTCGAATCCATTGTGGCAAACTATGACTTTGATGAAGAAGAATTCAGTACCGCCTGGGTTGTTGGTAATAGTGGGATGATGTTCATGGATACTTCTTTAACTCCGACCTGTCAGGCACCGGGCATTTCAGCACAGCCACAATCAGTAACGGTTTGCCAAGGTCAGTCCTTTACTCTTTCTGCGACTATCACAGGCACTGTCTCAACTATCAAATGGAAGAGAAATGGAATTGTATTTTCATCCGATAAACCAACGCTTACAGTAAATAACGCATCGGCCAGTCATGCGGGAAACTGGGAAGTTGTTGTTACCAGCCCGTGTGGGGATGTTACATCCAATTTAGTAACGGTTACAGTTAATCCACCCCAAGTACCATCAGCCATTGTTGGTGCGAGCACTGCATTCCTGAATGCAGCAACCTCTTATTCGGTTTCACCAATTGCCGGAGCCACCTTTAGCTGGAGTGCTGGCACCGGGGGCACAGTAACGGGTTCGGGCAATGCTGTTCAGATTACCTGGACTACGATAGGTTCAAAAACTATATCGGTAACAGCGACAGATGCTTGTGGGACATCTACCCCTCAGACAAAATTTGTAACGGTTTCCGCTTGTTCATTACCTGCACAACCTATCTTTAGTTCATCGCCATCTACTTCGGGTTGTATTGGGCAATCATCAAGCTTTGCAGTAAACGCGGTCACTGGTGTTTCTTACGCCTGGACTATCTCAGGTGGTGGTACAATTTCAAGCTCGGGTAATTCAGCTACTGTTAATTGGACTTCCGCAGGTACCCATACTGTCACCGTTACTCCTTCTAATGGATGCGGAAACGGAACGGTCAGAACGGCAAGCGTTGCTGTGGCAGGAACACCCACACAACCTTCTGCCATTACAGGAAATATAACGGTATGCACGGGTGTTAGCACTCCTTACAGCATATCCAATGTGGCGGGTGTTACTTATACATGGAGTACCGGAGGTGGAGGAACCGTTACGGGAAGTGGCAATGCCATCAATGTTACGTGGACATCAGCCGGAGCAAAAACATTAACCGTTACACCGTCAACAGCGTGTGGCAATGGTACACCTAGAACGCTAGCGGTTACTGTGAATACAGTTCCTTCACAACCAAGTGTTATTGCAGGCAGCACTACTGTAGCAACCGGATCATCCAATCAATTTTCTGTCACGAATGAGCCGGGCGTTACCTATGCTTGGAATGCTGGTGCAGGAGGAACAGTCACCGGTAGTGGGAATAGTGTCAGCATCTCATGGTCATCAGCAGGATCAAAAACAATAACACTTACGCCTTCCAATAGCTGTGGCAATGGAGCAACAAGAACGTTAAACGTTACAGTGAATGATTGTGCAGTACCAACTCAACCAAGTGTAATCACGGGAGGTGCAACAGCGTGTACATCAGCCAGTGGAACCTACAGTGTAACCAGTGTTGGGGGCGTTACTTATAATTGGAATGCCGGAGCGGATGGATCTGTATCGGGTTCAGGAAATTCTGTTACGCTTTCATGGACAAGTGTTGGTGTTAAAGCAATTACGGTTACACCTTCTAATGCCTGTGGAAACGGAACACCCAGAACACTGGCTGTAACGGTTAGTCAATTACCAACACAACCTTCTGCTATTACTGGTAACATCACAGCATGTAAAAATGCTTCGCTAGCGTATAGTGTTTATAACGTGGCAGGAGTAACGTACACCTGGGATGTTATAGGCACAGGAACGATTACAGGTTCTGGTAACAGTGTTAATGTTACCTGGACAGCCACAGGCTCGCACACCTTGCGTGTTACACCTTCTAATGCTTGTGGACCAGGAGTTGCGCGTACACTTGCTGTAACAGTGAATGATGTGCCGCTGGCAGCTAGTCAGATGACGGGCTTAACAGCGGTCTGCTCGGGCAGTTCCATTCCGTACAGTGTAGGGAACTTAGCGGGAGTAAACTACACATGGAGCGCAGGAAGTGGCAGCACCATCACTGGATCCACCAGCGCTGTTTCTATCTCATGGTCGACCGGTGGAACGAAAACAGTTTCAGTTACACCTTCGAATGCTTGCGGCAATGGTGTGGCCAGCACGAAAACAGTAGAAGTAGGCACAACACCTGCTCAGCCCAGCACGATTGTTGGAAGCACAGCTGCAGTTGGTGGTATCGCGCAGAGTTATTCAGTAACCAACACACCGGGTGTAACGTATACATGGAGTACCAATGCTGATGGTGTTATTGCGAGCTCTGACAATACAGCACAAGTAACCTGGTCCACAGCGGGTGCTAAAACATTAACCGTAACGCCAAGTAATCTTTGTGGCAATGGTACAGCGCGAACACTTGCAGTAACAACAACAATTCCCTGCACAATTCCGGGAACACCATCGTCCATGACCATTGGTCTGGGAGGTTCGAGTAACATTGCCTTGAATGACTTCAGACGATTTGTAGTGGGTGCCTCCTCTGGTTCGACCTCTCTAAATATTAGCGTAACACCAAGTGCCGGCACTACCATTACACCAGTTTTTGGAAATACCTGGGATATAGCGTTTACAATTCCAGGCACGTATACAGTTTCTGGCTTTGGTGAAATCAGTGGATGTGGGGCAGGCGCTCCAGCCAATATTACCGTAGAGGTTTGTACAGGAACGGTGGCAACACCAACAGCCATAACGGGTCAGCTTACTGATGTGTGCCGTGGTACTACCACACGCTATTCAGTTACACCTGTGAGTGGTGTTGTGTTTGATTGGAGTTTGAGTGGTTTCTCTGGAACAATTACTTATTTAAATGCTGACAGAAGCATGGTCGATATTGTATGGTCGACAGCAACAGTGGGAGCTGACAATATTATGGTAAAAGCCAGAAACGCCTGCAATGTTCAGAGCAGTAATTTCGCTGAGACAGTTTTCTTCAAAGGAAAACCACAGGCAGGTGGAATTTCTCTGATCTCCAACGGAATGGGTTTTTGTGTCGGCTTAGGAGGACTCATCTGGACAATAGGATTACCTGAAGCAGGTACAACTTATACATGGGAATTGAATGGAGCAGGAACCATTGCTCCAGATAATTTGAGTGTAACAATTCCTGCTGATGGCGTTACTAGAACGGTCAGGCTGTTGGGATCAAATACCTGCTTTATCAATGAATTTATATCAGATGTTAATTATAATGGAGGAACACCGACACCGGTTACACCGAGCCCGATTTCAGGCCTCTCAACAATTGACATCAATACCAACGGAATATATTCAGTAGATGCACCCCCACCAACAGATAATTTATTTTGGGATGCAGGATCGGATGCTACTATAACAGCGGGGGCTTCCTCTAACATTAAAAATATACAGTGGTCAACGGGAGGAATAAAAACAATTTACGTGAGTGCGTCCAATTCTTGCGGCAGCCCACCAGGCAGGAGTTTCACAGTATTTGTCAATGGCCCATGTGTTGCGCCAACTGTGCCAGGTACTGTTTCGGGATCAACAACCGTTTGTGCCGGAATTGAATATCAATATACTGTACCCCATCAAGGTTTTGATACTTTTAACTGGAGTGCTGGCGCAGATGCCACCATCACAGGATCAGGAAGCATTCGAACTATTAAGTGGAGTACAGGTGGAGCAAAAACCATTTCGGTAACGGCTACTAATTTATGTACCACTTCTGCAGCGCAAACACTTAATGTCACAGTAAATGCTGTGCCATCACAACCTGCTGTCTTTACAGGATCATCATCCGGTTGCAATGGAGCTACACAACAAATCAGTTTGGCATCTCCAGTGGCTGGTGTTACCTACACATGGGAAGTACAAGGTGGTAATGTGGTAACGTCAGGTGCACAAGGTCAGATAGCAGATATTACGTGGACATCATTAGGTGTCAACGAAGTGAAACTCAAACCATCTAATGCCTGTGGTAATGGAGCCCCTCGTACATTGAACGTTACTGTTGGCTCGGTTCCGGATCAGGCTTCTATTATTTTGGGTGAAAGTGAAGTTTGTTCGGCTACTGCAAAATCATATAGTGTTACGAATGTTGCTGGTGTTACCTATGCATGGAATGCCGGAAGTGGTGGCGCTGTAATGGGAAGTGGGAATGCAGTGAGCATCTCCTGGTCAACAACCGGTTCTAAAACAATAACGGTAACACCTTCCAATGCTTGTGGAAACGGAACAGCCAGAACCTTGACGGTTAATGTTGGTGGAGTGCCTGCACAGCCTGCTGCGATCACTGGTTTAGCAAGTCCAATACTGGGCAATGAAGAAGCCTATGCGGTAAGTTCTGTGGCTGGTGTAAATTACACCTGGTCACTATCCGATAAAGGAACATTGAGCGCGAGTGGAAACAATGCTTCAATAGGTTGGAATGTTCCCGGCAGTGCAACGCTTTCAGTGACTCCTTCCAATACCTGTGGTAACGGAACAGCAAGAACAACATCCATCACCGTTAATAAAATCAGTCAGACGATTACGTTTACTTTAGCGAGTCCGATGTTGGCGAACCAAATTGTAACCTTGAATGGAGAAGCTTCTTCTGGCTTGCCCATATCCTATGCAAGCTCCAACACTGCAGTTGCAGAAATTTTTGGCAATGAGCTTATAGTTAAAAGTTTTGGTACCGTTAACATTACCGCTTCACAAGCGGGTGATCAAACATTTGCTGCTGCGAGTCCTGTTGTTCGTTCACTCACCATCAACAAGGCTAATCAAGCTATTACGTTTGATGCACTGTCCTCTGCCACTTTTGGAGAAGGCGATGTTGAGTTGAGCGGGACAAGCGATTCAGGACTACCGGTTGTTTACAGTAGCTCAAATACAAGTGTGGCAACTGCCTCTGGAAATTCAATAATCATTGTGGGTGCTGGAACAACCAACATCACTGCGACACAGGGAGGAGACGCGATATTCAATGCAGCCACACCTGTAGTGCGTGCACTGGTGGTGAATAAGGCGGATCAAAGCATTTCGTTTGATCCATTGTCTGCAAAGGGTATCAACGATCCTCCCTTTACTTTAACAGCAATCGCTTCTTCTGCGCTGGATGTTACGTATAGTAGTTCTAATACTTCGGTTGCAACCGTATTGGGTAACACGGTGACTCTTGTAGGCGAGGGAACAACCACCATCACCGCCTCGCAAGTAGGGAACACAAATTATTTAGCAGCAACACCGGTTAATCAGATCTTAGAAGTAAATGGCAAAGAAGCGCAGATAATTACCTTTGCTTCACTTTCTGCAAAAGCTTTTGGTGATGTAGACTTTTCACTTACTGCAACCGCTTCTTCTGGTTTGTCAGTTACTTATGTGAGTTCCAACACTGCTGTAGCAACGATCAGTGGCAACATGGTTACGATTGTAGGAGTTGGATCAACTACTATAACTGCCAGTCAGGCGGGTGATGCCACCTTTAATCCGGCCAATACTGTGCAGCAGATCTTGTCGGTGAATAAGGCCAATCAAAACATAAACTTCAGTGCGCTGGGAAATAAATTACTGAGTAGTGCGTCATTTGAATTAGCAGCATCAGCTTCTTCTGGTTTACCGATAACGTATACAAGCTCTAATACCAATGTTGCTACCATTTCCGGCACCACGGTCACGCTAGTAAGTGTTGGCGTCACTACGATTACGGCAATACAAGCAGGAAATGAAAATTACATTGCAGCAACACCTGTGGAGCAAGCGCTCACCGTTACGGATAAGCAAGCACAAAGCATAACCTTCAGCGCATTATCGACTAAAACATTTGGTGATGCTACTGTTGAATTAAGTGCAAGTGCGAGTTCCGGATTACCTGTGTCGTACGAAAGCTCTAACACGGCTGTTGCGACAGTAAGTGGTAGCACGCTAACGATTGTTGGTGCTGGATCGACAACTATTATGGCCACCCAAACTGGTAATGATGAATTTGAAGCGGCTGTAGCAGTGGAACAAGAGCTGGTGGTGAACAAGGCAAATCAGGTTATCACCTTTACGCTTCCAACTACTGCAAACTTTAGCAGTGGCGGTATAAACTTAGTAGCCACGAGCAATGCTGGATTGCCTATAAGTTTTGCAAGTTCAAATGCTTCAGTGGCTAGTGTTTCGGGGAATGTATTAACCATTGTAGCCGCAGGTACGGTTGATATTACTGCCAGTCAGGCGGGCAATGCGAATGTAAATGCAGCGAGTAGTGTCACCGCGTCCATCACCATCGTAGATGACAGACCATCAATAACGCTTAGTGGTTCTCTGGACTTTGGTGATGTATTGCAAAACGAAACAGTGGAGAGAACAGTAACGATTACGAACAATGGCAATGGTGTCTTGAATGTATCAATCATTGCCGTGCCTGTAGGATTTACAACTTCTGCAACTTCTGTCACGGTCAATGCACAGTCAAGTGCAACTGTTGCGATCAATTTCACACCAACAGAAATTAAAACATACAGCGGCTCTGTTATAGTGGTTTCCAATGCTCCGGGTGGGCCAAAGGAAATTTTAGTAAGTGGAAAAGGCACAACCATCACAGGTTTTAATGAGCCAGGTCAACCTGCGGGTGAGCTGGATGTGTATCCAAATCCTGGTAAGGGCTTGTATGTTCTAAAGGGTAAAATGAGTAGTGGAAAGTTGGTAAGCATCACTGATTTATCAGGCAGATCTCAAGAACGCAGGCTAGTGACTTTGGATGAGGAAACTCATCAGTTGGATATTACGAACTTGCCTGAAGGTGTGTATTATATAAAGGTTGAAGAGAAGGGATCGGTAGCCGTGAAACGCATTATTAAACTTAACTAAGAAGTAATCATGAAAAAGATACTCATCACACTCGTAAGCCTAAGTCTGGTCTCTTTGCTCACTGCTTGTCAGGGAGATGATCCAGCACCTCTTACGGAGGAACAGCAAACCTTAAAAGACCTGGCCAAGACCTGGAGCCTGAGCGGTGCCAGCGTAGATGGAACAGATGTGGCAGAATGGTTTAATGGATTAAAGGTTTCTTTTACAGAAAGCAAATCCTTTACAGTCGAAAATGCCGTGCCACCCATTTGGATTTCTTCGGGAAGTTTTGAGTTGTTGAAAAGCGGATCGGTCTACACCATCAAGCGCAGCGATGGTGTAGACTTGACCATCTCAACTCTTTCGGAGACAACAGTAACCATCACCATGACGTATGATGCACCTGCCTCTGCACGAATGGCGGGCATCAGTGGGTCCTTCACATTTACTTTTGAGGCAAACTAGATTAATATAGAGTTGTAAAAAGGGGAGACTTCGGTCTCCTTTTTTATTCACTAACCTCGGGCTTGACTAAAAAGTCATTGTTGAAAAACTCTACTAGTAAATTGTTCTGCTCTACGATACTCTTAGCGGCCTCAGCGTTCTTTGCGGTTAAAAATTTGTCGCAAAGTTCGCAAAGAAATGATCGCTAAGGTTCGCAGAGATTTTGTTCAGAATAGTTTTTGTTGTCTTAATTTTAACAGAGTCTTTTTAGTTAGCCCCTTCGAGGTATGAGCCTGCCTGTAGGCAGGGACGGGGTAAGGGGATCCTTAAACCTTCAAAAGATAACTTAGATTTCATCTCCTTACATTTCGTATTTTTAGAGACAAATACGATTTCTATGCGAATACTTTTCTTTGTCGCACTCTCACTTACTCTCTTCAAAACAAGCTATTCACAATCTTTGAAGGTCATGACCTACAACATTCGCTTAAACCTATCAAGCGATAGCGTGAACGCCTGGCCGAACAGAAGGGAAAAAGTCTTTGAGCTGATAAAGAAAAATTCTCCAGATGCTTTTGGTGTGCAAGAAGCTGTGCCGGGGCAGATGCAGGATTTAGTAAATGCGCTTAGTGATTACAGCTTTGTAGGCGTAGGGCGGGAAGATGGAAAAGACAAAGGTGAGTACACCGCCATTTTTTATAAGAAGAGTCGATTGAAGGTTGTGAAGAACGATTCTTTCTGGTTGTCGGAAACACCACACGTACCTGGCAGTATTGGTTGGGATGCTGCTATTACACGCATAGTTACCTGGGCACAGTTTGAAGATCTTCAGACAAAGCAAGAATTTCTGCTGCTGACCACTCATTTTGATCATGTAGGCAAAGTGGCGAGAGTCAACAGCGCGATGGCTATTAAAAACCGGATTGCTCAAACACTTGCCATACAAGAAATGCCAGTGGTAGTGTGTGGCGATTTCAATTTTCAGCCAGAGGAAGAACCTTATGGAAAACTTGTCTCATGCACGGAGCCTTTGCTCCTCGATGCCCGAACCGCAGAAGATAAGCGTGGTACTTTCTGCGGTTTTGAAAAGGACAAGATGAATTGTCTCATTATTGATTACATCTTCCATTCACCTCAATGGCACGTGAAAAGCTTTGAAGTACTTCAGGATAACGATGGCACCTACTATCCGTCCGATCACCTACCCGTTATAGCTACAATGGTGTTAACGCACTAGGCTGATGATCAGGACTAAATTATCTTACTTTCAAACTACAAGGAACGTGGATTGCTAATCCTCTATGTGGACTATGTATCTATGTGGTTCGGCATTTTTATCCAAATCATCCTTTTAACAAGTTAGATGCATCTTCAAGGACTGACGATAATCAGCTTGGGTTTTTAGCCCTGCACTTAGTAGATTTGGCGGCATTTAAGCCGTACAAGCATGTGGATTAAAGTCTCTGACGCCATTATTCGATTCCGTCTCTTGCTCATGGTCATTATAGGCCTGATTACTGTAGTGATGGGTTATTACGCCTCCAAAGTGGAAATGAGTTACGAATTTTCACGTACCGTTCCACTGAATGACCCGGACATGGTGTACTTCCAGGAATTCAAAAAGCAGTTCGGGGAAGATGGCAACATGATGGCTATCGGTGTGAAGGATAGTTCCCTGTACACCTTAGAGAGCTTTCAGAAATTCAGAGAGTTCAGCATCAAACTCAAAGAAATTGAAGGCGTGGGGGAAGTCTTGTCTCTTCCGCTCCTTAAAATTATTGAGAAGGACACTGCCAATGCCAAGTTTAAACTTACATCCCTCTTTCCTGAAAGGATCGCTTCGCAGCAAGAGTTAGACAGTTTGCTCGCCATTGCCCGTGGTCAGAAATTTTACATGGGCCAGTTGGTAAATGTAGAGAATGGCGCCACCATGATTTTGGCTCCGATGAAAAAGGAGTACGCCAACTCTGCCAAGCGAATGGACGTAACAAACTCTCTTGTTCAATACGGCACAGAGTTTACTGAGCAAACTGGCATTCAAATTCATTATGCCGGACTTCCTTTTGTGCGTTCGGTCATGGCATCGCAGGTACGCAAAGAACTTTCTTTCTTTTTGTATTTATCTGCCATTGTAACGGGCGTTATTATGCTGCTCTTCTTCCGCTCTATCCGCGCGGTCATTTTCTCTATGGTAATGATTGGTGTTGTAGTGGTGTGGACGATCGGAACTATTAAATTATTAGGATATAAAATCAGTTTGCTGAGTGGATTGATTCCTCCAGTGATTGTCACCATAGGAATAACAAACGCTATCTATCTATTGAATAAATATCACCTCGAATTTGTGAAGAGCCGCAGTAAAATGACGGCTATACAAGTGGTGATGAGTAAGATGGGCTTGGCCACATTCTTAACGAACCTAACCGTAGCCATTGGATTCTTAACATTACTCTATACAGACATTTCAGTATTGCGAGAATTTGGTATTGTAGCGGGCATTAACATCATCGCACTTTTTGTGGTGAGCTTGGTCATGATCCCCGGCATTCTTTCGTGGATGCCGGAGCCCACTGAAAAGCACCTACGCCACCTCGATTTTAAAATTTTAGGAGGCTTTGTGAAGTTCATCGATGTAATCGTGTTGAAGCACCGAGGAGCTATTTACTTAACGACCTTAGCCATTACTGCCTTCGCAGTTTTCGGCATGACCAAGCTCTACTCTGTTTCGTATATGGTGGATGATATTCCAGAAGAGAGTCAGGTGAAGAAGGATCTTAAATTTCTGGAAGAGAACTTTACAGGTGTGATGCCGCTGGAAATTGAAATTGATTTGCAGACGAAGCGAAAGAAACCGTTACAGAATTTGAAAGTGGTAAAAGCCATTGAAGGATTTGAGAATTCGTTAGATTCTATTTCAGTCACCTCGCGTCCTATTTCTATTCTCAGCTTTATTAAGGCATCACGTCAGGCATATTATAATAATAACCCAGATTGGTACGGCTTGCCCACTTCCGACATTGAAGCGAAAAATGTACTTGGCTATTTGAAAGGACAAAACGACAACAGCGGCTTGTTCAATGCTTTTGTTGACTCTACTTACAGCAAAATGCGCATCTCTATGCAGATGGCCGATGTGGGATCTATTAAAATGGATTCACTCATTCATCAGGTAATTGAGCCAAAGGCGGCCAATCTTGTTACAGAGTTAAAGAAAACATTGAAGTCGAAAGGCGACTCTATTAATGTGCAGGTAACAGGCTCTTCCAAAATTCTCACCAAAGGCAATAACTACCTAATTCAAAATCTTACGGAGAGTTTGATTCTGGCATGTATCCTTATCACACTTTCCATGGCGCTGTTATTTGCCAACGTGCGGATGATCATCATTTCCTTGATTCCGAATTTAATCGCCTTGATGATCACCGCAGGACTCATGGGGTATTTCAACATCCCGCTTAAAGCAAGCACTGCCTTGATCTTCAGCATTACCTTTGGTATTTCGGTGGACAATTCGATTCGTTACCTGGCCAAGTACAGACAAGAGTTATTGTCAAGCGGATTTTTGGTTCAGCGCTCTGTCAGCGAAAGTATTTTGGAAACGGGTAAGAGCATTATCTACACCTCCATTGTTCTCTTTGCAGGCTTCATCATTTTCACCTTCTCCGATTTTGGAGGTACTGTTGCGTTGGGGTTACTCACTTCCACCACCCTTGTCATCTCCATGTTCACCAATTTGATTTTGTTACCAGCACTTATCCTGACTTTCGATAAGCCGGGTAAGGACAAGAAGGAGCACCAGTTAATTGATGAATTGGATACTACTTTTTATGGTGAAGCGGATGATGAGGAAATAGACCTCTCTAAAATTAAAATCCACAGCCGGAATTCATCTTCTGCGGAGTAAGGGTTAATCGTTACTGGTTTTTGTTCGTAGCTAAAATGACGAGGGCGCCATCGTCAAATTGGTTAGGTTTTTGGCAATTTCAGCCACTCCGGGCAATGGATTTTCGTAAGACATTGTCAATTTCCCATTGTTCATTGTCCATTGATTTCCCATCTTTGCCCTCTTATTACCTGTAAATCAGCATTTTTAGAACCATGTCGGCCAAGTACAAAGAGCAGAAGGATGTTAATTACTCACAAATAGCCAGCGAAATACTGGAGTTTTGGGACAAGCAGCAGATTTTCGAGAAATCCGTAAGCAATCGCGAGGGTTCACCCTCTTTCACCTTTTACGAAGGCCCGCCTTCGGCCAATGGTACCCCTGGTATTCACCATGTGATGGCCCGCACCGTAAAGGACATTTTTTGTCGCTACAAAACCCTTCAGGGCTTTCAGGTAAAGCGTAAAGGCGGTTGGGACACGCACGGCTTGCCGGTGGAATTGCAGGTAGAAAAATTGCTGGGTATTACGAAAGACGATATCGGTAAGAAAATATCTGTAGGGGAGTACAACCAGAAGTGCCGCGAAACAGTGATGATGTACACCGACCAGTGGGATGACCTTACACGCAAGATGGGCTATTGGGTAGACCTCAAGAATCCTTACATCACTTACGAGAAGAACTATATTGAATCGCTCTGGTGGTTACTCAAGCAACTCTACGATAAGAAATTATTGTACAAAGGCTATAGCATACAGCCTTACTCACCGGCTGCAGGTACAGGCTTAAGTTCACATGAATTGAACTTGCCAGGTTGCTATAAAGATGTGAAGGACACTTCCATCGTTGCCCAGTTTAAGGTAACGAAGAATAGCAAGTCTGATTTTCTCTTTGCTAAAAATCAGGGAGATGTTTTCATTCTGGCCTGGACTACAACTCCTTGGACTTTGCCCTCGAATACTGCACTGGCGGTAGGAGATAAAATAAAGTATGTGCAAATCAATTCTTTCAATGCCTATACACACAAAGCAATTAGTGTGGTAATGGCGAAGGATTTAGTAGGAAAATATTTTTCTGAGAAGAATAGTGAGTTAAAACTCGCGGATTATAAAACAGGAGACAAAAACATACCATTTGAAATTGTTCAGGAGTTTTCCGGAAAGGATTTAGTAGGCCTGCGCTACGAACAGCTTATGCCGTACCTACAACCTTTCTACGATGCAGACAAAGCTTTTCAAGTAGTCGCAGGCGACTTCGTTACTACGGAAGATGGTACAGGTGTAGTACATACCTCGCCAACCTTCGGTGCAGACGATTTTCGCGTAGCGAAACAAAATGGCATTCCCGCTCTGACGATTAAGGATGAAGCAGGAAGTGAAGTGCCCACAGTGGACAGAAAAGGAAAATTCATTTCTGTAATCGGAGAGAAACTGAAAGAAGGCGTTGCGAAATACAATATCAAAACGCACAAGCCTCTGGGTGCAGATGATTTCTATGTAAAGAATTATACCAACGAAGATGAGGCGCACCCCGATTATAAAAATACGGATGTCATCATCTCCATTATTTTGAAGGAAGAAAACAAGGCCTTCAAAGTAGAGAAATACGAACACACTTATCCACACTGCTGGCGTACGGATAAGCCAGTGTTGTATTATCCTTTAGATTCCTGGTTCATCAAAACCACTGCGAAAAAAGATCGCATGGTAGAGTTGAACAAAACCATCAACTGGAAACCGGAATCTACCGGCTCAGGCCGTTTTGGTAACTGGTTGGAAAACTTGGTGGACTGGAATTTATCACGTTCACGTTATTGGGGTACACCACTTCCTATTTGGAGAACGAAAGACGGTAAGGAAGAAATATGTATTGGCTCGGTGGAGGAGTTGACGAAGGAAGTTCAGAAAGCAGAGAAGGCCGGCATTCCAAATAAGTTTACAATTGACAATGGTCAATTGACAATTGACTTACACCGTCCGTATGTTGATGAAGTGGTGTTGATCAGTGCGAGCGGTCAGCCGATGTATCGCGAAGCAGACTTGATTGATGTGTGGTTTGATTCAGGTGCGATGCCTTACGCGCAATGGCATTATCCATTCGAGAACAAAGACATCTTTAAAAATGCCTACCCTGCCGATTATATCGCAGAAGGCGTAGACCAAACACGCGGTTGGTTCTTTACCCTGCATGCTTTGGCCGTTATGTTGTTTGATAGCGTGGCGTTCAAAAATGTAATCTCTAACGGCTTGGTGCTCGATAAGAACGGCAACAAGATGTCGAAAAGCAAGGGCAATGTGGTGAACCCATTTGAGACCTTGACTAAATACGGCCCGGATGTAGTGCGTTGGTACATGATCGAAAATGCACCACCATGGGATAATTTAAAATTTGACTTAGAGGGTATTGCGGAAACGCAACGCAGATTTTTCGGAACGCTGATCAATACGTACTCCTTCTTTGTGATGTATGCAAACATCGATGGCTTTGTGAAGGATGAAATGAACAATGTTCCTTTTGATCAATTAGCTCCGCTGGATCGTTGGATCATTACCAAAGAGCAGACGTTGATTGAAGAAGTTACAAAAGCCTACGAAGAGTACGAGCCTACGAAAGCAGCACGTGCCATTCAGGAATTTGTGAATGATCATTTGTCGAATTGGTATGTGCGCCTAAACCGCAAACGTTTCTGGCAACCATCCTCCGCTAAAGCTTCGGATGGCAGGCCAGTAGAATTAACTGTCGATAAGCGGGCAGCTTACGAAACCTTGTATGAGTGCTTGATGGTGACCGCTCAGTTGATGTCACCTATCGCGCCTTTCTTCAGCGAGTGGTTATATAAAAATTTAACAGATAACATTCGCGATCGCGCCAAGCAACACAATACGCCTTTACAGTATGAGTCTATTCACCATACTTTATTGATTAAGGCAGAACCAAAACGCAAGGATGTAGAGTTGGAGGTGGCGATGGACTATGCACAGCGAATTTGTTCGCTCACACACTCCATCCGTAAAAATGCAAAAATTAAAGTCCGCACTCCGCTGCAAAAAATATTGCTGCCCGTGTTGGATGAAAAGTTTGCCACGCGCGTGCGCAGTGTAGAAGATATTATCAAGAGTGAAGTGAACGTAAAGGAGATTCAGTACATCGATGATACTTCAGGATTGTTGGTGAAGAAGGTGAAAGCAAACTTTGCAAAACTAGGTAAGCAATACGGTCCGAAGATGAAGGATGTAGCCGCTGTGATCACTGCTTTTGATCAGGCAGAGATCAATGCCATCGAAAGACAAGGCAAGCTGACAAAAAGTGGTTTCGATATTACGTTGGAAGACGTACTCATCTCATCAGAAGACATTCCGGGTTGGGCTGTGGCCAACGAAGGCGGTGTAACAGTTGCCTTGGATATCACCATCACCGAAGAATTAAAGCGTGAAGGCGTAGCGCGTGATTTTGTAAACCGTATTCAGAACCTGCGTAAAGAGCAAGGCATGGATGTCTTGGATAAAATCACCGTAGAAGTGGAAACTACGAATGGCTTCACAGAAGCGCTTGCAGAGTATAAAGACTACATCAGTAAAGAAGTGCAGGCGGTATCGCTTGAATTAAAAGCTTCTGTTGTGGATGCTGTTGAAGTAGAGATGGAAGAAGCCATGTTGAAAGTAAAAATCAATGTAATCAAGTAAGTTAATGGTTAACAGTTACTAGTAACTGTTAACCATTAACTAATAACGAGTAACGGATAATGAAGATCTACAAATATTTTTTAATAGCCCTTGCCATCATCTGCATAGACCAGGCTTCAAAACTACTAGTGCATGAGTACATGTATTTGCATGAAGAGTTTACGGTAATCGGCAACGAACAGTATGGGTTCAAGCTTCACTACTTGTTAAACCCCGGTATGGCTTTTGGTTTAAAGTGGAACAATGAGTTTGGCAAATTGGCGCTTACCATTTTCCGAATCTTCGCCATGGTTGGTATTGCCTATTATTTAATTCGAATGGCCAAGCAGGGAGCTCATCGCGGCTTTCTCATTTGCATGTCCTTAATTCTGGGTGGTGCTATCGGTAATGTAATTGACAGTACTTTTTATGGCGTACTGCTCAACAATGCGCCTATGGGTTCGTCAACGCCTTGGTTTCACGGTCAGGTAATTGACATGCTCTTCTTCCCCTTGTTTGATTTTGTGTGGCCTCAATGGGTACCGTTTTTTGGGGGACAGTACTTTTTGTTTTTTAGTCCGGTATTTAACATTGCCGACTCCTCCATTTTTATTGGAGTATTGATCATCCTGGTCATGCAAAAGCGCTTTTTCAAGGAGCATGAAGAGGGGACAGAGACTGTAGAGCTTGTTGTGGAGCAACAAACAGAGGTCACCATCCAAACTCAGCCAACGGAAACAGACAATTCCGAAAAGACCGCTTAAACAAATCTTCTTTGGGGTTCCTATCACTTGGTAGGCTAATCCATTATTCTTCTTAGTTTTGGGCTTAGAAAATTTGTCCACCTAACCTTTTTATACGAATGAGTTTGTTTATCAAAAAGCCTTTAGCACAGCTGATGGAGCAGGGCGGAGATTCATCCTCCGGACTGAAACGTACCCTGGGAGCAGGAAACCTGATTGCCTTGGGCGTAGGGGCCATTATTGGTGCCGGGTTGTTTGTGCGTACTGCGGATGCTGCCGCTTCTGCTGCAGGTCCAGCGGTAATTGTCTCTTTTATTGTTGCCGCTATTGGTTGTGCCTTTGCAGGTCTGTGTTATGCAGAGTTTGCATCCATGATTCCAATTGCCGGTAGCGCTTATGCGTATGCCTATGTGACCATGGGTGAATTTTTAGCCTGGATTATCGGATGGGCTTTAGTATTGGAATATGCTTTGGCATCCGCAACCGTATCGATTGCTTGGAGTGAGTACCTTAACAATCTCCTCGGGGGGGCCATACCGTTTGAATGGTGTCACTCACCATTCGAAACCTCTGCGGCTGGTGTAAGCGGTATTGTAAATTTCCCCGCCTTAGTAATTCTTGTGATATTGACCTTAGTGCTTATTAAGGGTACAAAAGAATCGGCTTCCTTAAACGCAGTGATCGTTTTTGTGAAAGTTGCCATCGTACTTATTTTTATTGTGATTGGTTGGGGCTTCATCAACGAAGCGAACTATACGCCTTTCCTTATTCCTGAATCTGCTCCTGAACATTCTTCTTGGAATACCTTTGGATGGGGTGGTGTATTAGGCGGTGCCGGTATTGTGTTCTTTGCCTTCATTGGTTTTGATGCGGTGTCCACGGCTGCTCAGGAAGCGAAAAATCCGAAGCGCGATATGCCGATTGGTATTTTAGGATCGCTTTTGATTTGTACAATTTTATATGTGTTGTTCTCACACGTATTAACAGGTGTGGCGAACTGGGAAGATTTTAAAACTGCCGGTAAGGAAGCTTCTGTAGCCTTCGCTATTAAAACCTACATGCCTGGATATGAGTGGTTGGGAACCCTTATTACCGTTGCTATTTTGGCTGGTTTCTCTTCTGTAATTCTGGTGATGTTGATGGGACAGTCTCGCGTGTTCTACTCTATGTCAAAAGATGGATTGGTACCAAAAGTATTTTCTGAACTACATCCTAAATTCCGTACACCATTTAAGTCTAATGCCATCCTGTTGATTTTTGTTGGCTTGTTCGCTGGCTTTGTTCCGGGTAGTGTCGCTGGAGATTTAACAAGTTTTGGAACGCTCTTCGCTTTCGTATTAGTGTGCGTGGGTATTTGGGTATTGCGTGTGAAGAATCCTACTGCGGTGAGACCTTTCAAAACACCTTTAGTTCCGCTCGTACCTATTTTAGGAATTTTGGTTTGTACGGGTATGATCGTTTCCTTAGGAAAAGATACACTCATCTCAGCTTTTATCTGGATGATTGCAGGTCTGTTTATTTACTTCTTATATAGCAAGAAGAACAGTATTCTGAGAAAAGAAAATAAGGGATAGAAGTTATCCACTTCATGAAGTAAACAAAGGGCCCGCAAGGGCCTTTTGTTATTTACGCCATAAAGGAAACTAGACTCAAAGCTTTTTCAGCCAGCACGGCATCACCACTTACCTTAGTAAAGGGTTTTGCATCTTCCGCTCTCCAGCTTTTTGAAAAAAGTTTCCAGGCTGCATTGGCATCGATATGAAGCGTAGCATCTATTTTAGCTGGGACTTTGCGCGATACAGACCAGTTACTTTTTTCGCGAGTTAAAAACCATGACTCTTCTTGAGAGAGGGGGATGCTGATGCGCAAACAAGTTCCTTCTTTTGCTTCCACATCTCTAAAGGTAAAGGGCAAAGCGCGAAAGGAGCTTTCTAGAAAAGGCAAGAAGTATTCAGGCGTCAGAATTCCGGGCTTGTTCACCGCATCGCGTATTTGTTGTTGATGCAGCCACTTCTCCATGTATTCGCGTGAAAGATGAAACCAGTTGTGAGATTCTTCTTCACCTGCCCAGGCTACTGAGAAAATCGCTTTTGCTTGTAAATCAAGGGAGCAATAGTAGTCACTCACTGATTTTCCGGTGAGCTCGTGAAGCATTGTCAGTACGTTTGGACTAAGTCGTTTGCTGGCCTGCACCCAATCGGCATTGAGTTGATTTAGCCAGCCGACTAAATCCCGATAAGAGTTTATGTTTTCTGGTTTTTCTCCAACATATCCATCGCGCTGAATCGATAAGGTGCGGAGGTTGCCGTCCAGCAGATGGGCCACAACATCCTTTACTTTCCATCGTTTCGCAACAGTTTGTGCTTGCCATTCTTCTTCGCTAAGGGATTTCAGCAGTTCAAGAAGCTTGGCATCCAGTGAATGAAACAAGTGGTTAACCCGAATAGGAATTTCTGGCGGCATGGTTGTTTGCTTTTTAGTGGCGGCTTCTGCAATTTACCAGTTTCGTTCTATCTTTAAGCTTAGAGAACCCCCATGGAAGAATTAGGAAAGTCTTTGCCACTTGCTGAAGGTATTGTGGATGCCGAACAAGCAGGAAAGGATGGTGGCAATAAAACTTGCCTGAATTGCAGCACACCACTTACCGATAAGTATTGTAGCCATTGTGGTCAGCGCGACTTGCCTGCCCGCCAGGATCTCGGTGATTTGCTGATCAATTTCATCAGCTCCTTTTACAGCTTCGAATCGAAATTTTTCAAAACCTTTCAATACCTCTTATTCCGCCCCGGAAAAATTGTGGCCGAATACAATGCCGGTAAACGCGAAAGCTTTTATCATCCGGCACGCATGTATGTGTTTTTGAGTTTTATTTTCTTTTTGCTGATGTCCATTTTTGCCTCTACCGATGATTTAGGCTTAAACAACGATGAGGATTTTAATCCGAAGGACAGTGTAAAAGCAGATTCGATCATGGCCGGTGTTGACTCCATCATGATAGCCGAAACAGGCACTGGTATAAAGAATAAAGATTTAAAGTTTAACTACAAGCCGGTAAGTGAAGGTACTAATAATTCCATTCAAAATGCATTGCCGGAATCAGAACGCGATAATTTTATAGTTAGGTACTTTGAAAGAAAGGGCAGAGAGATAGAGGCGCGGGGTAAAGACAAGGAAAAAGAAATGACCAAACAGTTTATAGATGATGCTGTCGGAAATATTCCTCGAATGCTTTTCTTCCTCATGCCAATTTTCGCACTGCTACTTAAACTGTTGTATGTGCGAAGGGATTACTTCTACTCAGAACACTTAGTGTTTACTGTTATTTATTATGACTTTATTTACCTGGCAGGATCGTTGATAATACTGGTAAACCAGGTGTCATGGCTAATCTGGTTGCAATACTTTTTGTATGCGTGGATTTTTATCTACCTGTATAAAGCGATGAGAAATGTATACAAGCAGCGCAGAGCTAAAACAGTCACAAAGTATTCCTTGCTCCTAACTATGTTCTTCTTCTGTGCTTTGTTTGGTTTTGTAATAATATTTTTAATAGCCTTTTCTAATCTATAATGTTACTCTCCTCTTCTGCACCCTTAGCCGAACGTTTACGACCTACTACTTTAGGAGAAGTGGTGGGGCAACAACACTTGGTGGGGGAGAAAGGAATGTTGCGTATGGTGTTGAAATCTGGCGTGATTCCCTCCATGATTTTTTGGGGGCCGCCCGGTGTGGGTAAAACAACCCTGGCCAACATCATTGCCAATGAAGCAAAGAAACCCTTTTATATACTCAGCGCCATTAGTGCAGGGGTAAAGGACATCCGAGAGGTAATTGAGAAAGCGAAAGCCTCTCCTCGCTCCATTCTATTTATTGATGAAATTCACCGATTTAACAAAGGACAGCAAGATGCGTTGCTGAATGCCGTTGAAAAAGGAATCATCACCCTAATCGGAGCTACTACTGAAAATCCTTCCTTTGAAGTAAATGCCGCCTTATTATCGAGATGTCAGGTGTACGTATTAAAGGCGCTGGAAGAGAAAGACTTGTTGGAATTGGTGCAACATGCGTTAGCGAAGGATGACGTGTTGAAGAAAAAGAAAGTGGAAATCAATGAACACGCAGCCCTCTTTCAACTCTCTGGTGGTGATGCACGCAAGGTACTTAACTTACTGGAGCTAGTAATAGAATCTGAGTCGGCAGAAAAAGTGACCATTACTGATGAACTTGTCATGAGTGTAGCGCAAAAGAAAATTGCGATCTATGATAAGAGCGGAGAGCAGCATTACGATATTATATCTGCCTTCATTAAGTCCATTCGTGGAAGCGATCCCAATGCGGCTATTTATTACTTAGCGCGCATGGTAGAAGGGGGAGAAGACGTAAGCTTTATTGCGCGGAGAATGGTGATCCTGGCCTCCGAAGATATCGGGAATGCAAACCCCACGGCATTAATAATGGCGACCAATGCTTTTCAGGCGGTGAATGTAATCGGATATCCGGAAGCGCGCATCATACTCGCCCAGTGTGCGGTATACCTAGCGAGTTCTCCTAAGAGTAATGCCAGTTACATGGCAATTGAAAGCGCCTTGCAAAAAGTAAACGAAACGGGTGACCTGCCTGTGCCGTTATCTGTTCGCAACGCACCAACCAAATTGATGAAGAATCTCGGCTATGGAAAGGACTATCAATACGCACATGGTTTTGAAAACAATTTTGTGAACATGGAGTTTTTACCCGATGAACTGAAGGGTATGAAATTTTATGAGCCAGGGAAAAATGCCCGGGAAGAGGAAATGAGAAAACACTTGCGCACCTTGTGGAAAGAAAAGTATGGGTATTAGCACACAGCTGCATTTATTAGATAGCTGCAATGTTGAGTCTGAGTATTCGCTTTTTATCCTAAGGTCGATTTTCAATATTGCACGATTGTCATGCCGAACTTGTTTCGGCATCTTACGATCACTTTTCTATAGATCCCGAAATGAATTCAGGATGACATTTTTTTGATTTTATATTGATCTTCTTAAGGCATGAAACGGATAGTCATACTGTTGAATCTTGAATTTTTTAAATGAGTAGAATTATTTTTGAGTCATCACCGCTTTATCTCTTCCTCTGCATCGCCTTCAGTGGAGCTGTGGCGTTGTTGCTATATAAAAGCAAAAATCCCTGGAGTAAAAACATAAATCGCCTGCTGCTGGCATTTCGTTTCGTTCTGCTCTTTTTACTCACGCTGCTTCTCTTAGGTCCTATCATTAAACAAATCGATAATTTTTTTGATAAGCCGGTAATTGTACTGATACAAGACGATAGTGGATCAATGAAAGAAGTCATGGACTCTGTTCGTGTTAATGCCATCGCTGCATCGGTGCGACAGTTACAGAAAACCCTGGAAGAGAAAGAGTATGAAGTGGAGGTAAGAGGACTCGTCAATTCAAAGGGGGGCTCAGATTTTACCAAAACATTGAAGGCAATAGCTGCTGATTACGAAAACAGGAAGGTGGCAAGCACCGTGCTCATCAGTGATGGGATCTATAATGAAGGACTTTCTCCCTTGTACTCAACATTTAATTTTCCGGTTTTTACAGTGGGTGTGGGTGATACGGTAGAGCGAACAGATATTTCTATCAAAAATATAGTCGCGAATAAAATTGCCTACGAGGGGAATCGCTTCCCTTTATTACTATCATTTCAAGCAACTGGTTTTGAAAAAAAGGAAGTGCAAGTAAAGCTTCTTCACAAAGGCAAAGAAGTGGAGAGTAAAAAGGTGTTGGTTAAAAATGAAAGCTTCACACAAGTGGATTTTCAGCCAGTGGCTACTGAACAAGGCATTCAACGTTATGAGGCAATTATTTCACCACAATCCTCTGAGTGGAATACCAGCAACAACAGAGCCACTGTTTTTGTAGAAGTGGTAGCGGGAAAGAAGAAGATTTTAGCAGTGGCTTCCGCTCCGCATCCGGATATAAAGGCACTGCGTGCAGTGATCGATAAAAATGCTAATTACGATTTCACTTTATACATTCCTGGCGTAATGGAAGCGGACATAACCAAGCTACAGCAAGAGGCGGATGTGATCCTCTTATTTCAAACGCCCGATGCGAGGGGAAGAAACAGAGTACTTTTTCAGCAGTTGATGAAGACAAAGGCTTCTCTCTTTTTTATTTTAGGTGAACAAAGTGATTGGGCAGAGTTAAAGCGGAGCAACATTGTATCGTCAGAAGCACTCCCCAGGCAATACGATGATGTTACTCCTTCGGTGAACAATAGCTTTGGCGTCTTTTCGCTATAAGAAGAAGTGGCAACAACCTTCAACACCTTTCCACCTGCCTCTGTTCCTTTTGCGAAAATGGCTGTGAGTCCTTCAGCTACACCTTTGCTTTTTCAGAAAGTGGGAAGTGTCGTAACCGATAAGCCCTTGCTCTATGTAGACAATGAAGAAGAGAGAAAGATAGCGGTGATGCAGGGAGAAGGATTGTGGAGATGGCGTTTGCACGAATACGCCAGAACCGAAAACACAGAGGCCTTCGATGAGGTGTTTACCAAGCTTTTGCAATACCTAGCTACCACCGATGACAGACGGAAGTTCAGATGTTATCCGGTGCGACAGGAATTTTCGGATACGGAACAAGTGCAAATGGAGACGCAAGTGTACAATGAAATTTTCGAATCAGTCTATGGAAACACTATCGAGATTGAACTGACCGATGAAGCAGGAAAGCGTACCAGCTATAGCTACACCACGAGTGCGGGTAATACTCGTTATACCATTGGCGCGCTGCCGGAAGGCGTTTATCGATACAAGGCTAGTACAACTTTGCAGGAGCGTGAAGAAGTACGTGGTGAATTTTTGGTGGTGAAGCAACAACTTGAATTACAAAACCTGACAGCCGATTTCAATTTGCTCCGAAAGCTGGCATCACAAACGGGAGGTGCATTTTATAAAATGGAAGACTGGGGCAATCTTCAAAATCAATTAGTACAGAAGGAAGCCGTTGCCAGCATTAACAGCGAAGAAAAGCTCAATTCACTTATCAATCTGAAGTGGATATTCTTTTTGCTGTTGCTATTGGTGGGTACTTAATGGTTTGTGAGAAAGTATTGGGGTGGGTATTGACATTCCACATGTTGTAGCGCTGACTCAACGACAACTGAGACTAACGGTTAAAGTATAAAAGGATAGGAATGAGTTTGCTATACATATTTACTTATATAACATGGGACATAAACCCAGAAATATTTACCATTCCAATTCTCAATCATCCGGTTAGGTGGTATGGACTGCTTTTCGCTGCCGCGTTCCTGATTAGTCAACGGATAATGTATTTCATTTATAAAAAGGAGGGACGACCAGTTTCAGATGTAGACACCTTGACAATTTATGCAGTGATCGCAACGATTGTGGGGGCTCGTTTAGGACACGTACTGTTTTATGACCCAGTACATTATTTTCAGAACCCTCACAAGATAATCATGATATGGGAAGGCGGACTTGCAAGTCACGGTGGGGTAATTGGTATTCTGACAGCTATATACTTATTTGCCCGAAAGACAAAAGTAAATTACTTGTGGGCGCTTGATAGAATATCGATTGTGGCATCATTCACCTTTTGCATGATAAGATTAGGCAATCTTATGAATTCAGAAATGATTGGCTTACCGACAGATGTTCCATGGGCATTTATTTTTGCGAGTAAAGACTATATACCAAGACACCCAGCTCAATTGTACGAAGCGACACACTACTTTATTTGGTTTATAGTCTTGTTTGTAGTTTGGTATAGACTAAAAGACAGAATGAGAAATGGACTTCTTTTTAGCTGGTCTTTGATAGTTCTTTTTAGTCTCAGGTTTGTGGACGAATTCTTCAAGATTGACCAAGTAGAATTTGAGGAAGGAATGATGTTAAACATGGGGCAACTATTAAGCATTCCATTTATTTTGGCGGGAATAGTGATATTAATCTCAACTATTGGTAAGAAACGAGAGACTTTATCAAGCGAGACAGCGGTGATAGCCGGAGAAGAAATCGGTGCGGAGTA
>LNEN01000269.1 GCA_001464155.1 Cytophagales bacterium Ga0077538 | reverse complement strand
CAGCCGACCTTCTATCACAGGCTGAACACGGACCTGATAGTCAGGTGATGCTTGTGCTTATTGATGCCAGCAAACTTTCTTCCATACAAAAAGAATTACAAGAACAGCTGACAATCTTACCGCGGCAAGCTGTTGCAGAGAAAGCATTGCAAAACAGTCGGGTGGTTACTTTTACCAATCAAGCCACAGCACTTGAATTTGTAAATGAATACGCGCCTGAGCATTTAATCTTGATGGTTCAAAAGGAAGAACTAGTGGCTGATCAAATCATCAATGCCGGATCTGTTTTTCTGGGCAACTATTCTCCTGAAGCCGCTGGCGACTATGCCTCAAGGTGTTTCTGTAGATAGTTTTATGAAAAACATAACCTATCAAAAAATTACTACAGAAGGGATTAAAAATATAGGTCCCAGTGTAGAGATCATGGCAGAAGCAGAACAACTGGTGGCACATCAACGCGCCATCAGTATTCGACTTGCTAAACTCAATTCCTAACTAATAACATAAAGCCTTGTGAACATTCTCAACTTAGTCAGAAAAAATATTTTGGAGATGAAGCCGTACTCCTCGGCTCGCGATGAGTTTAAAGGAGAGGCTGATATTTATCTGGACGCGAACGAAAATCCGTACCCCTCGTACTACAATCGCTATCCAGATCCTTTGCAGAAAAAAGTAAAAGAAGCACTCGCACCCTTGAAAGAAACAACACCTGAGAATATTTTCTTGGGCAATGGTAGCGATGAAGCCATCGACTTACTGATTCGCTCTTTTTGTGAACCGCACCAAGATTCCATCTTGATTCTAGAACCTACGTATGGAATGTATACGGTCTGCGCGAATGTGAATGCCGTGTCTGTTCAAGCTGTATCCTTAACTAAATCATTCGATATTGATTTAGAGGCAACACTAAAAGCTATTGATTCCACTACTAGAATAATTTTTGTTTGTTCCCCTAATAACCCCTCCGGGAATTCGCTGAACCGACAGTCAATCCTCCAACTACTGGAACAATTTTCAGGTTTAGTGGTGGTAGATGAGGCGTATATTGATTTTGCGGAGTCCGCAAGTTTCATCGCTTTATTGAACAAGTATGATAATCTGGTGATCTTGCAAACCTTCTCAAAAGCATGGGGCTTAGCAGGATTACGATTGGGAATGTGTTACGCTTCGTCAGACATCATCACCATTCTTAACAAAGTAAAATATCCGTACAACATCAATATACAGACTCAGAGACTTGCCTTGCAGGCACTTGATAACTCCCTCCGAAAGGATATTGAAGTAAAACAACTTATTCGTGAGCGTAAAAAGTTAATGAGTGCCTTAATTGAATTGCCATTGGTCAGGAAAGTTTTCAACTCAGAAGCTAACTTTATATTGGTACAAGTACAAGATGCAAAAGCAGCCTATCAATACCTGCTGCATAAAGGCATTATTGTTCGTGACCGTTCTTCCGTTCTACATTGCGAAAACTGTTTACGAATTACCGTAGGAACACCCGAAGAAAATCAGCGACTACTAGCAACCTTGAAAGAAATATGAAAAAGATACTATTCATAGACCGAGATGGTACACTGATTACAGAACCAGCCGATCAACAAATTGATAGCTTGGAAAAACTTGAATTCTTGCCGTATGTTTTCCAGGGGTTGAGGAAAATTGTTGATTCGCAGATATTTGAATTGGTCATGGTCACCAATCAAGATGGTTTGGGAACTTCGAGCTTCCCAGAAGAAACATTCTGGCCAGCGCAAAACAAGATGCTTCAAGCCCTTGAAAACGAAGGCATCTTCTTTTCAAAAATTTTTATAGACAAGACTTTTGAGAGAGAGGGCGCTCCTACTCGTAAACCGGGTACGGCCATGCTTACTGAATACTTTTCTCCCAACTATGATTTAGAGAATTCCTATGTTATTGGCGACCGTCTTACCGATCTTCAGCTAGCAAAAAATTTAGGTTGCAAAGGGATATTGATTAATGATGGCTCCCTGAATTCCTCCATTAGCGAGAAAGGGCTTAACACAACTTGTTCGCTCGTTTCTGCTTCCTGGCAGCTTATTAGTGAATTTTTAAGTAAGCCAGCACGCAAAGCCAGTGTTCAGCGAATCACCAAAGAAACAGACATTGCCATAGAACTAAACCTGGACGGTACAGGTGTCTCCAACAATCAAACAGGTCTAGGTTTTTTTGATCATATGTTGGATCAATTGGCTAAACATGGCCACCTCGATTTATCCATTCGAGTACAGGGCGACCTGCACATTGATGAGCATCACACGATTGAAGATACAGCCCTCGCACTGGGTGAAGCTTTTCAAAAAGCCTTGGGTGATAAACGTGGCATAGAACGTTATGGATTTTGCTTACCCATGGATGATTGCCTTGCTCAAGTCGCGCTTGACTTCGGTGGACGCCCTTGGTTGGTTTGGGATGCAGCGTTTAAACGCGAGAAAATTGGAGAGATGCCAACAGAAATGTTTCTACACTTTTTTAAGTCTTTTTCTGATGCTGCTAAATGTAACTTAAACATTAAGGCAGAAGGCACCAACGAACACCATAAAATTGAAGCCATCTTTAAGGCCTTTGCTAAATCTATAAAGATGGCCGTA
The DNA here is from genome assembly GCA_001464155.1 of Cytophagales bacterium Ga0077538. Lineage (GTDB taxonomy): Bacteria > Bacteroidota > Bacteroidia > Cytophagales > Cyclobacteriaceae > Chryseotalea. Next base: position 150 of record LNEN01000269.1, on the reverse strand, counting down.
AAGCGAGAAGGAAATGAACTGCCCACAACTAAAGGAATGCTATGAAAGTGGCCATTATACAATACAATGCCGGAAACATTCGATCGATGGCCTTCGCTTTGGAGAGGTTGAATATTGACTACAGTATTACAGATGATAAGGAAGAGATTA
>LNEN01000268.1 GCA_001464155.1 Cytophagales bacterium Ga0077538 | reverse complement strand
GGGGTTAGTTATGGCTCTAATGTTTAAATTGATATTGTTTTACAATACAAATTTAACAGGCACCTAGGTCCATTCTCTTATCGCTTCCACCCGATGTTGTAGCGATTCTTCCCTCTTTAAAATTCTTGTATTTAACTGGCGAGCGAATTTTTCGCGTATGCCTCGTAGTCTATGGATGCCTTTAAAAGAGTTATCTTTTCAGAGATCGCTGCTCATTTTTCAATTTAGGTGCACAGCCAAAAGCCAGTTTAGTTTTGAAATAACTTCTGTTGACAATTCATTTTGACATCGCACGGCAAAAATCTTATCCGTATGGGTACCAAAGAAATGAATCATATCACCAACAGCTGTTGTTGAAATATAAAATCAAATTGCGCCAATGGCCTTGTATACAGATTACTTTACGACAGTTGCTTCTAATTCAACTTTTAAGGTTTCAAAAAGGCTTTTTACTTCAAGTAAAGTGAGCGCCTGTTTGATACCATGTTTAGCTATCCAATCCTGGAAAATTTTAAAGTTGGGCCAAAGCTCTGCAGTCGAAGTTGTATAGATGTTTAACCTGACAATACCCTGGGGTTCATACCCTGCATCGCCAATAACTTTTTCCAGATTTTTAAGAGCCAGAACCAGCTGGGTTTCCATATCCGCGTTGCTCGATATTCCATCATCGCTGATTGCGGTTTGGCCTGATACATACAATGTACCTTCTACATGTTTTACCTCAACGGCTTGAACATAACTTCGCGCATCCTGCCATTGCCAGGGATTTATAATTGTTTTTTCCATTTTGCTTGGTTTGTGATATTGTGCCCGCACGGGTACGTTTAGTAATTAGTATCGATGTTAAAAGTTTGCGGCATAAATAATGATTGTAGTGTTGCTGGTCCAGTATCTACAGCTGCTACTATTTTGTGGTATAAATTTAGAACACGACTGCCTCCATTCTCTTACCGCTTTCGCCCGATGTTATGGCCATTCTTCCCTCTGTAAAATCATTTCTTATAGGGCACATGGTTTATTGTTTCCTTGAACGTGACGAAAGGCAAAACTTACTGTATTTGTTGCCTCTTGCTCACTAGCTTTTATAATTTAATTAATCCAGTTCTTCTGTAGGCAGGACCTCAGGTGCACCTTTGACCTGTGCATAATGACCCAGAAGTTGGATGGGGTCAGTTTAAGTTCTGAGCAGATTGTTTCGGTGGATTCTTTATCCATGTGCTTCATTGTAAAAGCAGATATCCACAACGGAGGAAACTTTCTCATACAAGACTGTAAAACGCCATGAAATTCTTTGTTTTGAAGCACGTCCGGCTGTTCTACAGCAAACACAGCAGGAATATGTTGTTCAATCCAATGCCCGTTCTCAGGGTCAAATAACTGATCGCCTTCTAAATTAGTTGCCGTTGAAAGGGATTGCCTGTTCTGCCATGATGACTTTTTTCGGTAAACATCGAAGATCTTGTTTTTCAAAATGGCGGTTAGCCAGGTTTTTTCCGAGCATAGTCTATCAAATTTTTCAAGGCGTTCAAGCGCTCCTAAAAACGTTTCCTGTACAAGGTCTTTTGCTAGTTCAGTATCGTTGATCCGTCTGCAGGCATACGCATACAAGTAATCTGCGTACTGGTTAACCCAAAGGTGTGGCTCAACCTTGTTCGGCTCTGGTGCTTGATGGTTGTTTTTGGTCCTCATAAAGTTTATTTATGACAGGTTTTAAGATTTCAGTTGCGGCAAGTCGAAAGCACCGCCCACAAGGCCATTTAAACATAACGTCAATGCTTTCTTACTTAATTTCCATTTACCAGATATTCAACGTAAAGAATCCCCAACCCTTCGTCAGCCATTCGATACATACGTCACAAATTCCGGCAGCCGGTTGCCAGGTGATTACTCCATAATTCAGATAATTGATTCGCTAACGTAAACGGTCACGATACTTTCATTATGTACTAATTAAGGAGGATCTGTTAATGGAAAATTAATAGCCTATTAATAGCCGGCCATTATACCGCTACTTTGAGAAAGTAGAAATTAGATACGCTGGTAATCAGCGCCTTAGCCTTATATTATTTGATTAAATTCTTTATTAAAATCTTCATTATAAATCGAGCGATAGTCCTTAATAAAGACGTCAAATGCCTTTTTTGCTAACGAATGTTTGCCCAAACTTGATAAGGCTTTACACTTGATGATCATTGCTTCTTCACTGACAGGGTCGAAATAGAAAATAAAGCTGGCTATCTGGATTAAAAACTCCGGATTGTATGGTTCGGCCGAATTGGCGTAAATCAGGAAAACATCAATTACTTCACTTGAAATTTCAGATTTGAATTTATCAAGCCATTCATAGTTGTGATTGGATAGGAAATTACCCCGTCTTGTTAGTTCAAACAGTAATCTAATCTGTTCCTCATTAAGTTTCTTTTTTGCTTCGATTAAGTTTAAGTAATGGTGATAGTCAACGTGCCAAAAGTCATAATCGAACTCGATTTTCCAGTATCCAGCATCTTTTACAAGCTGACAATGTTCAATCCTTTCAAGAATGGATTTTAATTTAACAATGTTTACCGAGCGATTATTCCTGACGCTTCTCTCAGATTTTCCGAACCATAAAATCTCGTCAAGTTTGTCGGTGTGTAGGCCTCTTCCGTTTTTAACAGAGTTTACCAGCAATAGCAGAAACAATTCCTTCAGAAGCGGAGTGAAAAGCTTAGTGATATCTATACCATTTCGATCAAAAATTTGTAGGCCTCCAAAGAGAAAAATGGCATTTTTTGTAGAAACGTCCGGTTTTGTATTTGGCTCTAAGGGATTGATCTGAATATCTGCGGAAGTATGACGTTTTCTGCTACGTAGAAAGAGTAAGACACCCCCGCTTAGTAATGCGACAAATAATGCTAAACCAATGAATAAAAGTGAAAGATCATGTTTTGGGGATGAGGCGCTTTTCAATAAATCCAGGGGAGGCCCGTCCAATATATAAACACTCACCCGTGTCTGATTTTGTTTCGACCTTAATAAGGTGACAGCTGTAAATCGCTTGCTTTCCGGAGAATAAAAAAGATCTGCAAAAGAATAGATATCATGAAAGCTGTATGGAATAGGACTTCCAATTTGTTTATAACCACTGTTGTTTAATGACCCTACGATAAGATGAAGACTCGAATTGTATATACGTTGAGGAAATATAAGTCCATAGTATTTTTTTGATCCCTTGTCTATAATTAGCGAATTGGAAAATGCAAAATCTTCAGTCGGATTTGTCAGATCATATAGCTTTTTGAACGTCTTATCTTTGGTCGTAAAACGCATCATACTATAAATGTTTTTGGGATTGGTCATCTGCGAACCGCTTGCGCTACCATAGCCGCCCAGAACATAAATCGTATCGCCTTGCGTATTCGATCCCAAAGCTGATAGATACCTTGGAGTGAAAAAATCCCCGATAGGTTTTATTTCTTCCCACTGCCCTGTTTTCAACGAAAAACGCTGGACGGCATTTTTATATTTCCAATTGCCGTAACCCCCAAAGACGTACATTGAACTATCACTCCTGGATATTACTTTATTTGCCTGCCAATAATCAGTGTGGTCCCAATGTGGAAATGTTTTATTCCATTTTTGATCGATCATACTATATCGTGCAGCAGTTTTCAGGTCAGGAAGAAAGTTGTAAATATGATTGTCGATTGGGCTGTAAATGGATTGGCTCCCTCGATTGGTTTTAAATTTGTCCTGATTTGGCTTGGAACTAAGAACCCAATTACGGAAAGCAAAAGTGAATACCGTGTCTTCTCCTATAACAAATAATGAATCTTTTTTAGGGTCGTAAGCCGTACTGGCAGCACCGTTGACTATAAAGTCGCAAACCTTTCTCCATTGGTTGTGCTGCGAGGCCATCCACCATGGATGTTTAACGCTACCGTTATCGCCATTTATCAATTCATGGGCAACTTCGCCTTCATGTTCATCCAAAGGCCAGTGGTATTTTGTAATGCCACTTTTTGTAATGCGGATGTCACGAAATTTCACCGCGAGCGATTCATTGGTTTTGAACTTCTTGTCGCTATTTGAGCCGAAATATAGTTTATAGCAGCCTTTTTTCTTCAAGTGTAAACCTTCCTCAACGTATCTGTTGTGTCCATCAGAAACAATAAGTCTATCGTTATCAGCATCAAACCTGATTGTTATTTTATTCCATTGTTTAAGGAAAATGTCCGAGGCAATGTTGAACATGATCCTGGTCCGGTTGTCGCCTGCTACGATGTTGAAAGAACCTTTAGGCTCCTCAGCATTGAAGACCAGGTCAAAATTGCGGTCATCATCTTCAATTATCCTGACAATATATCCAAACACATTTCCTGTCTTCAGTGATGATATCTCAAAAGAGATCTCAAAATTTCCGTCCAAGCATATCGGATTGTCGGGCGACAGGTTCAGCGCAGTATTGGTCTCTTGAGAATCTATAGATGTTGCCATTCCCAAGCCATAATTTTGTCCGAACGAATTGAGAAACAAGACAAATAAAAATGGGAATACAAGAAGAATTTTGAAACCAGCAGTATGAAGATTCATTCCATTAATTATATACTAAGCCCTATAAAATTTATTTGATTCGATACGGTTAAGCTTGATATATGGTATAGTAGCTATAGTACAAATTTAATTGAAAACTACTTTATTTTTCTTGCCACTTTCGCCCGATGTTGTGGCAATTCTTCCCCTTAAAAATCATTTCTAAGTTGGCGCCCAAATCTTTTGCGTATGAGTGTCAGTTTAGGGTCGATGTTTGTCTTGCAGAAGGGCCACTGTTTATTGTTTCTGTAATAATTGAGATAACGTTCTGCATTCGGCTTGAATCTCACATAGGGTAGTGTTTGAGTAATGTAGTCTATTTTATTCTTCGAAGCCAGTTCTCTGATAATAGATTCAACCACCTCCTTATCAGCCTCATTAAAATAATATACCGCAGAGCGGTATTTATTGCGCATGCTATGTGCACTCGCACTACTGTGCGTGAGCAGGTGTACCTCTATCAGTGTATAAAGATCGATGTCGTCATTATAGTGAACAATAATCCCCTCTGAGAAGGTATCAAATGGGGGCGTGGAGGCAATCCAACCTTGTTCGACATTATCTACACCTTTCAAAGCTTGAAATATAGCTTCGGTGCACCAATGGCACCCGCCTCCAAAAGATATTCTGTTCATCGCCATGCATCTTAATGTTATCGTGCTTTATAAAAACACTTATGGACTAACTACTTCGAGTCAAAACTATCTTGGTACCTATCATGAAGAAAAGACTGCGCTTTTTACCGCCTGCCCCAGGGCCATGTTAGTATTCCATGTTGGGTTTAATTTAACCGCCTGCCAGTCGCTGAATTATCCCTGAAACCCAAGGACTAATAACTCGTTTTCCCATTGTACTTGTTATAAATAGTTGTTTAATCTGGTTGTACGTTTAATAGCTTAGTCGAAACATTACCTAACTCCTTACAATAATTTTTGAGTGTCGAATAGGCAGGAATAAAACCCTTCACGCACTATTTTAGAGTACTGCTTCTGATGTAAGTGATAGATGATGCTGGATCAAAATGCTTCGGAGCAACATCAAGAGTGTCAAAATTTACGTGTCATTGATGATTGCTAACCCAACTGTATATTACTTGATGAATCAATGGTTAATGATCTTGCGTACTTAACTTCAATTCATTGGTACACCGATCTGCTTTCGGTGGCAATCAGTATTGCGCTCACACTGCTTTCAGTATTTAAAGAATCCTGCGAGCTGCTTTGGTAAATCCAATAAAAATTCTGAGGAAAGAGTGATCTAATGAGTTATAACTTCAGGTATTATCTCATCGAACATCTTTTGGCTGTCCGATGGAGGTGCCTGCGTGTGGACGCGTTTTCCATATATTCACTCACGCCTGTATATATCCGGGTGCATTGTCCTTATGAATGATTCTTATTTTGCTTTTTGAATTTTGGTGTTACTTACATACGAAACAATTAAAATTGCAAGAAAAACTAATCCTGCAATGACTTTACTTGCAGGGTCGCCAACCACAAAGTGAGCTAACGAAGCCGAAGCAAACATAATTGCAAAACCAATGTATGCCGACTCTTTCAACAAGCGAACGGGCAACCAAATAAAAACTGCACCGATAAGTTTTGTAATTCCTAATTCAATTCTGAAATAATCCGGGAAACCCAAATGTGCCATTGAAACTTTCACTTCGGGTTTTGTAAGGGTTTCGAACGCAATGAAGATCATCATTGCCGTAATAATTCCTGTTGTAGCGTAGTATGTAATTTTTGTTGATTTCATTCTTTACTGTTTAAATTATATAACGCAATATTACGTACATTAGCTTACTAAAATATAGTAGTTACTCTAATGTTAGTAGTAATATTTTGGTTAGTTAACCACAAAAATAGAACAAATGGGGACAAGTAGATTAGAGTATTCACAATCACAATGCACAAATCGTCTATCAGCAACCGAAGACGCTTTATACGTTCTCGGTGGTAGGTGGACAATCAGAGTGATGATTGCAGTTTTGGGCGGACATACAAGGTTCAATGATTTACAACGCACCATAAAGAGTATTTCTGCAAGAGTACTATCGAGTGAATTAAAAAAATTGGAAGCAAACCATTTGATAGAAAGAACAGTCCTGGCCGACCAGACGCCTGTTATAGTGGAGTATGTACCTACGGAATACAGTCAATCATTGAAAGATATTATCACTGCTTTGGCTGAATGGGGTGTAAAACACAAAAAGAAGATTACAGCCAATTAATAGGATGAAAAAAGCCCATGCTAGTAACAGCGGTTGGCAATTTGCGGCTGAAGGGCTTCTATCAGGCATTTGCTGAAGGTTCAACTATTCGGATTTTATTGAACTTTGGTGCTGAAAATCCGCCACCTAGCCAAGCTTCA
>LNEN01000267.1 GCA_001464155.1 Cytophagales bacterium Ga0077538 | reverse complement strand
TCCTATGGAATTCTAACCTTTGAAATTGGATTTAAAATCAAATAAAAGCTCCTTTATTGCTTTTTCAATTTTCCAGTAGCCAGAGTAACTCGAAAATCACAATTCTAGACTATAAGATCACCTGATCTAAAATCCACCCCGTCAAACTCAATCGTTCGCGCGTAGCTGGTAAGACTTCATGCTCCAGCACATCGCTGCGAAAGCAAACCAATCTCCCGGCAATCGGCAAAACATCTTGAGAAGTTCCTTCCGTATAAATGCGAAGTTGGCCGCCCTGCTCCTCTTTCCACTCCTCATTCAAATAACAGATAACCGACAACTTGCGCTTGTCATCTTTTTTGAACTGATCCAAGTGCCTTTTATAATAGGTGCCCACCGGATACACCGTCATGTGTACTTCGTAATCCTTTAAACTCAAAAATAAGCTTTGGTTCAGATTTTGAATCAGTTCACCCAAACGATTCAGGTAAACAAGGGCTGCTGGTGGAGCCGTGTTCTTATCTAACCATAAAATATAATCACCCCGAATAGCCTCATTAATCTGCAGATCAGCATTCTTACCAATACCCGCTTTTTTAAAATGTTGTTCATGCTGAGCGAAGTGAGGCAAGGCCAGAATAGCCTTTACTTCTTCCGGTGAAAGAAAGGAGTCGATAATGGCGTAGTTTTTGTCGACCAGTTCATCAGCGATTCTATCAAAAATTTCGTTCATGTAACAAAGTTACACGTAGATTGTCTATACTTATAATTATGAAGATTATTCCTGTCCTTCGCTCCTTAAAATTATCTCTCACTTTATTCTTAGTTGCCTTGCTGCTGAGCAGTTGTGCCACCTATGAGGCCGTTGAATTACGGCAAATAAAAAGTGTGGTGGCCGATGTGAGTGATCATCCCATGTTAAAGGCCGAGGCACTCTTCTACAATCCTAACAAGCAGCAGGGAAAATTAAAGTCCATACACGTTGATGTGTATGTAGAAGGCAAAAAGGCTGCTACCATTGATCAGCGTTTAAAGATTAAAGTGCCTGCAAAAGGAGAGTTCTCGGTTCCCTTAGAGATTAAACTTAATCTTAAAGAGCAGGGCTTGATGAATACCGTGTTGAGTGTTCTGGGAGCAAAGAAGATGAAGATGCACTATAAAGGCTATGTCGTGGTGGGCTATCATGGCTTGCCCGTGCGCGTGGCGGTTGATCACGAAGAATCTGTTCGGATAAAGTTTTGATTTACTTCTTACATCACGCATTAGCCGTCTAACACTCGTGAGCTACTGAAGATATTCAAAGTCTTGTAATCCAACATAGCGGTTACTACCTTCCTCTCAAACCCTAGATCACATGAGAAGAATAGTAGTCCTCCTCCTTGCAGGCCTTTTGTTTTGGCAATGCACTCCCCCCAACACCAATAGCTCTTTTTCCATTTCCTTTACCAAAGAGTTGAGTGAACAAGCGCAAGACGGGCGCTTACTCTTATTACTTTCTAATAACGACAAGGAAGAACCTCGTTTTCAAATTAATGATGGCTTGACAACGCAACTTATTTTTGGTGTGGATGTAGAGGGCTTGAAACCGGGAGATGAAATTCGCATCGATGAAAAGACCTTTGGTTTTCCCATTCCTTCCATCAAAGATGTGCCATCAGGAGAATACTATGTGCAAGCACTCATCAATGCCCGACAAACGAGAAGGACAGCAATGGAATCGCAAGCCCGGAAATTTCTATAGCAAGCCCTTTAAAGTAAAAATTGATAAAGAAGAAGCCACACTCACCAAAGTAGTGATGGATCAAGAGATTCCTCCTATCGAAGAACCGAAAGACACCAAGTACATCAAACACATTAAAATACAAAGCAAACTGCTGACTGAGTTTTGGGGTAAGCCCATGTTTTTAGGAGCACATGTACTACTACCCGAGGGTTTTGACGAACATACAGAGGCACGTTACCCCCTCATGGTTTTTCATGGTCACTTTCCCGATGACTTCGGAGGTTTTAGTGAAACACCACCGCCAGCCGATATGGATACGAGCGATTACATTCCGCGCTTTGGTATTTACGGGTACAAAAAATTTCAAGCACAGGAAGCATACAATTTTTACAAGCAATGGACCAGCAAGAATTTTCCGCGCTTTCTCATCATAGAAATTCAGCATGCGAATCCTTACTATGATGATTCTTATGCTGTGAACTCCGCCAACCTGGGACCTTACGGAGATGCTATTATGCAAGAACTCATTCCCGAAATTGAAAAACAGTTTCGGGGTATTGGCGAGGGCTGGGCGCGTTTTACCTACGGTGGCTCTACTGGTGGATGGGAAGCCTTGGCAGTACAGATGTTCTATCCCGATGAATTTAATGGATGCTTCGCTGCTTGTCCCGATCCTGTGGACTTTCGTTCGTATTGTCTGGTAGATATTTACAAGGACAAGAATGCCTACTGGTATGAAAGTGATTACAAAAAACTCCCCATTCCTTCACATCGAAATTATTTAGGTCAGATTCAAAGTACCATGCAAGAAAGCAATTACTATGAACTTGCCTTGGGCACGAAGTCGCGCAGCGGACAGCAGTGGGATATCTGGGAAGCTGTGTACTCGCCACAAGGCGAAGATGGTTACCCGAAGAGAATCTTTAATAAAGAAACTGGTGATATCGATAAAGACGTTGCTGCCTACTGGAAAGAGCATTACGATTTACGACACATTCTAGAAAGAGATTGGAGCACGTTGGGACCTAAACTAAAAGGTAAAATCCACATCTACTGTGGAGACATGGATAACTATTACTTGAACAATGCTGTCTACCAAATGGAAGACTTCCTCAAGAAAACGAATAATCCTTTCTACGATGGCGAAGTCGCTTATGGAGATCGTGCAGAACACTGCTGGAATGGAGATCCTGTTAATCCGAATTATGTTTCACGCTTACGGTACAACTCCATGTACTTGCCAAAAATTCTAAAGCGCATTGAAACAAGTGCGCCTAAGAACGCTGATACTAAAAGCTGGCGTTACTAAACACAGTAACAAGTATTTTCTCCTTCATAAAATTCCTGTCCCAACCGGTAGGAATTTTTTTGTTGTGTAACTCTTGTCACTGACTCTTTCTTGTTTGTGTTGTTACTTTCTTATGTGATCGAAAAAAGTGTAACGAAGCTCAGAAAAAACCTTGACGAAAGTCATATGCTAGTATCTGAATAATCATTATACAAGTCCCATCACAAGAAGATCTTTACATCAACAAACCCTACCTGCCATGAAAAAAATACTCATACTTGGAGGCGGAACCGCTGGCACCATGATGGCCAACAAACTCCGCAAGAAACTTCCGCTAGACGATTGGTCCATTACCGTATTAGATAAAGAAGAGTTACACTATTATCAACCAGGCTTTTTATTCATTCCCTTTGGGATCTATCAACCAGAAGATGTTGTGCGTCAAAAAAGAGAGTTCTTTTCTTCTGGAATTAATTTTCAAATTGCAGAAGCACAAGAGATAAAAGGAGCTGAGAACAAAGTTCTTCTAAAAAACAATCAGGAACTGGAGTATGACATACTCCTTATTGCTACTGGCGCTCAGGTTGTGCCTGAAGAAACTCCTGACTTAAAAGGAAAACTCTGGTATACCGACATCTTCGATTTCTACACTTATGAAGGCAGTACGCTTTTAGCCAAGAAGCTAGAAAATTGGGAAGGCGGCAGACTGGTCATTAACCTGGCGGAAACCATTATTAAATGTCCGGTGGCCCCACTCGAATTTACGTTTCTTGCAGATGCTTACTTCACTGAAAAGGGAATGCGTGACAAGGTGGAAATCACCTACGTAACGCCACTCTCCGGAGCCTTTACCAAACCAAAGGCAACCAAAATGCTCAGCAAACTTCTCACCGACAAAAAAGTGAATGTGGTTCCGGACTTCTACCTGCAGCGTGTTGATAACGAACGCAAGGTGCTGGTTTCCTACGATGAGAAAGAAGTGCCCTTCGATTTACTCGTGAGCATTCCTGTCAACAAAGGCGCAGACGTAATTGAGCAAAGTAAAATGGGGGATGAAGATGGGTTGAACTTTGTGCCTACCAACAAACACACCTTACAATCTCAACAATTCAAAAATGTCTTTGTTATCGGTGACGCCACCAACGTTCCTGCATCTAAGGCCGGATCTGTGGCGCACTTTGAAGCGGAAGTATTAACAGAAAATGTGCTGAGCTACATTAAGGGCTTGCCTTTCGAAGAAAAATTTGATGGCCATGCCAACTGCTTTATTGAAACTGGTTATGGCAAAGCAACGCTCATTGACTTTAACTACGACACTGAACCACTCCCCGGTAAATTTCCTTTCGCAGGTGTTGGCCCCATGGCGTTGTTGAAAGAAAGTAGAATGAATCACTTAGGTAAACTCGCCTTTAAGTGGATCTACTGGCACATGCTGTTGACTGGTAAAACATTACCGGTTTCTACACCCATGTCAATGGCCGGAAAAGAAAAGGAAGAAGAAGTTCTCGTTTAAATTATAAGTAACACCCTAAAAAATTCTATATGGAAACTACCTTAAGTGCCCCGATACTAGCCACCAACGAAGAAGGCTATTTGAAGAACTACAAAGAATGGACAGAAGAATGGGCGCTCGCCACCGCGGCTGCGCATAACATTGAACTAACTCCCAAACACTGGGAAGTGCTGCACTGGTTACGAGCGAAGCAAGCCGAAGGTGTAGCCTTGTCTCTACGGAAAGCTGGTAACTCTGGAATTGTAGACATCAAACAACTCTATGCACTCTTTCCAGGAGGCCCTTTAAAGATCTCTAGCAAAATTGCCGGTATTCCTAAACCAGCAAGTTGTATTTAACTTAAATAACTACAGCCATGACAGACACAGTAGAAATGGTGCAACCCAAAGTCACCACCAAAAACGATAAAAAAGAAAAATACCCTGTTAAGAAAATGCTCATCATTTGCTCCAAGGGTAAACTGGAAGATGTATACGCAGCCTTGGTAATGGCCAATGGCGCACTGATGGAAGGAATTGAAGCTAAAATGTTTTTCACCTTCTTTGGACTGGAAGCACTGACTAAAAAATATGCGGACACGTTACATACTGGAACCACTGGCAATCCAGCCATGATGCACGGTGTGCCGGATATGATCAAAGGACTTCCGGGCTTTGAATCACTTGCCTCCTTTATGATGCGCAAAGAAATGGACAAACTTGAGATACCACACGTAACAGAATTCTTTCAAATGATTGAAGCGGGGGGTGGAGAAATCTATGCCTGTCGTTTGGCCGCAGATATGTTCCATTTGAAAAAAGAAGATTTTGTGCCGGAGGTAAAAGACATTATCACTGTAGGTGATATGTATGCTTTGGCAGAAGGTCAAGGCACCCAGATTATCTTCATCTAGAGGTAGGGTGTAATCTGGGGTTAAGGGGGCTGCTAAAAACAGTCCCCTTTTGTATTGATGTCGCATTTGTCACTTCATTCTTACCAAAGGCGAAGTGTATATTCGCCCAAATCTGACTAAGTTTATCATCTGCAATCAGCTAATTTGGCTACATGAATAAAACACTTGAAGAAATCTTCCAAAGGCTGGAGGAACAACGCAGCACATTAGTACAAGATCTTCAAAAGCATTCCCCGCAGCAATTGGAAGTAAAACCCTCTTCCGATAAATGGTCCGTATTGGAAATACTCACACATCTTTATACCTCAGAAAGACTTTCGTTTGAATACATCAAAAAGAAATCCCAAGGCATTCAGCACCTAAAAAATGCCGGTATACAACAGGCCTTTCTCGTTCCTATCTTAAAATTATCTCAGCGTTTACCCTTTAAATTCAAAGCACCCAACGTGGTGAAAGAAAACACACCCGAGGCTTTGCCGTTGGATAAACTAATAAGCCAATGGAATTTGATGAGGATTGAGTTAAAAAGTCATTTGGAAAACATTCCTGATAAGCATGTGCATAAACTCGTCTACAAACATCCCATCGCAGGAAGACTTAGTTTACCACAAGCCCTGCAATTCTTTGCCGAACACATCAACCATCATAAGCCTCAAATAAAAAGAACACTATCTTTTAGAAACAAGCATTAATTTAAACCATTCTTAACCAAACAATTTCATCCTTCATGAAGCAATTCTTTACCATCCTGTTTTTGTGCTATGCGTCCATGGCTACCGCGCAGAACATTAAAAGTCCAGATGAATTTCTCGGCTACTCCTTAGGAGAACGGTTTACACGTCATCACGAAATGATTGACTATTTCAAGTATGTAGACGCCCAAATGCCCAATGTTCAGGTGACAGAGTATGGCAAAACATACGAATCGCGTCCACTCATTTATACCATCATCGCTTCTCCGGAAAATTTCAGCAAACTGGAAGAAATCAGACAAGATAACTTAAAGAGAACAGGTCTTTTGCAAGGAACCCCCTCGTCAAATAAAGTTGCCATTGTGTGGTTGAGTTACAATGTACATGGAAATGAGGCCAGTGGCATGGAAGCTTCCATGAAAACACTTCATGGCCTGGTGTCCACTCCACAAGGAAAAGAATGGCTAAAAAACACTGTAGTGATTATGGATCCCTGTATCAACCCGGATGGTCGTGATCGTTATGCCAATTTCAATAATCAGTACATTAACACAATTGTAAACTCTAGTGCAGATGCTGCCGAAAATAATGAACCTTGGCCCAGAGGAAGACCCAATCACTACTGGTTCGATTTAAATCGCGACTGGGCCTGGTTACAACAAACGGAATCCATCTCGCGCTTAAAAGTTTACAATCAATGGATGCCTCATGTACATGTCGATTTTCATGAACAGGGATTCAACAGTCCGTATTATTTCGCTCCTGCTGCTGAACCGTTTCACCCAGTCATCAGTAACTGGCAACGAGAGTTCCAGAACATGATCGGGAAAAATAACGCCAAGTACTTTGATGAAAGTAACTGGTTATACTTTACCAAAGAGGTTTTTGATCTCTACTACCCTAGTTATGGAGATACGTATCCAACCTATAGCGGTGCCATTGGTATGACGTACGAGCAAGGAGGACAGCGTGGCGTTAGCATCATGACAGAAGAAGGTGATCCGCTTACCTTGGAACAGCGCCTGATTCACCATCACACTACCGGTATGAGCACGGTAGAAATCACTTCTAAAAATGCTGTGCGTGTAGTCGATGAGTTTGAAAAATACTTCAAGGAAAATCTGAACAGTCCTTTTGGCACGTATAAATCCTACATCATAAAGGGAACTAACAATCCAGACAAGTTAGATAAGCTTACCAAATGGTTAGATCAGCATGCTATAACCTATGGCCTGGTAGGTGCCACTAAAGCAGGTAAAGGTTTTGATTATGAGACGCAAGCCCAAACCAGTTTTACGCTGACATCGGAGGATATTGTCATCAATACCTATCAGCCCAAATCGCGCTTCATCACAACATTATTCGAACCACAATCTAAAATTCCTGATTCTCTTACCTACGACATTACCGCGTGGAATCTTTTCTATGCCTACAATCTGAAAGGATATGCCAGCACAGAACGAATTAATCCATCCAAAGCCTATCAGCCCAAAAGTGCAACAAATCAAGTTTCTTCAAAAGTCTATGCTTACCTCTTTAAATATGAAACATTACAAGATGTTGAGTTTTTAGGTCAACTGCTGCAAGGAGGCATAAAGGTAAGAGCAACACAAAAAGCTTTTACCGTAAATGGAAATGTCTTCAATGCAGGCACACTCATTGTAACACAAACCAACAATGAGAAGATTGTGAACTTTGATAAAACGATTCAAACGCTTGCCAACAACTACAAGCGAACCGTTTATACGACCACTACAGGATTTGTAGATAAAGGTAAAGACTTCGGATCATCAGAAGTGGCCTACATTGAAATGCCAAAAATTGCGATACTTTGTGGCGATGGAGCTGAATCACTTTCTGCTGGTGAGGTGTGGCATTATTTCGAGCAACAAATACATTATCCAATCACTCAAATACGCACCAATAACTTTAAGCGTGTCGATTTAAAAAAGTACAATGTGCTAGTGGCCCCAGAAGGCTATTACGACATCTTTGATGAGGCTCAATTAGAAAAATTGAATCAGTGGATCAGTGCCGGTGGCAAACTTATTTTAATTGGTGATGCCCTCAGTTCCTTTGCCGATAAGAAGGGATTTGAGTTAAAGCAGTACGCAACCGAAGATGCCAAGAAAGCCGCAGAGAAGGCAGAAGAAGAGATGAAAAAGAAAGACGGTATGATTCGCTACGAAGATTCAGAACGCAAACAAATTTCGGATTACATCTTTGGAGCCATCTATAAAGTAAATGTCGACAACTCTCATCCGCTAGGCTTCGGCCTCGACAATCACTACTACTCACTTAAAACAAGCACGCTGCGTTATGATTTTATGGAAAACGGATGGAACGTTGGGCCGATAAAGGGAATTGCCAAGCCGGTTCAAGGATTTGCTGGATTTAAAGCCAACAAAAAAATGAGCAATAGTCTTGCCTTTGGTGTGCAAGATAAAGGCCAAGGCAGCATTGTTTACTTTGTAGACAATCCTTTGTTCCGATGCTTCTGGGAACAAGGAAAGTTCGTTTTCGGAAATGCTGTGTTTATGGTTCGTTAATTGAATTCAATAAAAGTAGAAGGCTGTAAGAATATTCTTGCAGCCTTTTTTATTTAACTACTGAAGCTTCATAGCATTGCTCTCCAACACAAAAAGATAGGTTCCCATTTTTTAAGGAACGCATCATAACATCCTGTGTGTTGTATCGGAAGCCATCAACAAAATAGTCGGTATCAGAAATACGAACACCCTTTACCACACTTCGTTCACTTTTCTCTGGAATAGCGTGATTGAAAAAGCCCTGAATCTTATTTTTTGTATTCACGCTAACAATCAGTCCAAACTGTTTTAACTTATAGTTAAAACGAATAGAGTAAGTAATTGACTCCTCGTGCTCCTTAACCTTAAAGATGTTGAAATCAATAAATAAGCCTGCATCCTTTGTTTTCCCCTTCCAAAATCCTCTATACAAAGCAGCCGGAAACATTCGAATCCCAACCGTACCCAAGCGTTTTGCTCTTCCGTACTTGCCTTTAATAAAATAATCGCAAAACTTCTCTACCTTAATTCTTGATGCCGTTTCTCCCTCAACTGAAAGTACATATGGGTATTCAAAAGGAGACCAATTAACTGTATTCACTTCAATGGAGTCTCCAAGTTCGCTCAACACGAAAGAATGTTTATCATCAAGTCTGTAAGAGAATGGAAGATTTGTTGTTCTCTCTCCTATTGCTAAAATCAGAAGCTTGCTTGAAAGTTCTTTGATCAATTCTTCGCTTTGATCCAACTCTTCCAATTTATTTGTATGATTCGTTGCAACAATTATCCACAAGCCAACTTCTGGAAACCATCCCAGGTAAGACGCATAGCCCTCATAAGTACCATCGTGCCAAATGAATTCCTCTTTACTTTTTTCGTCAATCATCCATCCATACCCGTAATACGTTTTACCATTCACAGGGGTATGCTTAGCGAACAACAAGTCTTTGCTTTTTGAAGAGATCAGCGAATTCTTCTCCAACACATCAATCCATTTTGATAAATCAGAGGCAGTGGAGTAGATGCTACCCGCCCCCGTCAGCCAACTTTCGTCATACGCTTTACAGGATCGCATAACTCCTTGTCTTTGCCCCTCATAGGGTTTTGCCAATCGGCTTACCGGAACATTGCTTTTCTTTGAAAAGGTTGAGGTTAAGTTGGCGGGTGCAAAAATTTCAGTCTCCATGTACTGTGCATACGACATACCAGATACTTTCTCGATAACTCCGGCCAAAAGCACATAATTCAAATTGCTATAACTGAATCTCCTTCCGGGTTTAGCACGCATGTCGTTGACAAACAATTTTTGCAATAAATCATCTAGCCCAATGGACTCAGATTGAGGGAGAATCACGTCATCAGGATCTTCAGTGGGACGGGCAAAGTTGTCAATCAATCCGCTGGATTGTGAAAGCAGGTGGTGTAGCGTGATTTTCTTTCCCGCTTTCGGTACAAACTCAGGAAGGTAATCTGCGAGGTAATCATCCAGTTTTAATTTTCCTTCTTCGGCCAATTTCAAAATAGCCACTGCGGTAAATTGTTTCGACAAAGACAAAATGCCGTATACGGGTTCCTTAGAAGTGAAATGTTCTTTGTCAATAGTTTTATGATACATTACACCTTCCTTGGTAGACACCATCACAGTACCGTTAAACCGACCGTGAAAGGCATAACTTAGCAGCAGACTATCCATCGAAGAAGAACGTAAATCTTGAGCCCCAAGTAGTGTGGTCTGAAGCATGAAGAATAATAGAGGAAGTTTTGACATACGTGTTTTCTTGAACAGATGTTAAAGCATCATCAGAAGTTGCGCGCACCACTGAGTTACTCGCAAGCCATCAAACAAAAAACCCCTCAGAAATTCTGAAGGGCCTTTCACTATAAAATAAAGCTTGTATTGTTTACGCTGATTTCAACGCTTCTGCACCGCCCACAATTTCCAAAATTTCTTTTGTAATCGCTGCCTGACGCGTGCGGTTGTACGTCAAACGAAGTTCTTTTAATAATTCACCAGCGTTATCTGTTGCCTTATCCATGGCTGTCATACGAGCACCATTTTCAGATGCGTTTGAATCCAGCAAAGCCTTGAACAACTGAACCTTTAATGATTTAGGAATAAGACCTACCATAATTTCCTGACGATCCGGCTGATAGATATAATCAACCTCTGCTGTTGTTTTATTCGCTGCAGGAGGAAGCACCGGCAGAAATTGCTCTGTACGCAAAATTTGAGTGGCTACGTTCTTAAACTCGTTGTACACGATTTCAATCTTATCGTAGTTACCTACTTTAAACTCACTCATTAAAAACTCTCCTACCTCACTTACTTTATCGTACGTAAGACCCGAAAATAAGGTAGAGTAGTCGCTAACCAATGGACTCTTTCTTTTACCAAAAAATTCAAAAGCCTTTCTTCCAATGGGCAAGATGGTCACATTACCCTTCTCAGCTTGAGAAGCGTACTTATCGTTAATCACTTTCAGTACACCTTTAAAAATATTGCTGTTGAAAGAACCACACAGACCCCTGTCTGAGCTGATGGCTACGATCAATACTTTTTTCTCTTCGCGTACCTGGCTGTACCACGCATCAGTACTCGCATCGGTTTGTGCTGCAGACAAATTTTGGAGGATGGTAGAGAGTTTCTGTGCAAAAGGGCGCATTTGGGTAATGCGGTCTTGTGATTTACGCAACTTGGCAGCCGCCACCATCTTCATGGCTTTGGTGATCTGCTGAGTAGAAACCACTGAGGTGATCCGTCCTTTTACTTCCTTTAAACTGGCCATTTTATAATTCGTTGATTCGTTGATTCGGCAATGAACCGATTTTCATCAGCACATCACCGAATCAACTAATTATACAATTAGTACTTAGACGCAAGGTCTGTTGCTACTTTCTTAATCGTTGCCACGTCTGCATCTTCAAACTTACCTGCGCGGAGGTTATCTAATACAGAACGGTAGCTTGCATTCATCAGCTCAGCAAATTCCTTTTCAAATTGTCTTACTTTGTTTACAGGCACCTTATCCATAAAGCCACGTGTAGACGCAGTAATGATTGCTACTTGTTGCTCTACTGTTACGGGAGCATATTGATCTTGCTTCAAGATCTCTTGGTTTCTACGACCACGTTCAATTGTCAATTTCGTAGCCGCATCCAAGTCAGAACCGAATTTTGCAAACGCTTCCAATTCGCGGAACTGAGCCTGATCCAACTTCAATGTACCTGCTACTTTCTTCATCGATTTGATCTGAGCGGAACCACCCACGCGTGATACCGAAATACCTACGTTGATTGCGGGACGGATACCCGAGTTGAATAAGTTTGTTTCCAAGAAGATCTGACCGTCTGTAATTGAAATTACGTTAGTCGGAATATAGGCAGATACGTCACCTGCTTGTGTTTCAATAATAGGAAGAGCTGTTAACGATCCACCAACTTTTACCAAGTGCTTGATAGAAGCAGGAAGGTCATTCATGTTTTTCGCGATCTCATCGTTGTTGATGATTTTCGCAGCTCTTTCCAATAAGCGAGAGTGTAGGTAGAATACATCACCAGGATATGCTTCACGTCCTGGAGGTCTTCTCAACAACAAAGAAACTTCGCGGTAAGAAACAGCCTGCTTAGACAAGTCATCATAGATCACCAAGGCAGGACGTCCGGTATCGCGGAAGAACTCACCAATCGCTGCACCCGTAAACGGAGCAAAGAATTGCATAGGCGCTGGATCAGAAGCCGTTGCTGAAACAATGACTGTATACGGAGATGCACCTGCTTTTTCCAATTCAGCTGCTACTGATGCCACGGTAGAACCTTTCTGCCCTACTGCAACATAAATACAATATACAGGCTGTCCTTTATCGTAAAATTCTTTTTGGTTAATGATCGTATCGATCGCTACAGCAGTCTTACCCGTCTGACGGTCACCAATGATCAATTCACGCTGACCACGACCAATCGGAATCATCGCATCAATCGCCTTGATACCAGTTTGAAGAGGCTCGTTTACTGGCTGGCGGAAGATAACACCTGGAGCCTTGCGCTCTAATGGCATATCATATAACTCACCAGTCAATGGACCTTTTCCATCGATGGGGGCACCGAGCGTGTCCACTACACGACCCAACATACCATCGCCAACTTTTACAGAGGCGATTTGCTTGGTGCGTTTAACGGTATCACCTTCCTTAATACCTTTTGAATCGCCCAACAATACCGCTCCTACGTTGTCTTCTTCCAGGTTCAATACAAGGGCTCTCAAGCCATTGTCGAACACTAAAAGTTCACCGGCCTGCGCCTGTGTTAATCCGTAGATACGCGCTACACCGTCACCGACAGTAAGTACAGTACCTACTTCTTCTAATTGTGCTTCGGTGCGTGACTGCGAAAGTTGCTCGCGTAATATTGCTGATACTTCTTCTGGTCTGATCTCTGCCATAATCGTTGATCGTTATTCGTTAATGGTTTTTCGCGTTAGCGATTAAAGTTCTTTTATATAGGGGTTGTAACTGAACTTCAGCTTCAACTCTTTCAGCTTATTCTTGATAGAGGCATCAATCTGGCGGTCGCCAACATTGAGTACAAATCCACCAATCATAGAAGCGTCTACTTTCTCAATCAATTCTACTTCCTTCTTATTGCTTACCTTCTTCACAATCTGCTCCAGTTCAGCACGCAAGCTGGCATCCAAAGGAGCAGCGGTGATCACCACACCCTTCATAATACCCATGTGTACATTATAGGCATTGTGAAACTGCTTGGCGATATCGATGAGGATAGCCTCACGATTCTTTTTAGTAATGATATCAAAGATGGCAAGTGTTAACGCATGCACCTTGCCTTTGAAAATGGCCTGAAGGATTTCTCTCTTCTTGTCGTGCTTAATAATAGGATTGCGCAGCATCAAGGCAAAAGCACGATTCTCATCGGCTACTTTTGCAAAGAGTTGCATGTCTTTATGCACAGCATCAACCGCCTTTTGCTCTACTGCTAAACTTAGCAACGAGCGTACGTATCGGGAGGCAACACGGGTTTCGGCCATGTGCTTAGTTTAGTTTAAGTTCTTTAATGTATCCGTCCACTAAATCTTTCTGAGCTTTATCGCCAGCCAGATTTTTCTTCATCAACTTCTCGGCAACCTCTAGAGAGAATAAAGCCACCTGTGTGTGTACTTCTTTCAACGCAGCTTGCTTCTCGATGTTGATAGCAATACGTGCATCTTCGATGATCTTGTCGCCTTGCTTCTTAGCATCCGCAGCTGCCTGATCCTTCATGCGGTTAGCAGCATCACGTGCATCCTTCAACATTCTGTCGCGCTCTTCACGAGCTTCCTTCAATAACTTTTCGTTGTCTGACTTTAAAGAAGCAATTTCCTGACGAGCCTTCTCTGCTGTATTCAACGCATCAGAGATCGAGGTCTCACGCTCTTTCAACGAAGCAAGGATTGGTTTCCACGCTAAGCGAGAAAGCAAAATGAACAACAGGACAAACACAATGGCTTGCCAAAGAATGAGGCCGGTGCCGGGGGTTAATAATTCCATACGATTTCGATCGTTACGTTGTTAAAGAAAGAAAAACGAGTCCTGCCAAGTGCAGGACTCTGTTTTTTTTGATCTTAAGACTTGAAAGAGATAAGCAGGCAGATAACCAATCCGAAAAGCGCTGCCACCTCAATAAGAGCTGCGATAACAAGCATAGCTCCCTGGATTTTCCCAGAAGCTTCTGGCTGACGTGCCATACCTTCCATGGCGGCACCACCAATTTTACCGATACCAAGGCCTGCGCCAATTGCTACAAGACCGGCACCGATTCCAGCGCCCATTACTGCAAGACTCATGTCTGCTAAAAGTGCTAACAACATAAACTATTTATTTAAAGTGAAACAAAAAGCCATTCTTAGTGATGATCATCGTGAGCATGCTCTGCGATGGCCATTCCTATATACAATGACGAGAAGAGCGTAAATACATACGCCTGAATACCCGCCACTAACAATTCAATTAAGTTGATGAACAACACGATCAGTGTTGAGCCAATGCCTACGTATACGCTACCAAACACAAACACTAAACAAATCAAGCTTAGCAATACAATGTGACCTGCCGTAATCGCTACAAACAAACGAACCATTAAAGAGATCGGCTTTGTGATGATGCCAATAATTTCTACTGGTAGAATCACAATACGTAAAGGAAGAGGAACACCAGGTGTCCAGAAAATATGTCCCCAATAGGCCTTGTTACCACTCACATTTGTGATAATGAAAGTGCCCACAGCCAAGACCATTGTCACCGCGATATTACCAGTAAGGTTAGCCGCACCGGGAAGCAAGCCTAATAAGTTTCCGAAAAGAATGAAAAAGAAAAGTGTCAATAAATACGGAAGAAACTTCTCATACTTAGGGCCAATGTTTGGCTTAATTACCTCATCGCGTACGAACACAATAATCGGTTCGATAAATGCCTGAATGCCTTTCGGTGCCTTGCCTACATTTCTCTTATATCCACGCGCTACGGCAGTAAGAATAAGAATCATTAAGGTAGCGTTGATAAACAACATGGCCACATTCTTGGTAATGGACAGATCTAAAACAGACTCACCTGAATCGCTTAAGTAAATGTGGTTATGATCCAGTTTATAGCCATTATACTCCACGATGTTGTGGTGCTCGTCATAAAAGTTGTGGGAAGAGAAAGACTCTAAACCACGTTCGCTGCTATAGACAATAATCGGTAAATAAAGGGTGCCATAATGGCCATCGAAGAAGTGCCAGATATGATCATCCAATACGTGGTGCAAAATCACCTCACTGGCATTAAATGCCTTGGAGGAGTCGGCCGCCTCAGACGCGAATGAAGCTTGTGAAAAGCCAACAAACAAAACGATTAGTACAAGCCTTGAAATCATCTTCATTTTATGGAAAAAAGCGCTCATTTGGGCCTAAAGGGGGTTAAAAACGACCGCAAAGGTATGAATTAAAGCCTCCTGAAAAAATGTTTTAGAAAATATTTGGGACGCCTTTACGACTGTTTCCTGAAGAATAGGAAGGAGACCTCTAACGTGATAAAAATCAAGCAGTTAATAAGAAAATAAACGGCATTGGCATTGGCTCCGGAACGATCTAAATAGAGTACTACACCAAGGTAGCTAATCCACGCCAAAAGCTGGATGACGATGCTCCCCAGATAGGCTTGTGTAAAAGTGCTCGGAGACTCAATTTTTACCAACTTTTTATAGGTCACCCAGGCACTGATCGTAAATAAGAGGGTTGTCTCCAGATAAAAAGAAGGCACCGGTACGTAACCCTGACGCGCTAACAAAAAAACAGCACCACAAAGAATTAGGGCACTAACAAGAAGACTACTGGTGAATCGAGCCAAAATTTACTCCTTACTGAGGGTACGATAAATCTGATAGAGCATGCCTCCAAAAGCCATAAAGCCGAACGTGAGCATAAAGGCAGGGAAGTCAATTTCAAGGAAATTATCCAGCAAATAACCCAGCCAGCCGGCCAGGCCAATTCCCAGCAAAAGCTGAAGGCCTAGATTGCTATACTTTAAATAGTTATTAGATGGATTTGGCTTGTTGTCCGAAGCCATTCTCTGAGGCTATCTTAATTTCCTTGATGGTGGCGCCCATCTTACATGTCCCGTTAAAAACAGCTCCCGGTTCTACTACCATTTTACTAGTACTAATGTCTCCGTGAACAACGGCTGTAGCTTTCAATACCAGCAATTCAGAAATGTCCAATTTGCCTTTTACCTCACCTTCAATATCCGCATTTTGGGCAGTGATGTTCCCTTCAATGTGCGACAGGTTCCCAAGGGCTACTTTCGACTTAGATTTTACATCTCCTTTCACTCTTCCTTCAATACGGATATTCCCGTAGGTCTCTATATTTCCCTCTAGAAAAGTGCCTTTACCAATGGTGTTGCTAGAACTGCTTAGTTCTTCTGCAGCGCGTTTTTGTTCTTTTGTGTTTAACATGGCTCAGATATGGGTTGGGTTAGTTTAAAAAGTAACGAACTCCTCGGGGTTAAGCGAGTTTCCGTTATACCATAATTCAAAATGCAGGTGCGGACCGTTTGTCATCTCACCACTATTGCCAACGATAGCGATGATCTCACCAGCATTAACAAAAGTACCAACTTTTTTATAGAGTTCCGCATTGTGCTTGTAAACTGAAATGAGATTGCCTTTGTGCTGAAGCATAATCACCTGCCCCGAGTCTTGTGTCCACGAAGCAAAAATTACCATACCATCAGCAATACTCTTTACAGGTTCATTTGTTTTGGCGACAACATCCACACCCATGTGGCCCTTCTTCACATCATACTTATCAGACACAAAGCCGGTAATGGGGGTAAAGAAAAACATCTCCTGTAGCTCGCGGTACTTTACATTACCCGTGGTGATGAGCGATAAATCTGATTGCTCAAAATTTCTTCGGAAGGTAGAATCAGACGATTCAATAGCAAGGGAGGCTGGTTTCACAAGCGGTTTATTCTCATTGCGAAGCATCTCTGCCGGATCATTAAACGTGCTAGTGTCGCCACTGAGCACGCGTTGAAAATTAGCAATAAATTGATCCTTTCTTTCCACCTCGAGGGCCAATGAATCAACCTTTACGGCTAATGAATACAGCTCCCGATTTGCCTGCGCCTGTGCATACTCCGGATCAAACCACTTAGCTAAAATTGTTTTGCTCAAAAAAAGCGAGAAGCCTAAAAGGAGTACAAAGGCAATGAGGGAAAAAAGAATAACTTTAGCTCCCGTAATACCTATGGCATGGCGCTCAGCAAAGTTTTCTTCGTGTCGAAGAATAAGCTGATAGCGGGTAGCCAACCGACTAGAAAGTGTTTTACGTGGTCTCACTCGAATAATTTTGACAAAATTAGTTATTCCCGCTTATTAATATACTCATACCTTCGCCCAATGCGTTTTGTTTTCAATAAACGACCCTCTGTGAAGTCTGGTGCGCCTATACTCCTATTTTTTAGCCTCTTACTGGCCGGCTGCTCGGCCGAAAAAAACACTGTTGCCAGCAAGGCTTTTCACAACCTGGCTTCGCATTATAACGGGTATTTCTATGCAAAGGAGGAGATGGATAAAATCGAGATTGCCTACTTCAAGAGCATGACGGATGACTATAACCGAATTCTTCGCCTATATCCCAAACTCGATTCCACACAATCTAAACCCTACGAAAAAGAATTTCAGGAGGTAGTGAAGATGGCATCTCTCGCTATTCAACATCATAAGAATAGCAAGTGGGTCGATGACAGCTATATCCTTATTGGCAAAGCCCGACTCTATGCGCTTGATTGGGGCAATGCCATTCAAACTTTCAAATTCGTAAACACGAATAGTAAAGATAAAGATGCGCGACATGAAGCCATCCTCAATTTAGTCCGCACTTTTACAGAACACAAAGAATTTAACAACGCTCGTGCTGCGGCCGACTTTCTGCAAAAAGCTGAATTAACGGACGCTCATAAAAAGCAACTTTTGCTAGAGAAAGCCTACCTCGCGCAATCGCAAAATGATTTGGATAACATGGTGCGCAACCTAACCGAAGTAGCACCGATGCTTCGCACCAAGGCAGATCGTCCCGGACGTATTTATTTCATTTTAGGTCAAACCTATCAGAAGCTTGGGTTCGAAGCGGAAGCCTATAATTATTATAGAAAGTGTCTGAGCACTCACCCAGAATACGAAGTAGATTTTTATGCACGTCTATACATGGCGCAGGTAACCGAAATCTCCCAAAGCAAAAACATCAACACTGCCCGAAAGTCTTTCAAAAAATTATTGAAGGACACTAAGAACCGGGATTTTAAAGACAAGATATACTATGAGATGGGGGTTTTTGAATACAAGCAAAAAAACATAGAGCAAAGCATCGCCCATCATAACAGCGCCATTCGTATTGGCAATAACAAGAGAGTGGACGGAGAAGCGTATTTACGATTGGGTGAAATGTATTACGACACCAGAAAATACGAGCTCTCCCAAGCCTATTACGACAGTGCAGTAAGTTCGCTACCTGCCGATTATGAAAATCTCGAAGGCATCAAGAAGCGACAACTCATCCTCGATGAGTTCGTAAAGCACTTGAATACCATTCGCTGGCAGGATAGTTTATTAACACTCTCCACAATGGACACCGCTGCACTTCGAGCACACGTCAGCACAATTGTTAAGGCCAACCTAAAGAAAGAGGACAACAGTAAGAAAAAGAAGAAGGCCAATCGTGTCGACATTGATCAGGTTTCCACAAATATTTTTGGAAGCGTGGAGAGCAACGAAGCTAGCGATGGTTCTACCTGGTATTTCGCCAATGCATCTGTGGTGGCCCTGGGCCAATCGGAGTTCACACGTATTTGGGGCAACATTCCTTTAGAAGATAATTGGAGACGTTCTCAACGCACGATCACAACCAATCAAAGTGCTGCTGTTACTGCCAATACATCCGAATCACAAACCAGCGAGGGGGAAGCTCCTGCATCCGTGGATCCGGTGGGCGCAGCCATGGCTAAAATCATATCCGAATTGCCAGACACAGAGGAGAAAAAACAGGAGGCGTATAAGAAAATTGAAGATGCTTATTACTTCCTGGGGGATATTTATTCGTTACAATTAGCTGAGCCCGAAAACGCCATCGAAACCTACGAGACGTTATTGAAACGCTTTCCGGAAAGCGATTATACAGCTGACGTTCTTTATCGCTTGTATATTCTTACAAAAGAGAGCAACCCCGAACAGGCAACAGCAATCGCTACATTATTGAAAGAGAAATACCCAGATTCTTCCTGGACTAAAATTCTACTCAATCCTGATTACCTAACCGAAGCGGGAAAGACCGCTGTTCGTCAGCAAGCTTTGTATGCAGTAGCTTATAAACAATACCAATTAGCCCACTATGATTCTGCCTCTCTTGTTCTGAGTCAAGCACACGCTGCAGGCATTTCTTCCTTTACACCCAACCTCACTTTACTGCAATTAATGATCCTTGGGCAAAAAAGAGAGGTGGCCGCTTATAAGACTGGGCTCGAAGAATTCATCCGTAACTACCCCGAAAACGAGTTGAAGAAGTTTGCAGAGCAATTACTGAATGCAGCCAAGCAGAGTAGCTCCGCTAATGCAGAGGCACCTCCCTTATATGAGCTCGCTGCAGAGGCGCAACATCTGTATGTAATGGTGTATAGTCCCGACCCTACACTGGAACAAGCCTTTGCCAGCAGTGTAGCAGACTTCAATCGGAAAAATTTTCCAACTAAGGTGTTTGCTCAATCATCAGAAACACTGAATGAAGAAAAGAAACTATACCTGGTGGCCGATTTTTCCAACCGCTCTTCTGCGATTGACTACATTAAACTGTTTAATGAGAAGTTGAGCGTTATGAGTACCTTGAAAAACTATAATTTCAATAATTTTGTAATAACACAGAAAAACCTCGAAACGCTAAAGCGAACCCAAGCCTTAAATGAGTACCTCAGCTTCTATACTCGACACTATCAAACAGAAAGTCAATAACCTGCTCCTGATCGAAAAGGATTGGTTTAAGAAAGTTTTTCGTTGGTTCTGGATAACCTTTGCAGCCATTATCATTGGCTTTCCTTTGTATATCTATTCTGTCAGTATAGACTTATTTGGACTGTTCGGAGCCATGCCAAGTTTAAAGGCTATCGAAAATCCGGAGAATGATTTGTCTTCAGAAGTTATCACGGCAGACGGTGTTTCACTGGGTCGCTATTTTCGCTTCAACAGAAGTCAGGTGAGCTATTACGACCTATCTCCAGACTTAGTTAATACTCTAATCTATTCCGAAGATCATCGCTTCTATCAACACAGCGGAATGGACTTTGTGGCTTACCTGCGTGTTTTCAAAGGGCTCATCACACTTAATCCCGCAGGCGGAGGAAGTACCATTACCCAGCAACTTGCTAAAAATTTATACACTCAAAATCCTGAGTTAGGATTAGATGGCACTTTCTCCAAACTGGGTCGTTATCCCAGACGCGTCATTCAGAAAACCAAAGAGTGGATCATCTCCGTCTACCTCGAACGCAATTTCACGAAAGAAGAAATCCTTGCCATGTACTTGAACACCACTTCTTTTGGAGCCAACGCCTATGGAATTAAGGTGGCCGCAGAAACCTATTTCAATAAATCTACTGATAGTTTAAACATACAGGAGTCTGCTGTATTGGTAGGCATGCTGCAAGCCATTACCCGATTCAATCCTGTGCTCAATCCCGAAAATTCGTTGAAGAAACGAAACGAAGTACTTAGTAAGCTCTTCAAGCATGGATATATAAAAACAAGAGAAGAGTATGACTCTATTAAAGCCCTGCCCATCGCGCTGACTTACAAAGTTCAAAATCAAAATGAAGGACTGGACACCTATTTCCGCAGTGTGATTCAAAACGATTTAATGCGGTGGTGTAAAGAGAATGGTTATGACCTTTGGGAATCCGGCTTAAAAATATACACAACCATCGACAGTCGAATGCAGCGCTATGCAGAGGAGTCGCTGACAGAACACATGCGCTACTTGCAAAATGATTTTCAGAAAAGTTGGCAGGGCCGCGATCCTTGGATGGATGATAATTACAATTCCATCAAAGGTTTTCTTGATTCAAGAGTAAAGCAGACAGACGCCTACAAGAGTCTGGTGTCACGCTATGGAGAAAAATCAGACTCTTTAAAGATAATGTTGCATCTCAAAAAACCGATGCGTGTTTTTACCTGGAATGGTGAGCGTGATACGCTGTTCAGTACAATGGATTCTCTTAATCACTATAAGCGTTTCCTACAGTCAGGCTTCATGTCGATGGATGCCCGCACGGGTGCAGTGAAAGCCTGGGTAGGAGGCATCAATCATAAATATTTTAAATACGATCATGTGCGTCAGGGCACACGACAACCGGGTTCTACTTTTAAAGCTTTTGTGTACGGAACAGCCATTGAGACTGGGTATAACCCTTGCCTACGCTTACAAGACATTTCACCAAGTTTTGATTTGCCAAGTGGAACTTGGCGGCCACTCAATGCAGAGGGTGGTTATGGCACAGGCGAAAAGTATACGCTCCGCCAGGCCATGGCACGATCCATTAACTCCATCACTGCACAACTCATACAAAAAGTAGATCCTGCGAACGTAGTTGATTTCGCCAGACGAACCGGCATTACGAGTCCATTAGAACCCGTCCCTTCTCTTTGCTTAGGCGTAAACGATGTTTCCCTCTATGAACTTGTGGGGGCTTACTCAACTTTTGTCAATCAGGGCATTCATACAACACCCTATTATATAACCCATATCGAAGACAAAAATGGCAACGTCATTGAAGTGTTTACACCCAAAACACGTCAAGCGATGAATGAGCAAACCGCCTATAAGATGGTGTACATGCTGCAAGGTGGTGTGCAGGAAGAAGGAGGCACTTCACGGGGGCTCCCGAAAGAATTAAAAATTGATAACGAGATTGGAGGTAAAACCGGCACTACTGATAATGCCTCAGATGGTTGGTACATGGGGATTACGAAAGATTTAGTGTCGGGTGCCTGGGTAGGTGGAGATGAAAGAAGTATCCATTATCGATCATGGGGTGATGGCCAGGGAGGCAAAACTGCCAGACCTATTTGGGCTGGATTCATGTTAAGGGTTTATGCAGATCCTACACTTCCATATAAAAAAGGTCCATTCAAAACACCCGACAGTGGTATTGATGTAACACTTGATTGTGATCAATACGATGAAGTTGTGAATCCTGATGATACCGACACCTGGTCACCTGATGATGTGAGATAAATGGAGGAATCCAGCCTTAAAGAAACCATCAATAGGTTACCAGAGAGTCCTGGTGTCTATCGGTATTATAACCAAGAGGATACTCTCATTTATGTAGGTAAGGCAAAAAATATTCGTAAGCGCGTTACCAGCTACTTCACCAAAAGTACAGGTGTCAATAGAAAAACACTTAAGCTGGTTTCGGAAATAAAACGAATAGAGTATACCGTTAGCAATACAGAGTTTGATGCACTCTTGCTTGAAAATAATCTCATTAAGCAAAATCAACCAAAGTATAATATCTTACTAAAAGATGACAAGACCTTTCCTTACCTGTGCATTTTAAAGGAAAGATTCCCACGCATCATCTATACTCGAAAATACATTCCCAAGCAGGGAGAATACTTTGGACCCTTCTCCAGTGTTGTAGCCATGAAGAATGTGCTGGAGCTAGTGCGCAAGCTTTATTCCATTAGGACGTGCTCTCTATCACTTTCGGAAAACAACATTACAGCACAAAAATTTAAAGTGTGCTTAGAGTTTCACATCGGAAACTGTAAAGGGCCGTGTGAGGGATTACAAGAAGAAGCTCATTACTTGGAAGATATTGCTCAAGCCCGCTACATTCTTAAAGGAAATTTAAGTCTGGTTGCCCAACACTTTGAAGAAAAAATGAAAGAGGCTGCTGGTGCTTTGGATTTTTAAAAGGCACAGCATTTTAAAGAAAAAATTCTACTACTAGAGAAGTATCAAACAAAATCATTGGTTGTCAATAAATCGCTTACGGATATTGATGTCATTACACTCAGTCCTAGCGAGACCACCCTTTACATTAACTACCTAATCATAAAAGAGGGATCCATCATATTTTCTAAAACGCTTTCTGCTCAGAAAAAAATAGAAGAAGCAGACGAGGAAGTCATCAGCTTCATTGCTCAAGAATTGCGTTTTCAGTCCAACAGTACAAACAAAGTAATCTTAAGCAACATTCCCTTAA
>LNEN01000266.1 GCA_001464155.1 Cytophagales bacterium Ga0077538 | reverse complement strand
TCCCTTAAGTGTGGTGGAGGACGATGTTGAGAATATCATTCCGCAAATTGGTGATAAGAAAAAACTAATTGCGCTCTCTATTAAAAATGCGCTCGAGTTAAAAAGAGAAAAAGAACTCTCGAAGGTAGAACGGAAAAGCAAGAGCAGAGAAGTATTGGAGATTTTACAGAATGATCTTCAATTAAAAACGCTACCCATGGTCATTGAGTGTTTTGATAACTCCAACATACAGGGCACTTCTCCGGTAGCCTCCATGGTTCGCTTTGTGGATGGTAAGCCCGACAAAAAGGGGTACAGGCATTATAACATAAAAACTGTTGAAGGCCCCAATGACTTTGCCTCGATGAAAGAAATTGTGGGTCGTAGGTATAAGCGTTTAATTGAAGAACAGCAAAATCTTCCAGACCTCATTATTGTAGACGGTGGTAAAGGCCAGTTAAGCAGTGCGGTAGAGGCACTAAAAGAACTTAGCGTCTATGGTCGAGTTCCCATCGTGGGGATTGCTAAAAGATTGGAAGAAATTTATGTGCCGGATGACACACTTCCTTTACTGATCAATAAAAAATCACCTGGCCTGCGTCTTATGCAACAAATGCGAGATGAGGCACATCGCTTCGCCATTACCTTTCACCGATTGAAGCGCTCCAAGAAAAACACAAGCTCTACATTAGAAGAAATCGAAGGTATCGGGAAGCAGACTGCTACTAAACTTTTACAGCATTTTAAGTCTCTAAAAAAGATCAAAGAGGCCCCCCTAGAGGAATTGATAGAACTGGTAGGAGAAAAATTAGCAGAAAAAATAAAGGAGCACGCATAAAAAAAGGGAAGTAAATACTTCCCTTTTCTTTGAAATTTACGTCAGAAATTAAAACTCCCAAAGATTGTGTTCCTTTTCCATTAGTAAATTCTCCTGACGGTAGGTTTCGTTCACCCCTTCTCTCCAGTTTCCACCACTGGACACGATCATGGCAATAATATCCATATCATCTGGGTTCTCCACCTTCACCAAGTATCCTTTAAACAATCTTAACAAAAAGGCATCCGCAAAATTCTTGTTTTGGGCATAGTTTTGACGATTCACCCAAATAGCCTTTTCAGGATATTTTCTGAAAGCGGCTTCTAAATCTTTGTAGCGATACCAGCCAAAAGACTTAACAGCTCCAGACTCAGCATCCGCAATAATAAATTCGATCGCCTGAATATCATGGTATAAACGACCTCTTCTCTTATCAAAGATTAAATCCTCTACTATTTGAAAACTTGTCATTTCACGAGCATTGTATTCTCTTGCTTCACCAGCAGACTCGTTAAGCTCCCAGTTACCTGCAGTGCTTGTTTCTGGGTTGTCACCAGTACTCGGATACGTTGCCGCATATTTTTTACCATTGAAAGTAACAATATTACCTGCATCATAAGGAGTTGTTGGGCTCCATTCCTCAAACGTAGCAGCTTCCTCACGTAGGAGTAAACCTCTCAGTTCTTCATTGCTGTATTTTAACTCGGCAGTATTTACCAAGTCGGCAGTCTTAAAGGCTTCAATCTCACCATTCTTAACAAGATCAATGACGAATTTTGAGATCTCGGCATTAACAGCAAAGAAGCCCTTGTTCTGTTTTTCTTCAAGGTATACCCTTCTCCAAACCCTTGAACGGTAATGATGTTCATAAGCAGGTATGGGATCAATGGAATTTGGATTGTATTGAACAACAGCATCCATCTGTGCAAGAGCATCCATGGAGGACCCAACCACAGTTGCAAAAAGTATTACCCCCAGAAAAATATTTCTTTTCATCACTATTTTATTACGATCGTTTTCGTGTCTCGCGAAGAAACTTTCTGGGCAATCTCTTGACCTCTGAAATTTCTACGAACCACTTCCTTAGGCTCAATGGTAACCAAGTCACCCTTCTTTAAACCTCCAGCGAATTTTGTGAATTCTACTGTACTACTTGAATAGTTTAGCAACTGAGGACCTGGAGCACCACTTCTTGTCACGAAAATGTTCATTGATTTAATTCTGTAGTTAGCATCATTAGGAACTTCATTTTTGAAGTTTTCTTCTGACTCAGCCTCTACCTTGAAACGTCCAGCTGTAAAGGAAAGACCTGCTTTCGGATCAATCTCCTTGTTAGAAGCGTCTTTCACTACAATGGATGGTGGTGGTGGCTCTTTAGCAACAAACTTGATCTCTTCGATTAACTGGCCTGCATTGCTTACAGAAATTGGACATCCACGTTGTTTAGGAATAATTGTCACCTTGCCTGGTTTATCACCTTTAACAAATTCTGCAGCGGATGAAGAATAGGTAGGGGAGAAATCAGCGTAACCTGGAATTTCAAAAGTCAAATTGTTACCGCAATCCTTATACAGTGTTGGCTCCTTACCTGCTAAATATCTCAAGGCTGGTTTTACCACAGTGTAAGCAATCGGAATTCGGAAGGTTGTATCGCTCATTTTAATCTCAGCGGTGAATTTCTTCTCTGCCTTTCCAGTAGCATCATATCCTCCACCGGCAGCTACGAATTCAACCTTACCCATGGTCACACCTGACTCGTCAACAAAATTGGTAAGTTTCTGACCATCGCGGAAGAATTCAGGAACTGCTGAGGAAGATGCTCCCGTCAGGAACATTTTTCCCTCATATTTAGTACCGGCCAATACAGTCGAGGATTTAGGCAACACCATTGGAACGAACTTGTCGAAACGAATCGTACCAACGTTAGCGTCTTCAGAAAGCTTAGTTAACGCTCTGCTTTCGTATTCCAAAATTTCAGTTTGGATCTGAGTAACAGAAGCCAATGCCGCAATAGGAGGTGTGTTTTCAAACATAAAGGTTCTGAAGTCCTTGTTAGCATGATGTTCATTTCCTTTGAACATCTCGATTTCTTCAGGAGCCTTTGCTAGTTTTTCAAACTTTACGCCAGGGCATAGTTCAGTCATTTGCTTCACGTAGTCATTAAGCAATTTTTCAAAACCAACACCATGAGGGGATCTATTATCCAACATCATGTACGCTACCTTAGAACCGTGATCGTTAATGAATTTATCATCAATTTTATCAGTACCTGAAACTTTCAACATTTCAGCCTTCAGTTGATCGATGCTAGTGATTGCATTCTTTGTTATTTCTCTAACCTTAGTTGCATTCTCCTTAGCTCGTAGAACCTTCGGGTTTTGATTTTTACCGGCTTCTTCGATTATGTGGTCCAGCGTGATTTGATTCTTCTGAGTGTTTTCCACAATCAGTCCATCAAGCGTTGCGTGGATAATGGCAAATTTTTCCAATATGGCACTACTTACCTGGAGGGCCAGAAGGGCCGTAAGAACCAGGTACATCATACCAATCAGTTTTTGCCTCGGGGTTTCCTTACCACCTGCCATATATTAATGTGTTTAGATCTTAATTAAAATAAAACAATGAGCAAGACAATTATTTAGCGCTACCCTTCATAGCAGTGAGCATGCTGCCATAAACATTATTGAGTGACGTTAAGTTATCTGTCAATTTGCCAAGTTCTGTGGTGAACTTAGTAGTGTTATCACCAACCTTTGAAAGGCCGTTCATAGCACCAGTCAAGCTTTCGTAGAACTTGTTCATGTTTTTCACATGGCTGTCTGCATCTTTCAATTCCATTTCATAAACAGAATTAAGAGCTGCCAGATTTTTAGTAACTTTTTGTACTTGAGCGTGGTATTCGCCAGTGTCCTTAGAAGCGTCTGCCATTGCTGAAACGGCCTTCATAGCAGTTCCATAAGAGGCATTCATATCTGAAAGTGACTTAGACGCTGTCTGAACGTTTTTAGCGTAGTCATTTGTCGCCACTGCGGCATTAGCCAAGTTGGACATTTGAGAAGCTGAAGTAGCTAAGTTTGTTAAGCCTTTGCCTAAGTTATCCAATAAATTTTGGTCAACTTTTGCAGTCTTTAACATATCATCGAGCTTTAAAAGCGGAGAATCAGCTGCGGCAGGAGCACCTGCTTTACGCACGGTAGGTGTAGCTGGGCCACCT
>LNEN01000265.1 GCA_001464155.1 Cytophagales bacterium Ga0077538 | reverse complement strand
TAGCCTTTTCGCCTTACTCCCTTAAACAGCTTTATCCAACTCCTCGTTCACTAAATTAAGTGGTTGAGGAACCTTCTCTTCACCAGGAATAAAGAAACTTACTGAGTAGCCGTACTCGCTGGAGTGAATGCGCAGCCCCGAACCCGCTCCAAAAATACTCTTTAAGCGTTGATCGGTATTGGCAAGTCCAACACCGGAACCTGAATAACTATCCATAACTTTTTTTGCTTTGGATCCAAGCCCGTCATCTTTCACTTCAAAAAAAATCATGTTATTCACTCGCTTCACTGTTAATACAATGGTGCCACCTTCATCTTTTGGTGCTATGCCGTATTTCACAGAGTTTTCTACCAAGGGTTGCAATATCATGGGTGGAATGCTTACCCCGAGGCAGGTGAAGTCTACTTGTTTCACAAACAACAAACGGTCGCCAAACCGAACTTGCTGGATGCGCATATAATTATCAATAAAATCTATTTCGTGTATCAACTTCACCATTTGGTCACCATGCGAATCCAGTGCGTATCGAAAAATATCTGAAAGTTGTGTAATCACCTTTCGGGCCTGTTCTTTACTAGAGCCTACAAGCGTATTGATAGAGTTAAGCGTATTAAATAAAAAATGCGGATTGATTTGAGACTTTAACAGCGATAGTTGCATCTCTCTGTTTTTCAAAGTCAACTCACTCTTTTCCTGATCTTTCTTCTGAACATTATGGAAGTATTGAATAATGTAAAAAACGGAAAGTGTAATAACATATTGGTTGTGAAAGTCAACTCCCTCCCACTTTAGTAAACTTAATAGATGTTCCTTCCAATGTTCGAAATAAACATATCCCTCCAGGTAATCTTGTAGGTAGTAGGAGAGTGAACCCATTAGAAAAAAGTACACGGTGGCACCAGCTATATGTCCAATCACCTGCACATAAATCTTGTACTTGAATAAACTTCGTGCATATAAAAAGATGAGCACAATTAACACACACAAGGCCTCAAACAGGTAGAGGGCATTCCAAAAAACAAAGGTGTGAGGCGTCTCAAACTTGTACTGAAGAACCGTGCTTACGCCAAAATTTAAAGCATACCAAAGGCATAATAATAGATAAGCCCTCCTCCAAATGCGCGGTATATTGTCAATAAAATCCACCAGCGTACAAATTGTAACTAAAGTTAGTCATCCGAAAGCAAACCCGGTTAAAGATTTCATTTTGGCGATAAATGACCAATTTTCGGGTTAATCTTACGTTAGGTTTGAAAAGCCTTGTTCCTTTCACATCTTTAGCGCGTATATATGCACATGAGAGGTTTTCTTTTCTTCCTTTTAACGATTGTTTCGGGACAACTGTTTGCACAAAACATTACGCTCTCCGGAAAGGTGAGAGACCTTACCACAAAAGAAGCCTTGCAATTTGCCTCTATCAGCATTAGCGGTAAACCGATTGGCACCATTAGTAATCTACAGGGAGAGTTCGATTTTCACTTCTCCAATGAGTACCGAAATGAAATACTTGTGGTCAGTATGTTGGGCTATAAAAATTATGAAGCTCCTGTATGGTCGTTTGAGAATACCTCAACAGTTGTAATAGAATTAGAACGCTCCAGTACATACTTGAAGGAACTCATTGTGCGCGATTCGCTATCCGGAGGCGACATTCTGCGTATCGCCCTTAGTCGTATCGATGAAAATTTACCCCAACAACCATTCATACTCGATGGCTTTTATCGGGACATTAAAAGAGTAGGTGGGACCTATATCTCCCTGCTAGAGTCAGCTGTTCAGATTTATGACGAAGACTCCCGCGAACCCAGAAATAAGCATCGATTAAAAGAACGTGTTAAACTCGTTGAACTGCGCCAAAGTCTCGGCTATGAAAGCAAATTCACCACTTACTTTGATCAGGATAACTTATTGGAAGATTTGCTACTGAACAATAACATACGATATCGCCAAATTGATGCGCGCGATGAATTATTTGCAGTGATGAAACGGGAAGAGGATTCTTATTACAATGGTCATGAAATTTTCGTGGTGGGGTACGATGGAGAATATTCTTTGCGTCTCTTTATTGATAAACAAGATTACTCCATTGTCCGCTTTGAGTTTAAGAAGATGAATGCAGCCAACGATATTGTAGGAAGGAAGAAGGGACTGGAGGGTCGTTTCATCGGCACTGATAAGGTGGTTGAGTTCAGGCGCTATGAAAACAAAATGTACTTGAGTTTTATGAGAATGACTTCACAAATAAACTGGTACGATGAGACAACTCAAGAGCTCAAGTTCGAAACAGAGTTATTCCAGCAACTACTCATCAACAAAATCAATCCAAATCCCGAAAGCCGGATTGGAACAACCGAGAGCATGAAAAAATATGGCCTACAGTACCAGAACCTGAACTACAATAAAAAATTCTGGGAAAATTATAACGTTATCAAACGTACTCCGCTCGACTCCCAGATTGTTGCTGATCTTGAGAAAGCAGGTCCATTGGAAAAGCAGTTCCAGGATAATTAGTATTGGCTTATTTTAATTCTCCTAAGGCTTTCTTCATTCTCTCCAATGCCTTTCTAAGGTCTTCTTCTGAAGCAGCATAGGAAAGTCGCACGCAATTCTCATCTCCAAAAGCCCCGCCCGATACCAGCGAAACATGTGCTTTCTCCAATAGATAAATGCAAAGATCATCTGCATTTTTTACTGTAGTGGTGCCATCTGATTTTCCGAAGAATGAGCTTACATCCGGGAAGAAATAAAAGGCTCCTTGAGGGTAGTTAGATTTTACACCGGGAATATCTTTTAATAAGTTGTAGACAATATCTCTCCGCTTGTGATATTCCAACACCATGTTCTTGGTGGGGCCTATATCACCCGCAATGGCAGCTAAGGCTGCACGTTGGGCAATCGAACAGTTAGCAGACGTAATCTGTCCTTGCACTTTATTGCAACCATCTGCCACCCACTTAGGAGCAGCAATGTAGCCTACGCGCCAACCCGTCATGGCAAAACCTTTGGCAAAACCATTTACGGTAATAGTTCTGTCGAACATGCCCGGAAACGAGGCGATACTTGTCTGCTCTCCGCTAAAATCAATGTGTTCGTAAATCTCATCGGCTATCACTAACAAGCCTTCATGCTTCAACACCACGTTAGCAATGTCTTGCAATTCCTTTTTGGTAAACACCGAACCCGTAGGGTTACAAGGGGAAGAAAAGATAATGGCTTTGGTCTTTTTGGTAATTGCTTTCTCCAATTGAGCGGCTGTTACCTTAAAATCGTTTTCAATACCACCCTTCACCAGTACAGGGGTGCCTTCCGCCAAACGAACCAGTGCATCGTAACTAACCCAATAAGGAGAAAATACAATTACTTCATCGCCTGGATTTAACAGGGCGATCATAGCATTGGCAATGGACTGCTTTGCGCCATTGGATACTACTATGTTTTCAGCCTTATACGGCACGTTGTTTTCTTTCTGGTACTTGGCGGCAAGGGCTTCACGTAAATCCTGATAGCCGGCTACCGGAGGATAAGCAAAATACTTTCCATCATCAATCGCCTTCTTGGCCGCATCACAAATGTGCTGAGGTGTTTTAAAATCAGGTTCTCCTAAACTAAGGTTGACAACATCAATACCGCGGGCTTTAAACTCGCGCGCTTTGGCGGCCATGGCCAGTGTTGCGGACTCCTGAATAGCTTCAATGCGATTGGAAAGTTTGTTCATAGAAAAAATTTGAGGCTGGAAGTTAGCCGATAGATATTGTAAGAAAAAATATTCCTTAGTTAAAAAGTGTGCGTGCGGAGATACTTCTTCCCAGCGTGATCTCATCTGCGTATTCGAGATCACCACCTATGGCGATGCCTCTGGAGATAACCGAAACCTTTACAGGGTATTCTTTGATGCGCTTGTGAATATAGAAAGAAGTGGTGTCGCCCTCCATAGTTGGGCTAAGTGCCAAAATAACTTCTTTGATTCCACCTGCTGGATCACTGAGGCGTGTTACTAAAGAATCAATTTTTAATTCAGACGGCCCAATACCATTCATGGGAGAAATGATCCCTCCTAAAACATGGTACAAACCGTTGTATTGAGCTGTGTTTTCAATGGCCATCACATCTTTGGTGTCCTCCACCACACACAACAAGGTTGAGTCACGCCTGTGGCTGGTACAGATACTACAAACTTCTGCATCCGAAATGTTATGGCACTTTTTGCAGAAGCGAATGTTTTCACGCAGCGTAGACAACGCTTCGGTAAGTGCAAAGGTTGTTTCTTTTTTTTCCTTAACGAGGTGTAGCACCAGGCGCAACGCTGTCTTTTTCCCTATACCCGGTAATTTCGAGACCTGGTTTACTGCTTCTTCAATAAGTTTGGAAGGGAAATCCATGAAGGAAAATTACAACTGACAAAAACTCAAAATAAGAACTAAGAACTATAGGATTTTTGCATCGATTCCTTCTTCGCAGATGGCATCCCGGTAGGGCTTTAAAAAATCGAAGGTGCCTGATTTTACCGTGCAGCGACCTTTATGATGAATAAGCCAAGTGCATTGCTCAGCCTGCTCAGGGGTATGATGGCAAACCTTGATAAGTGTGCGGATAACATGATCGAAGGTGTTGAAGTCATCGTTGAAAACAACCAACTCCATGACCTCAGTGGTCTCAATAACCTCCAGCTCAGCTACGTCTTCTTCTATTAAAACACCAGGCTTCATTCTACAAAAATAGTAACAAACACTATAACAAGTAAAATAGCATTTGGATTTCCCTTATTTTTCGATCTTTTACGATAAATACCGCCCATGACACCCACCCTTGTTGCTGTTATCATGTTTTTGTACTTCGCGGTACTCATTGGCATTTCCATCATTACCTCGCGAGGGGCCGATACAAACACCTTTTTCACCGCCAACCGCCAATCGCCCTGGTATTTGGTAGCCTTTGGTATGATCGGAGCGAGCTTGTCGGGTGTCACCTTCATTTCTGTGCCCGGTAACGTGGGAAAAATTGGGTTTGGTTATTTTCAAATTGTGCTGGGCTACCTGGTAGGCTACTGGGTGATTATACTTGTGCTTATGCCTCTGTACTATCGTCTTAACCTGGTATCTATCTACTCCTATTTAGAACAGCGATTCGATACATACGCCTATAAAACGGGTGCCTTTTTCTTTCTGATCTCTCGCACTATTGGCTCTTCCCTTCGGCTCTACCTGGCAGCCACCGTACTGCAGCTTTTTTTATTCGATGCCTGGGGAGTACCCTTTGCATTCACCGTAGTAACTACCATCGTACTGATCTGGATTTACACCTTTAAAGGCGGTATTAAAACCATCGTGTGGACCGATACCTTTCAAACACTCTTTCTCGTTTCGGCAGTCGGCATTTGCGTATACATTATTGCTTCTCGTTTAGGACTTGGCTTCGGTGAAATGGTTGACCTAATTGAGTCCAGCAATTACTCCAAGATGTTTTATTTCGATGATGTGAACAGCACGCTCTTTTTTCCAAAACAATTTATTGGCGGAGCCTTCATTGCCATCACCATGACGGGCATGGACCAGGAGATTATGCAGAAAAATCTGACTTGTAAAAATATTGGTGAAGCACAAAAGAACATGTTCTGGTTTAGCCTTACGCTGGTAGTAGTCAACCTGCTTTTTCTCACGCTCGGTGCCTTACTCTACTTATACAGCGCAAGTAAAGGTCTTCCCCTGCCTGCTACTTCCGATGAACTCTTTCCTCAGCTAGCGCTAACCGAGTTTGGTATTGTAGCGGGTGTGTTCTTTCTGCTGGGTATCATTGCTTCTTCTTATGCGAGTGCCGACTCTGCGCTTGCCGGAT
Source organism: Cytophagales bacterium Ga0077538 (assembly GCA_001464155.1). Lineage (GTDB taxonomy): Bacteria > Bacteroidota > Bacteroidia > Cytophagales > Cyclobacteriaceae > Chryseotalea. The sequence continues at coordinate 61 of LNEN01000265.1, read as the reverse complement.
TAACCACGTCCTTCTGCATCGATTTTTTGAATTTCAAAGACAAACAGGAAAAGCAAAAACG
>LNEN01000264.1 GCA_001464155.1 Cytophagales bacterium Ga0077538 | reverse complement strand
AAGTAGTGAATGGAGGAGAAAGCCCTGTAACTGTTACCGCAGCGCCACTCACTCCTGCTTATATCAAGGCTCAGGTGATGCCCGCCACGCTTGGGCCAGGAGAGAAAGGTGTAATTCGTATTGGCTATAATGGTAAGATGAGAAATGCCTATGGTTTTCAAAGCGATAATGTGGAGTTCATTACCAATGACGAAGCCATGTCGCGTAAATCGTTTTCAGTTTATGCTACGTTGGAGGATTCTTTTCCCGAATTGTCTAAAGAGGAGCTGGCAAAAGCGCCCCGCTTGGTCTTAGGAGAAAGCTTGCTTGATTTGGGCCGTTTCCCTTCCTCCACTAATATTGAAAGAAAAGTTACGATTACTAATACCGGGAAGAAAGAACTAAGCTTGCAGGCTATACAAGCAAATTGCGAATGCTTAACAGCAACCACAGAAGTAAACACACTGGCTCCAGGTAAATCAACACAACTCACGTTGCACTTCAATCCGGCACAGCGTAAAGGAACACAGCAGAAATTTATTACACTCTACAGTAACGACCCGGTGAATCCTGTGCAGCGGATCTCCCTTACCGCCTACATAGAATATTAAGTTATCCAGTGCAGGGTTTGTTCTTTCACAGGGTTTACAAACTCGGTTTGATTTTGCTGGGAAAGATCCCACTGCCGTTTTAGTTCGTGATACCAGCGTGCCTGCATGTCGGGTTCTCCCAAGAGCATGAGCGTAGGTTTGGTTTCAAGGCCTTGCTTCAACTTGTTGAAAACTCCTAAATCCTGATGGATAAATTGTTTACCCAACTGACGTAAAGGCCACCATACATATTTCACAAAGTCCAGGGAGGTGTAGAAAATGTGATTCAACTCAGTAGCATGTTCATTAATAGGAGTGAGGCAGGTAATGGAAACGATATCGTTCTTTCCTACACGGATGTGTTCAAAGCGATTGCCGGGTAGTTGAAAGTTAATTTCTGTAGACGTTTCTCCGCCAAGCACGCTGTATCCTTTCGAGTTGGAGGAAGGTTTGTGTCGCACCATTTTAAAACCCTTCTCGAAAGGGGCGAAGTCTTTCGTTTTTAGTTTCAATTTTTTAGCACTTCGCCAATACCACGACTGGTGTACAAAAGTAACGTGGGCCGGATCGATCAAGCCGATGACAGCATGATCTATATCGGTGGGCATGATTACTTTTTCTACAAAAAGGAATTTTTTATCAGGCGGTATTAGTAAGTCGGGTAAGGTGTTCTCAGCACCTTTTAGTTGAAGCTTGTTCTGTGGAATGTAAATCCAGATGGTTCCATTTACTTCCTTGCATGGATAGTTAAACACCTTAATCTTTTTGGTGTCAAATTCCTTATCCGCCAGAGCGGGTATATTCAGGCAAGAACCCGTGCAATCAAATTCCCAGCCATGGTAGCAGCACTGAATGCGATTATCCTTAAACCAACCTTCGGAAAGAGGGACTCCGCGATGCGGGCAGTTGTCCTTTAATGCAAAGGGTTCGCCTTTTTCATTTCTACCAAAAGCAATGCGCTCTCCGGCAATTTCTTTCGCGATTAGTTTTCCTTGTTTTAAGAATGAACCATGCATGGCAAAATACCACAGGTTCTTGAGCATGAGTGATTGCGTCATAGGCCTATGTTTCAAAAGTAATGATTTGATGCATTTATTGATAGCTTGTTATGAATGGGTAAGCAATAAAAAAGCCCCTTGCGGGGGCCTTCCTTTATGTTCTATCAATGTCTTGATTATTGAGCGCTGTCTGCTGGAGCTGCTGGTGTAGTTGTGGCATCCGCAGGAGCTGTTTGCTGCTGAGGGGCTGCTTGTTCACCAGCGGCATCTAAAATAGAGTTAGAGCCTCTGCTTACACCAGGTGTAGTAAAGTTGGTGGCTAATGCTAATACCATAATAAGGGCAACCAATACCCAAGTGGTTTTTTCAAGGAAATCACCTGTTTTCTTCACACCGAACATGTTGCTGGCTCCAGAACCACCAAATTGGCTAGAAAGACCGCCTCCTTTGGAATTTTGGGCTAAAACAACAATAATGAGGAGTACAGATAAAAAGACGCTAAAACCAATAATAAGTGTGTACATGACTATTTCTTAAGTTCTTCAATTTGAGTCGCAAAGTAAGCCTTTTTTTGTGGAAACTTCCAAATAAGCTTTTTAAGGACTTCTATGGCTTTCTCTTTTTTACCCTGACTAATAAGTATAGAAACTAAGGTTTCGGAAATGATCTGATCTCCAAACTCTCCCTGTTTGAGGGGAGCCAAATCTCCGGCAGGAGCCTGAAGCGCTGTCTTTTCCCTGGCGTTGCTAATGCTGGGCTGGGTCTTGATAAAGTTATCGATGATTTGGAGCTGCTCACGCTGCTTAGGATTATCAATCCGCAGCATGCGTTTAGAAGTTTCGATCTCCAGCAGGAGATCATCTCCGTTTTTTAACTTTTTTTTTAAAGGCTTGACCTTTTTCAGCTTGCCCTTGGCCACTTTAGCCAGAGGCTTTTTTACTTTCTTGTTTACAGGAGTCTTATGTTTAGCCTTAACAGTTGTTTTCTTTTTAGCGGGGACTTTCTTTTTAGGCGCTGTCGCTTTCTTATGAACTGCTTTTTTCGGTGCTATTTCTCTAACGAATTCTTTAGGAGCGAGTTCTCGTTTGGTGATCACACGCTTGGTGGTAGACTCTTCATAGAGTACCTCAAAATTGTGCTTTAATTCATTGAGAATTTCCAAGTCGTGAATGACTTCGTCCGCATAATCGATTTCAGTTGAAGGGACAGATATCGTTGAACTCTGGCTAGTTACCGCCAGCACTCCTTTTTGTGAAGGAGTACCATTTGGAGACATTAATTCCTTTAAAACGTGGCGATCAGCTGCATAGAAAGCAGCCAATTGTAGTTCCTGCTGGGAATTCTCCAGGCTGTGATCTTTACTAACCCTGGCTGCCAGTGAATGAAGGAGCTGACTATACGGATATTGCTTCTTTAAGGATAGTACCTGATCGGCCTCCTGACGAGTACTGCTGGTATAGCGATGCAAGAGGTCTTGAAATTCGATTTTAGTCATCGATCAGGTTTGTTGAGAGTTCTAAAATAGGGCAATTTTTACCAATTGGCAACCGAAGCATTGAAGATGTCCAGAATAATCTGGTCCAGAATACGGTTGATCACAACGTCACTAATGGCATCCGGGGATATCGTATTGTCAACGTTCTCATAAAAGGAAAACGTTTTATCCCGGAAAGACATGGTGTCATCGGTGGTATTCACATAGGTAACCTTCACGGTAATGGTTAAGCGACTCAGGGCAGCTACATCTCTTTCATTAGAAGAAGCCGCTGCAGTAGGAGCGATGTCTGTAATTCTATATTCGGTAACAATGCCTTCCATTTGCAGTTCACCGTTCTCCTGTACGATGGCCATGGAGGTGTTTGATAACATATAGTCTTTAAGCCGGTTGGTAAAGGTCTGACCGATGTTGGCGGGGCCTAAATCTGTATTGTTATAGAAATCCAGAATAGAGATACTCTTGGCATTAATGGCCACGCCCGTGAAAGAATACACACCGCACGAGGTGACACTGGTGATGAAGAGCATGAGTGTAGCAAGCCCCGAAAACCAATATCTATAGGTTGTAGTTTTATTCTTCAAGTTCGTATTGTTTAATTTTTCGGTATAACGTGCGCTCAGAAATACCCAAATCGCGTGCCGCATATTTGCGCTTATTATTGTTTTTACGAAGTGCACGCATAATCAATTCCTTCTCCTTCTTCTCAATAGAGAGGGTATCCTCTTCTGTTTCGTGGCTGATGTCGTGCACCTCTTCGTCCTCTGCCGCAGGAGAGGTTTGTAAATTACCATTGGTTGGATAATTGAGGACAAGAGGCTCGTGAGTAGGTTCCGGGCTGAGATTTTCTTCTACGCCATCGAAGAGCCGAGCATGTTCTTTTATCAATTGTCCTGCCTTTCCCTGATTGTTATAAAGATCAAGCACTAGTTTTTTGAGATCGAGTACATCCTTTTTCATATCGAAGAGTACTTTATACAAGATGTCTCGCTCCGAAAAATTCTCTTTTTCAAGAGTGGCATCGCGATACAAGGCCGGTAAACTGCTTTCGCGCGGAATGTAGTGAATCAGCTTCTCCGCATTGATTTCTTTTTCATCTGTCGAGAGCACGCTGATTTGTTCTACCAGGTTTTTTAATTGACGAATGTTGCCAGGGAAACGATATTTCAAGAGTGCTTCTTTACCGTCTTCGGTAAGGGTAATGGGCTTCACCTTATATTTCTCGGCAAAGTCGCCTGCAAATTTTCTAAAGAGCAATTCGGCATCTCTACCTCTTTCCCGTAAGGGTGGAACATAAATAGGCACGGTGCTCAAGCGATAATACAGATCCTCCCGAAACTTACCTTCCTCTACTTTGCGCATGAGGTTCACATTGGTAGCAGCTACTACGCGCACATCCGTCTTCAATACTTTAGAGGAACCTACTTTAATGAATTCTCCATTCTCCAACACACGAAGCAAGCGGGCTTGTGTACCGAGCGGCATTTCACCGATTTCATCTAAGAAAATGCTACCCCCATTGGTAACTTCAAAATAACCCTTGCGCGATTCATGCGCTCCGGTAAACGAGCCTTTCTCGTGGCCGAAAAGTTCTGAATCGATGGTTCCTTCAGGTATAGACCCACAGTTGATCGCAATAAACTGCCCATGCTTGCGAGAACTTAAATGGTGAATAATTTTTGAGAAGGATTCCTTACCACTTCCACTTTCACCAGTAATCAATACCGACATATCGGTAGGCGCTACCTGCATGGCCACGCGCACAGCATTGTTCAGCAATGGGGAATTGCCTATGATGCCAAAGCGTTGCTTTACACTTACTATTTCCGAATCTGTTATCGTCATTCTTTGTTAGTCTGTTGTTAATAATCAGTTAATGCTTACCCATTAACCACCTCACCAATCAAGGTGCCACCGGTACACTCCTTTACCAGCACGTTCACATATTCTCCCTTTTTGTGGTTGCCCTTTGGAAACACAATTACTTTATTATTAGAACTTCTGCCGTAAAGATGCTCTTGCGAGCGTTTGGAAAATCCTTCAATTAAAACCGAATGGGTTTTGCCCACATCGCGCAGGTTGCTCTCTAGCGCATGCTCCCGATGTTTTAGAATGATTTCATTGAGCCTTCGGTTCTTAGTAGCCAGGTCTATGTCATCTTTGTATTTCTTCTCAGCCAGGGTACCGGGGCGTTCGGAATAGTAAAACATATAGGCGTAATCGAACTTTACCAGATCCATCAGCGAAAGCGTATCCTGATGTTCTTCTTCCGTCTCACTACAAAAACCTGTAATCATATCGGAAGAGAGGCCGCAATCTTCACCAAGAATTTCTTTCACGCGTGTACCCCCGATTCATCATTTCCAATATGCGACTGTTGCCGCTTTGTACGGGTAAGTGAATGTACTTGCAGATGTTATCATACCGTGCCATGGTATAAAGCACATCATCGGTAATATCTTTTGGATGGGAGGTGGAAAAGCGGATGCGCAAGGCTGGGTTTACCTGAGCGACCATTTCTAATAGCATAGAAAAGGTAACGGTGTTCGTTATGCCCTTCTTTTCCAACCATACCTTGTTGTTCTCTTCGGGGCTCCACTTATAGGAATCAACATTCTGACCCAACAAGGTTACTTCTCTGTAGCCTTTATCGAACAAATCTTGAGCTTCTGCCACAATGGATTGTGGGTCTCGACTGCGTTCGCGTCCTCGTGTAAAGGGCACAACACAGAACGTGCACATGTTGTCGCAACCACGCATAATGGAGATGAAGGCTGTTACACCATTGCTGTTTAAGCGCACAGGTGTTACATCTGCGTAGGTTTCATCGCGCGATAAGAAGGTGTTAATGGCCCGGTCACCTTCATCTACCTGACCAATAAGCTTCGGTAAGTCACGATAGGCATCAGGGCCAGCCACCAGGTCTACCAGTTTCTCTTCTTCTAATAATTTAGTTTTCAAGCGCTCGGCCATACAGCCAAGAATACCCACCAACAATTCAGGTTTGTGCTTTTTCAAGCCCTTGATGTGAATCAGGCGATGCCGTACGGTTTGCTCAGCCTTTTCTCGAATGGAGCAAGTGTTCAGAAAAACCACATCCGCCTTCTCTATGTCAGAAGTGGTGTCAAATCCTTCGTTGTGTAATATGGAAGCTACAATCTCACTATCGGAGAAGTTCATCTGGCAACCATAACTTTCTATATACAGTTTTCTACCTTTACCTGTGTTCAGTTCTTCTGTTTTCTTAACTGTATCGCAGGCTTGAGTATTGTTGTGATCTAAAATGTCCAAGTCTGTTACGAGATTCTCCATGTCTTAATATCCCTTTCGAAGACGTAAAAGTAAGGGTTTTATTGCACTTTTAATGACAGATTGGCAGAAAATAGATGATGAATACATCTCATCTTTAGTTGAGTTTAGACGAAGAGCATGCAGCCCGGATAAGGTAAAAATGTGTTTGCTTTAAGTCCCTGATCATTGTTAATTGACCCCAGATCATTGAAAACTATGGCTATAATTAAAACAGTTCGGGGTTTTACACCTCAGTTTGGGAAGAATTGCTTTTTCGCTGATGGGGCGGTAATAGTTGGCGAGGTAACCATGGGAGATAACTGTACCGTATGGTTTAATGCTGTTGTACGAGGAGACGTGCACTCCATTACCATTGGGAATAATACAAATATACAGGATGGGGCCGTAATTCACTGTACCTATCAGAAGGCGAAGACAGTCATTGGCAGTAATGTTTCGATTGCCCATAAGGCGATTGCCCATGGCTGTATCATCGGAGACAATGTACTCGTGGGCATGGGAGCAATCATTATGGATGATGCCGTTATAGGAGAGGGGTCGGTAATTGCAGCGGGGGCTATCGTTCTGCCAAAAACCATTGTAGAGCCAGGAAGTATTTATGGAGGCATTCCTGCTAAGCGCTTGAAAGACGTTGGAGATGAAATGAAAGAAGTGATTGCTCGCACAGCTCGCAATTATCCCATGTACGCAGAGTGGTTTAAAGAGAGCTGACTTAGTCTGTAAATTTATCAATGCTTATTTTGATTCTTAGGCTTTCAGGCCTATATTCAGTACTGTATTACGAACTATGCCACTCCACATAAATAAGGGATTTTCACCAGAAGAGATTAACGCCTACAAGGAAGAAATGAAGGCCTTGGGAAAAGTCTTTTTATATGATGATGACGATGAGCGAAATGAGGAATACGCACATTTCTTTTTCATAGGTAAGCACGAGGGCAAAGAAGTCATTTATGATACTGTACTCTGCACCTTGCGCATGGAACACGAAAGTGAATTGTTTGAAATCGCAGAACATAGGGCGGCACAACAATTTCCGGACTATAAGAAGATTGATTACGAAGAAGACGAGAATGGAAACCTGGAGCCGCTTAGTGATTTAGAAGAGGAGATCGGACTTTTTATGGCGGAAGTAATAACAGAATTAGAAGAGGATGGAGCCGTTAAAGTAAAAGAGCACTTAGATAAAGACCTGAACGTTGACTTTGGAATAGCCTTAGATGTGGGCCTTCATCTCGAAGAGATTAATGAAAAAGTGATTGAAGACTTTATTAAAGAATTTAATGCAGGCACCCTACAACTCGATGAGACGTTGTACACTTTTCAGATGAAAGAATCGGTTTGAGTTGGTGGTTAGCAGTTGTCTGTTATTTGTTAATTGATAACAATTAACAGATTAGTAATCTCCCAGAGTTTCTTCCAATTGACCCAGTGCTTTCTTCAACTCTTCATCATTAGGGGCCACACCATGCCACTTGTGTGAGCCCATCATGTAGTCTACACCAAAGCCCATCTCGGTACGCATGAGGTTAAGAACTGGTTTGCCTTTTTTAGCAAGTGTTTGTGCCTTTTCTATTCCGGCAATAACATCTTCCATGACATTGCCATTGAATTCATTCACAATCCAACCGAAAGCTTCCCATT
>LNEN01000263.1 GCA_001464155.1 Cytophagales bacterium Ga0077538 | reverse complement strand
TGATACTTGAGGTAATAGGCATGCTCCCATACATCCAGGGCCAGTAAAGGTTTACCTTTTATCCCTATCTGTCCCGAAGGTAAATCCATCAATGGGTTATCCTGATTTGGGGTAGAGCCAATCACCAATTTTCCCTGATCGCTCACCAGCCAGGCCCAACCAGAGCCAAAACGTGTCATCGCTATCTGTGTAAATTGCTCCTTAAATTTTTCAATAGACCCGAAAGATGCCATCAAGGCTTCAGAAACCTTTCCAGTTGGTTGGTTTTCTTCAGAGCCGGGTTTCATTACCTGCCAAAAGAAATTGTGATTCCAGGCACCGCCCCCATTATTACGCGCTTTCGCGGATAACGTTGAAACAGCAGAGAAAAATGCCTCCTCCGATACAGCTGTAATCTTTTCGGCCACCAAGGCATCATTCACGTTTTTTATATAAGCTGTGTGGTGCTTGGTGTAGTGAATCTCCATAGTCTGCGCATCAATGTAAGGTTCTAATGCAGCGTACGCATATGGCAGTGGCACTTGCGTAAAGCTAAAGGGTGCAGGTATAGCTGCCGATGCCAATGTTGGTGAGCAAGCTACTGCACTCTCGATCAATAAAGGCCCTCCTACCACAGTCAATAGTGTTGCTTTGGCTGAATCTGCAATAAATTTTCTTCGTGTTGTTTTCATAGAGAATCGTAGCGGATAGTCCCACTGGACGGTTAGGTAAATTTAGGTAAAAATATTTAGCTTGCGTGGATCAACTTAGATACGTATGGAAGCGCTCTTGCACGATGAAATACCCTCCCTAGACCTAGCTGATTTCTACGGAGGTGACCCCGAAAAGAAAAGAAAATTTGTAGCTGATTTGGGCGCTGCCTACAACACCATCGGTTTTGTGGCGATTCGCAATCATTACTTAAGTGATGACCTCTCTGACAAACTGTACATCGCCATCAAAAAGTTTTTCGCCCAAGCTGATGCCGTCAAGCAAAAATATGAGATCCCTGGCTTAGCCGGACAACGTGGCTATATTGGAAAGGGAAAAGAACATGCCAAAGGACGCAATACAGGTGACTTAAAAGAATTTTACCACATTGGACAAGAAGTACTGGACAATGATCCTATCAAGAAAGAATATCCCGACAATGTTTGGCCTGATGAAGTTCCGGAGCTAAAAGAAATTGGACTGGAAGTATATAGAAGGTTGGAGCAAACAGGCACACACATGCTGCGTGCCATTGCTTTATACCTTGGTCTGCCTGAAGATTACTTTGATGCCAAAGTAAAACATGGAAACAGCATCTTACGTCCCATTCATTACTACCCCATCGAAAACCCGGATGCTGTTCCTGCAGATGCCGTGCGTGCTGCAGAACATGGCGATATTAATCTGATTACCTTACTGATGGGTGCCAGTGCCGATGGCCTTCAGGTATTGAGAAGAGACGGCAAATGGATTCCGATAACTGCACTCCCCGATCAGTTGGTAGTAAACGTGGGCGATATGCTGGAGCGCCTCACCAACAAAAAATTAAAGTCAACTATACATCGTGTCGTCAACCCTCCGCGCGATCAGATGAATAAGCCTCGGTATTCCATTCCCTTCTTCATGCACCCGCGAAGCGAGATGAACTTGGCCGCTTTACCGAGTTGTGTGGACAAGGAACATCCCAAACTGTGGGATGACATTACGGCCGGGGCTTTCCTCGATCAGCGGCTCGCTGAAATCGGCTTGAAGAAAAAATAATGTAAGCCGTGATCAGGAAGGTTCGGTTTTTCATCTTCTTAAAAGATGTGCTATGGCTGGCGCTCACCGCCTTTGGTGGTCCACAAGCGCACATTGCTCACTTTCAACGAATCCTGGTAGATAAGCGGAAGTATCTTGATGAAGCTGAATTGATGGAGCTGAATTCGCTCTGTCAAATCTTACCTGGCCCCAGCTCCACCCAAACCCTTACGGCTATTGGCTACCGTGTGGGGGGACCCAATCTCGCTTACTTAACTCTTTTGGTTTGGATATTACCCTCGGTCATTGTGATGACCATAGTAGGCATTCTCTTTTCGAGCATTCAAGAAAAAAATCTTTCATTAGAATTTACGCGTTTCATTCAGCCGATGGCTGTTGGCTTTGTAAGTTATGCAGCCTACACCATCAGCTTAAAAACGGTTTACACCAAAACAGGCTTAGTCCTGATGGTGCTGGCAGCGGTGGCCTCATACTTTTTTCAAACACCTTATGTATTTCCCATCATCCTCTTGCTGGCCGGTGCTATTACTGCGTTGAAGTATCGAAAACAACCTCGAGAAAAAAAGGAACCGGTAAATATCAATTGGTCAAACTTCATTTTGTGGGCAGGTGTATTAATTATTGCTGCCGTGGTCGGAAAACTAACGGGCTCCTTACCTGTGCGTTTGTTTGAGAACTTCTATCGAAATGGAAGTTTGATTTTTGGTGGCGGACAAGTGCTCACGCCCATGTTGTACACCGAATTTGTTGAGTTTAAAAAATACCTCAGCTCTAACGAATTTCTTTCGGGTTATGCCTTTGTGCAATCGCTACCAGGTCCCGTATTTGGCTTTAGCTCTTACATTGGAGCCCTGAGCATGCGTGAGTATGGTGTGGGAGGAGAAATAATAGGAGGCATAATGGCTGCGGCAGGAATTTTCTTGCCAGGCACTTTTCTTATCTTCTTTGTTATTCGTTTTTGGGATGCATTGAAAAAATACAGGGGCATTCGCGCTTCGTTAGAAGGAATTACTGCTGCCAGTGCGGGTTTGGTTGCCTCAGCAGCCATCATCCTGTTTCAACCTCTTGAAAATTCTTTTATGAATTTCGCCTTTACCATTGGCACATTCTGCCTATTGTCCTTCACCAAAATTCCATCTCCTATTATTATTATTCTGGGATTGTTGCTAGGCTTCTTGGTAAAATAATAGGCCATCAAAAGTAGGCAAGTTCTGGAAACACCCATCGGCCCAACGGTCAGGCTCTATCCTAACTAACAATCCACTCTTTAAAAGCGGTTGCCTTTTCCCTACTCATGTCAACTTCCAGCAGCGGAATACCTTTTAATTCAAGTGTTAGACCTTTGTGTGTCGTCTTGATTTTTCCAACGGCCTGGCGGTGTACTAAGTGCTGACGATTTACCCGAAAGAAAATCTGTGGGTTTACCAAGGCCTCAATTTCATCTAAGGTCTGATGCTCGCTGATATATTTTTCACCACTCAGCGTATGCACGTGTATTAATTCATCTTTTCGGAAATATGCAGTTTCCTCTGTTGTAACCGGCACCAGTGCATTGCGGTGAAGTGTGAGGAAACGCTCTTTATACTTTTTGGTGGATGAATCCGTCCACTTACTTAGCATGCTTTTCAATTGCTCATTAACAATACCACCCACATTCAACGACTTATATTTTGCGAAAGCCAAACCTAGCTCCTTCTTATCAACAGGTTTTAATAAGTAATCAATACTATTCAGCTTAAAGGCACGAATGGCATATTCATCGTAAGCTGTGGTGAAAATGATCGGGCATTGAAGGTTGATTGACTCAAATATTTCAAAACTAATACCATCTGAAAGACGAACATCTGAGAAGATGATGTCTGGTAAAGGATTCGTACGAAACCATTCCTTTCCTTGGGCAACACTGGGAAGAATTTCTAAAACTTCCACGGTAACATCAAGCCCTTTGATTAAGCGCTCAAGATCTTTTGCCACCAATGGCTCATCTTCAATGATTAGTATTTTCATAATGTTTTATACTAAGGGTACTTTCACTGAAAACCGATCTTCATTTTGTTCAATCAAAACAGGGCGCTCCGTTAAAAAAGCATACAGAGATTTCATATTATTCAAGCCTTGCTTGTTAGAACTTTCTACATTATTCCTCACCTGCAAGTTATTACTCACAATCAAATAATCTCCGGATGTAAAGATATCAATCTGCAGTGGGCGTTTAACGTCTAGAATGTTGTGCTTAATTGCATTCTCAATTAGAATTTGCAACGTAACGGGTACGATATGGAGCTCTTCTGCAGAAGTCGAAATGTCAAACCGTATCTTCAAAGCCTTTTGAAAACGTGTTTGCAATAACGATACATAATGCTGGATAAAATCTAACTCCGTACGCAACGAAACGTAACTCTTCTCTTTATTTTGCAGCACATACCGATAAACTTTAGAGAGTTGTTGGACGAATTGGGAAGCCAGTTCCTGATTCTCCATGATCAGAGAATTGAGAGAAGTTAATGCATTAAAAAGGAAGTGAGGATTTAATTGATTCTTGAGATTATCAAACTGCACTTGCGATTTTTCTTTCTCCAGACGTTCATTCATTACTTGGGTATCGCGCCAATAATTCAGAAACTGATGAGAAATAAATCCCAGGTTGATGATGGCTGGTAAAAGTGCGTAGAGAAACCAAGTCGTGGCTGAAAAGAGTGAGTCTAATTTAAAGGGTAGCAGCGGCTCTCCGAAATAATAAATCAGGAAGCGAACGATCAGA
>LNEN01000262.1 GCA_001464155.1 Cytophagales bacterium Ga0077538 | reverse complement strand
CCGGTTCTGTTACCGTATTAAACAATATTTTCTTTGAGTTTGATAAGTACGAATTACAGCCAGCCTCTCTGGCAGAACTGGATAAAGTGGTGCGATTGCTGAAAGAAAACCCGAATCTTTCGATTGAAGTTGGAGGTCATACCGACAATGTAGGTTCGGAAGCTTATAACTTGGAGCTTTCTCAAAAAAGAGCCACTTCTGTAGTGAAATACCTGCTAAAAAAAGAGATACCCCAATATAGGGTAAAATCGAAGGGCTATGGTTCCTCCAAGCCTATCGCACCAAACACCTCCGAAAAGGGTCAAAAACTCAACAGACGCATCGAATTCAGGGTTTTGTAATCCTTTGTTCGGTATTTTATCATTCTAACCACTGCTTATTTTGTGTTAAGTGGTTGCAGAACATTATCCTTTTGTTTTATGTTTGGGGTTTATATTAATCCAAACTTAATAACAATTCTATGAGGAGAGTTTTACTATTGCTTACCGCCTCTCTTGTGCTGGTCTCATCGGCCTTCGCGCAGGAGCGTACGGTTACAGGTAAAGTAACGTCTGCTGAGGACGGCAGTGCTTTACCTGGGGTAAACGTGGTTCTAAAAGGAACTACATCGGGGACTGTCACAGATGTTGACGGTAATTACAGGATTTCTGTGCCTGCTGATGGAGGAACATTGGTTTTCTCTTTTATCGGACTTACAACTTCAGAAATCGGCATCGGATCAAGAGCAACCGTAGATGTGCAGATGGCTTCTGATATAACCCAGCTTTCTGAAATTGTGGTTACAGCCCAGGGTTTGGAAAGAGATGAGCGAAGCTTAGGTTATTCTCTTCAATCTGTGAAGGGTAAGGACCTGGCACAGCGTTCTGAAACTGGTTTATTGAACACCCTACAGGGTAAACTGTCTGGTGTTAATATTACCGGTGCCAGCGGTGGTGCAGGTGCTAGTACTAACATTAACATTCGTGGGGTTACCTCTTTCGGAAATAACAACCAGCCATTGATTGTAGTGGACGGTATTATTTTTGATAACAGTACAACTAATACGAATAACTCACTTTTCGGAACTCAACCAAGCAACCGTCTAAACGACATTAGTCCGGAAAACATTGAGTCCTTGAACGTGTTGAAAGGCCCGGCAGCGGCAGCCCTATACGGTTCGAGAGCAGCAAACGGTGTTATTGTAATCACCACTAAAAAAGGAGGAACCACTTCTGGTAAGACTGAAGTGACTATTACTTCTTCTGTTAACTGGCAGAATGCCTTTGGTTTGCCTGAATTACAGAACCAATACGGTCAGGGATTAAACAACGACTTTAACAACCAAAGTACTAACTCTTGGGGTCCTGCTTTCGGTGGGGCGCTAACAGAAGTTACTACCCTACAAGGTGATGTTGTTCCTTACAGAGCTTTTGAAGATAACGTTAGCGGTTTCTTCCAGACAGGAAGAATTATTCAAAATGGTGTTAACATTGCTTCAGGAGATAAGGACAAGAACATGAATCTTTCTATCTCCAGTACTTTCCAGGATGGTATCATTCCATTGACAGATTTCTCTAGAAATAGCGTACAATTTGGCGGTGGTACTAAGCTTAAGAATGGTTTGAAGTTTAATTCTTCTTTAACCTACGTTCAAACCAAACAAGGTGGCGTAACACAAGGTAATGGTGGTTCTGCCCTTGGTCAGATTACCCGTATTCCTAGAAGTTACGATTTGTTGGGTCGTCCTTTTGAGAACGCAACCGGTAGAAGCATTTACTACAGCACAACTCAAAACCATCCACTTTGGAGTACTAAATATGAGCAGTTAAATACACAAGTGGATCGTGTTTTCGGTTTCATGACTTTAGCCTATGACATTAAACCTTGGTTAAATGTTAGCTACAGAGCTACCGCTGATACATACATTGATAGAAGACAGTTGAGCTTAGCAATTGGTTCTGCCAGAGCACCTACGGGTCAGATCCAAGAGAACTTGATCTATAACTCTGAATTAAACGGAGATTTGATGATTACAGCTTCTAAGGATAACTTCTTCGTGGAAGGCTTAAGTGCCAGTGTATTGGTGGGACAAAACGTCAACCAGCGTTCTTCTCAGAACGTAGGTGCTGATGCAACTACATTGACCATTCCTGGTTTCCAAAACATTAGCAACGGTAGTGTGTTCACCGGTACTTTCGATTCAAAGTCGAAAAGAAGATTGGTTGGTTTATACACTGACATCAACTTTGGTTATAAGGACTATTTGTATTTAGAACTTCAAGGACGTGTAGACAAGTCATCTACATTACCTGAAGCAAATAATACTTTCTTCTATCCTTCAGTTTCTGCCAGCTTCGTACCTACAGCTGCTTTTGACATTGAGTCAAATATCCTTTCCTATGCAAAAGTTCGTGCCAGCTGGGCAAAGGTGGGTAACGATGCAAACCCTTACCTAACAGGTACCTTCTTCGTGCCTGCAGGTTTTGGTAACAACGTAGCGAGTGTAACTTTCCCTCTTTCTGTGGGTGGTGTGAGCGTTCCAGGTTTCCAGCCAAGTTCAAGAATTGGTAGCCGCCTCTTAACGCCTGAGTTTACAACTGCTTGGGAGATTGGTGGAAACGTTGGTTTGTTCCAGAATAAATTGAGTGTGGATGTTGGTTACTTCTCTTCTTCAAGCACAGATCAAATTTTGAACGTAGCCATTTCTAACGCTTCTGGTTTCGATACACAAACCGCTAACGTTGGTGAAATGACTAATAAAGGTTGGGAAGTAGAAGTGTCGGCCAATATTCTGAAGATTGGAGATTTCCAGTGGGACATTTCTGGTAACTGGACACGCATTCGCAACGAGGTAGTGGAAATCATTGACGGTGTAGAAAGTTCAACCATTCCTGGTAACTCATTTATTGGTATCTCTCCTTCCTTTAAGAAAGGATCTCCGTATGGTGTAATTATTGGAACTGCCTACACCAAAAATGCTGCAGGTCAGCGTTTGGTGAATCCAGCTACTGGTGCTTATGTGCCAGGTACGCCAAACACGGTAATTGCAGATCCAAACAGAACCTGGATTGCCGGATTAACGAATACCTTCTCATATAAAGGATTGAGCCTTTCTGTATTGTTGGATGTTAAATATGGTGGCGACCTCTATTCATTTGGATGGGTTGATTTAAGAAGCAACGGAAGCATGGCCATTACGGCTGCTGATCGCGATCAGCCACGTATTTTAGATGGTGTAATTGATAATGGTGATGGAACATTCACAGACAACTATATCCAAATTCCTGCCCAAACCTATTGGGGAGCTCTGGGAGGTTTAGCTTCAGAAGCAGCTGTGTTTGATGCGACTACCTACCGTTTACGTGAATTAGCGTTGAACTACAGCCTTCCTAAGAGTTTGCTGTCAGGTACTCCTTTTGGTGATGTTAGTGTAGGTTTGAGTGGAAGAAACTTATGGTTCTTTGCTCCGTATGCTCCTGGCGATCCAGAGTTGAATACTCAGGGGGCTGGAAACATTCAAGGTATGGATCTGAATGGTGCGCCTAATACCAGAAATTATGGTTTCAATGTCAGACTCACATTCTAATTCTAACAACAATTGAACATGAAAAGATTTCAGAAATTATATAAGACGTTAATCTTACTTCCCTTTGCCTTTGTGCTGGGTTGTGATGATTTTCTTGATGTGAATCAGAGCCCGAACTCTCCCGAGAAAGTTCCGGTTTCATTGCTCTTGCCTTCTGGCCTTGTGGGTTCAGCCTTTGCCAATGCAAATGAATTGAACCGCTTTGCTTCCACTACCATGGATTATTTGTATGGCGCTGCGGGTGGACCTGCCGCTTGGGATATTTACAATACCGATGGTGCCAATTTCGGTAACCAGTGGAGATTTGAAATTTATGGTGGAGCCTTGACTATTTACGAGAGCATTATCAATTCCGAAGAAGCTGCAGATGCCAGCTCGTACGTTGGTATTGCTAAAATCATGAAGGCGTACACTTATTCTATTGCAACAGACACGTGGGGAGATGTGCCTTACTCTGAGGCATTGAAAGGCGCAGCTAATACGCAACCAAGATTGGATAGCCAGGAAGATATTTACAAGGGAAATGCTGCCTTGGGTATCCAGAGTCTGTTTGATTTAGTGAGAGAAGGCATTGTTGCCCTGAACACGACTTCAACCATCAATCCAACTGCATTTTCAGATGTGGTGTATGCTGGCGATGTTGCAAGATGGGGACGTGCAGGCTATACACTGATGTTAAAACTGGCTCTTCAGATCAGCGATAGAGAACCTGCTTTAGCAACGAGTGTAATAAACGAGGTGATTGCCGCCAATGATTATATCGTTACTAATGCTCAAAACTTGAGTGTTAATTTCGGTGGTAGCGTTGGAAGTCAAAGCCCGATTTACACATACAACAACATCAGCTTGTTCCAAAACGATATCATGGCCAGCACAGGGTATGTTAACTTGTTAAACAGCTTAAACGATCCTCGTCTTCCTATTTTCATTACAGCACCAACCGGTAGCTATGTAACGTATGAAAATGGATTTACAGGAACGCTTGCTCCAGTTGCTAACCGCTCTAAGTGGAGTGCTGCTATTACCGGTGCCAACGGTGTGGGTCCTGTTAAGTTGATCACGAATGCTCAGCGTGCCTTCATGTTAGCGGAAGCGGCATTGATTCTTCCAGGCGTTACCTTGCCTGCAGGTCAAACTGCTCAGACCTTGTTTGAAGAAGGTATCAGAGCCTCTATGGCACTTGCTGGTGTTACTGCAGGCAATATCAATGCATACGTTGCGGCTAATCCTGCAGTTGTTACGTTGGCAGGTACTGTAGAGCAGCAGAGAGCTCAAATCATTACGCAGAAGTATATTGCCGGAACGGGCAATGGCTTAGAAGCTTGGAATGATTACAGAAGAACAGGCTATCCTGCTTTTGCTGAGCATTTGAATGCCGTAGGTATTGATGGTAAGCGCCCCCGCAGAGCTCAGTACATCAACGAAGAAGTGCAGCGTAATCCTAACTTTACGCCTGTTGTACTTCCTAACGTGAACGTTTGGTGGGATGTTAATTAATAATCTTAACAGATCGTAAAATGAAAAAATATATGAAGTTTTTAAATCTCCTATTTCTGGTAGCAATCCCACTAGTACTTGCTAGTTGCGATGATGAATTTGAAGGAGAAATTGTTAAGGATAACAAACCAGCCGTTCCTGTAACCTTTGAAGGTGCTACTACTGTTGGGTTTAGCCCTTACTACGAGGTTTCTTTTGCGTCAGGTAACATTAGTATAGTAATGAGTATCCCTGATAATGCCTCTGTAGATATCGCTGAAGTTTCTAATGTGGTGGCTGGTGCAACCTCTATTAACGTGGCGTCTCTGAATGGAACGGCAGGTCAATACTTCACAGGTCCTGTAGCTGTAAATGGTAAAACATTTACTTTAAATACAACCATTGCGGAGTACAATACAAAAGTAACGGGTGCTGCCAGAATTCTTACAGCTCCTGCAGCCGGTGCTTTGGTAGAACGTGCTTTCATGTTTAGATTAACAATGAGTGACGGATCGTTGATTGTGCCTGTTCAGTGCAGAATCAGAATTCTTCCTTAATAGTTAAGTAGTGATTAAAATTAAAAGGCTGCCTTATGGGCAGCCTTTTTTTATGATTGCTTACTACCACAATTCGAAGTCTCTTTAAATCTTTCATTGAAATTCAAGTGTTTCATTCGAAAAGAATGATTCGCTTCAAGAAGGGCAAAAAAAGACCGCATACGTTTAATACGTATGCGGTTGATGGTTAAGCAAAGGAAGTAAAGCGTTAGGGTATTGGAATTTTACATATTCCGTCTATACTGTCCACCCACTTCGAATAAAGCTTTGGTAATTTGTCCAAGCGAACAAATCTTACTGGCTTCCATTAGTTCAGCGAAGATGTTTTTATTTTGAACAGCAGCGTCTTGAACTCTTTCCAATGCCTGTAAGGTGTTGGCTTGCTGAAACGCCTGCAAACTGCGCAGCATCTTGATCTGGTATTCTTTTTCTTCTGAAGTTGCCCGAATTACTTCTTGTGGCAATACGGTAGGGGAGCCTTTGCTGCTTAAGAACGTATTCACTCCGATAATAGGATACTCACCAGTGTGCTTCTGCATTTCGTAATACAAACTCTCCTCTTGTATTTTTCCGCGCTGGTACATCGTCTCCATGGCACCCAACACGCCTCCACGTTCGGTGATGCGATCAAATTCTAACAACACAGCTTCCTCTACTAAATCGGTAAGCTCTTCTATGATGAAGGAGCCTTGTAAAGGGTTTTCATTTTTCGCTAAGCCCAATTCTTTATTAATAATAAGCTGAATGGCCATCGCTCTGCGCACACTTTCTTCAGTAGGCGTGGTGATGGCCTCATCGTAGGCATTGGTATGTAACGAATTACAGTTGTCATAAATCGCGTACAAGGCTTGAAGGGTGGTACGGATATCGTTGAAGTCAATTTCCTGTGCGTGTAGTGAGCGCCCCGATGTTTGAATGTGATACTTCAACATCTGACTGCGCGCATCCGCACTGTACTTATTCTTCATCGCTTTGGCCCAGAGTCTGCGAGCAACGCGACCGATGACGGCATATTCCGGATCGATACCATTACTAAAGAAGAACGATAAGTTAGGCGCGAACTCGTTTATGTTCATGCCACGACTTAAATAATATTCTACATAGGTAAAACCATTCGCTAGCGTAAAGGCCAATTGTGTAATCGGGTTGGCCCCGGCTTCTGCAATGTGGTATCCAGAAATAGAAACAGAGTAGAAGTTGCGAACATTTTTATCGATGAAGTATTGTTGTACATCACCCATTACTTCTTTTAAGATATCGGCTTGCACCGTTCCCCGTACTTGAGAAAGTGTTTCTGCTTTAATCTTTTCATAAACATCCTTTGGCAGTACCTGATCCCCCGTCACTCCCAAAAGCATTAAACCTAATCCGTCATTTCCTTTAGGAAGTGGTCCTTGATAAGAGGGGCGTGTGCTGTTCTTTTCTTTATAGATCTTTTCTATTTTCTCAACAACCTCTTTTTCTAATCCATTCTTCTTTATGTAAAGCTCACATTGCTGATCGATGGCGGCATTCATGAAGTAACCCAAGAGCATAGGTGCCGGACCATTAATGGTCATGGATACGGATGTTTTTGGATCTGACAGATTAAACCCGCTGTATAATTTCTTAGCGTCATCCAGACAGCAAATGCTTACTCCTGAATTACCAATCTTTCCATAAATATCCGGACGATAGTCAGGATCGTTTCCATATAGCGTTACCGAGTCAAAGGCTGTTGATAACCGTTTCGCAGGCATGGCCATGCTCACATAATGGAAACGCCTGTTGGTACGTTCGGGTCCACCTTCACCGGCAAACATACGAGTTGGATCTTCGCCTTCTCGCTTGAAAGGATAAATGCCAGCTGTGTATGGAAATTCACCCGGTACATTTTCCTGCAAAGTCCATTTTAACAAATCTCCCCAGCTTGAATACTTCGGTAAAGAGACTTTTGGTATCTGTAAATGCGAAAGTGACTCGCTGTGTGTTTGAATGCCGATCTCCTTATCTCTTACTTTGAATTTGAAAACAGGTTCTTTGTATTTCTTCACTACACTGCTCCACTCTTCCAGTAACTTCCAGTTTTTAGGATCGAGGTTTAGTTTTACACGATCAAATTCGCCTTGCAATACTTTTACGATGGAAGCATCCGATTCTTTTAAAGTTTGGATGGTCTTGTTGATGGCATACAATTTCTCTGCGACCTCTGCTTGATCATTCACCCACAGGTCGTACTTGCGGTTGTTCTCTGAAATTTCGCTGAGGTAGCGGGTGCGGTGCGGAGGGATGACAAAGATCTTCTCCGACATTTCACGTGTAATCTGAAAAGTGGAGGTGAGTTGTGCACCCGTTTTCTCTACTACTTTATCAATAATGTGTTTGTAGAGTTGGTTAGTGCCCGGGTCGTTAAATTGGGAAGCAATGGTTCCGAATACCGGCATGTCTTCCGGCTTCTTGTCCCATAGCTGATGATTGCGTTGATATTGTTTCTTTACATCGCGCAAGGCATCCAATGCTCCGCGTTTATCAAATTTGTTGAGGGCAATTACATCAGCAAAATCGAGCATGTCGATTTTCTCCAATTGAGTGGCTGCACCATATTCGGGAGTCATTACATATAAGGAGACATCACTGTGGTCCAAAATTTCTGTATCACTCTGGCCGATACCCGAAGTTTCTAGAATGATCAGATCATAACCAGCAGCCTTTAATACTTGAATGGCTTCTTTTACATAGGCAGACAAAGCCAAATTACTCTGGCGTGTAGCTAACGAACGCATGAAGACACGCGAGTTGTTAATGGCATTCATGCGAATGCGATCGCCCAACAAGGCGCCACCCGTTTTGCGCTTGGAAGGATCCACTGATACCAGCCCTATTTTCTTGTCTTGAAAATCGACCAGAAAACGCCTTACTAGTTCATCCACCATGGAAGATTTACCCGCACCACCCGTACCCGTGATGCCGAGTACTGGAGCTTTAGAGGCTGCTGCTTTCTTATTAATTTCTTCAAAAGCTTTTTTGTGATCATCGAAGTAATTCTCAGCTGCAGAAATGTATTGGGCAATCAAAACATGATTGTCCGTTGTTAGTTGTCCCTTGTCAATTGTTTTCCCGGTAGGATAGTCACTTCTCTCTACTAAGTCATTGATCATACCCTGCAATCCCATCGCACGACCATCATCCGGAGAATAGATACGTGTGATGCCGTAGTCCATCAACTCTTTTATTTCTTCTGGCAGAATAACACCACCACCACCACCAAAAATCTTAATATGGCTTGCTCCCTTTTCTTTCAGGAGGTCATACATGTATTTGAAATATTCATTATGCCCACCTTGATAGCTGGTCATGGCGATGGCTTGCGCATCTTCCTGAATGGCGGTATTCACCACTTCTTCTACACTTCTGTCGTGCCCCAGATGAATTACCTCTACACCGGTAGATTGGATGATCCTTCGCATGATGTTGATGGCGGCATCGTGTCCATCGAACAAGCTGGCAGCCGTTACGATGCGCACCTTATTTTTTGGTTTGTAGGGTTCTGGAGGGGTGTGACCGGCAAAACTTTGATTTGTAGTAGTCTTACCGGGGGTGAGTATTTCAGTGCTCATAAACAATCGATTGAAGGGTCAAATTTACAGATTGAACCCCTATTTACCGAACGAGAGTTAGGGTGGGATTGAGATTTTATTACTATTTGTATCTTTAAAGAATGTATCAGCCCCTCCGGATACTAGTTGGCTTCTTGTTTTCACTTTTATACCTGGCTGGCCAAGCGCAGGAGAAGGTGAAATTGGATACGCTTGTGACCCATCGTATCGTATCCTTATTGTATGCGAATAACTATGATGAAGCGCTACTTCTGTTGGATGATGTACAGAAACATTTTGAGAGCCATTCGCCAACAGAGGAATATGTGAAGTTATTGCTAAATGTTGGGGGTGCCTTTAATGAAAAGGGTAATTATGAATCAAGTCAGCAATATTTATTTAAAGCGCTAACCCTTGCTACCCAAAACAATTTTCAAGAATTGGAGTGTAGAATCTTACTGGAAATTGGATATACCTATTATTTCCTTGAGCAGGTAGAAAAGGGCATAGAATTCGGTAATGAGGTTCTTGAAAAATCAATTTCTAATAATTTTAAGGACATAGAAGGTACTGCGTATAATATGCTTGGTATCATCTATGTAAAGAGTAAGGATGGAGCAATGGCCATGAGTTTATTTGATAAGGCACTTGCAATTAGGAAAGAGCTAAACGACCTAAGAGGTATTTCCTCTACTCTTTCAAATATAGCCTTGCAATATGAGGAAGATGGAGAATACAATAAAGCACTTGAATATCAACAAAGAAGTTTCGCGATTGATGATTCTCTGCAGAATTTGTACGGTGTCTCCTGGTCGCACCAGATGACAGGTGCGTTATTAACAAAAATGACGAGGTTCACTGAAGCCGAAGAGGCCTTACAAAAAGCGGAGTCCTTGGCACACCATCTTCAGGCCCGTGAAGTATTGTTACAAACCTATAAGAGTAAAAGCAAACTTTTTTCTGCACAAAGAAAACTAGAAGAGGCATTGCGGTATGCGGAAGCCTATAATACCCTGCGCGACAGTATCTATAACAGTGGCTTGGCTGGTAAGGTGATGTTGTTGCAACAGTCCTATGCCATGAACGAACGCGACAGAAAAATTGCCCTTCAACAAGGTGCCATTGAGGCGCAACGAAAATTCTTTATAGCCCTGGTAGTGGCTTTTATCTTATTGACTGTACTCTTGTTTTTCTACTATAAATCATATCGAAAAGCAAGAGGTTTGAATATTGAAATCGCTGAACAGAAAGAAGAGATTCAAGCGCAGGCGGAGGAGTTAACAGAAAGCAACCAAACAATCCATGAACTGAATGAGCACCTGGAAGAAGAAGTAAAGCGCAAAAGTGAGGCACTGGTCGCAACAAACGAAGAATTAGTGCGCCACAATAATGAGTTGCTTCAATTTTCGTATACGGTCTCTCATAACTTACGTGGCCCGGTGGCACGTTTACTCGGGTTGATGAACCTGATCAGTCTCAATGCAAATCCTGAAGAAAAGGATAGTTTAATAAAACTATTACAGCAATCAACAGTTGATTTAGATACGGTATTAAAGGATTTAAATTTAATTATTGACTTACGAAACCGAATTTATAAAGTGAGAGAGAAAATTCTCCTGGAAGAGGAATGGCAAAAGTGCTGCTCTCTGCTGCAGGATTATCTTCTTCCTGAATTCTCCATACGTGCAGATTTTTCTGCGCAACCGCACATTTATTCGATTCGTGCCATTATTCAGAATATTTTTTATAACCTGCTAAGTAATGCCATTAAGTACCGTTCGCCCGATCGGAAGTTGGAGGTACGAGTTGTGTCGAAGTCAAGTGACGAGGGTACCTTTCTTTATATGAGTGATAATGGCTTGGGTATAGACTTGATTAACCAACGTGAAAACATCTTCAAGTTATACAAGCGCTTTCACCTGCATGTTACCGGTAAGGGGTTGGGACTTTATCTGGTAAAGACTCAAATTGAAGTATTGGAAGGTACTATTGATGTTGAAAGTGAATTAAACAGGGGCACCACTTTTTCAATTTATCTGCCAAAGCCAAAGGATATTGAGGAACAGATCTTTCTTGAGAATGAAGCGGTACGCCTTTGTTATGATGCCAATATAAACAGCACCCTTATTGTATGGAAAAGACACGTGACGTCTGTGGAATACAGAGGTGCTTTTGAAGCGGTGCTTCAAACCCTTCGTTCCTACAATACACCCGCCTGGATTGCTGATTTGCGAAGACAAGGGGCTGTTGAGGCAGAAGACCAGAAGTGGTTTATGACAAGTGTATTACCAGAAGCAGTTCGTTGTGGGTTAAGAAGAATTGGTGCTATTGGGTTTACTAATCCAATCAGGAAGTCTTACTATGACAAAATGATTTCTAAAACAGCGGATCTTGGGATTGAACTCAAGGTCTTTGAAACCATGGAGCAAGCAAAAGACTGGGTGAAGGCATCTGTGACGGACAGTGTGCAGGTTTAGCCTAAACAGCTATTTTTGCCTGACATGAAATTTCCTGTTTTAGAAGTACTTGATGATTTACAGGTAGCGCTATCAAACAACCCTCTTGTTATCCTTCAAGCACCCCCCGGTGCGGGTAAGTCTACCATTCTACCATTGGAGCTCATGAACGAATCCTGGTTGAAAAAGCAGAAAATGTTGATGCTGGAACCACGGAGATTAGCCGCTAAATCAGTGGCACAACGCATGGCTTCTTTACGAGGGGAATCCATAGGGGATTCAGTCGGTTATCGCGTTCGCTTTGATACACGCGTAAGTGATAAAACGATATTAGAGGTTGTTACCGAAGGGATTCTCACGCGCATGATCCAAAGCGACAATTCACTGGAGGGCGTGGGCTTGGTTATTTTTGATGAATTTCATGAAAGAAGTCTGCAGGCTGATTTGGCCTTAGCACTTTGTTTGCAAGTTCAGCAAGTACTTCGCCCGGATCTACGCATTTTAATAATGTCTGCGACACTGGATGCAGAGGCACTCAAGAAATCTCTTGGAGAAATTCCGGTGATCACCAGCGAAGGAAAGCAATATCCTATTAGAGCCACTACATCAAAAAATTGTATCGGCTGTTCGGAAAGCGCTTCGGGAAGAAGTGGGAGATGTGTTGGTTTTCTTGCCCGGGGCGGGAGAGATACAACGAGCGGCAGAAGCGGTCGAGCAACTTTCTTTAGGAGTTCGTGTACACACCTTGTTTGCCGATCTTTCTTATAAACAACAAGAAGAAGCTTTGTTGCCCGATACTTCCGGTCAACGCAAAGTGGTATTGTCCACCTCCATTGCAGAAACGTCTCTCACGATTGAAGGTGTAAAGGTTGTGATTGATAGTGGGTATGCGCGCGTTCCTCGTTTCGATTTGCGCAGCGGACTTACACGGTTGGAAACAATTCGTGTAACAAAAGATGCAGCCGACCAACGCAGAGGACGAGCAGGACGCTTGGGGCCAGGCGTGTGTTATCGTTTATGGCCGGAAAACTTGGCACTGGTTCCACAGCGTAAGCCGGAAATTTTAGAAGCTGATTTAGCACCTCTACTTCTTGAACTTTTCAATTGGGGCGTAAAGAGTGCACAAGAACTCGCTTGGATAACTGTTCCTCCTACAGGTGCCTGGAATCAGGCGGTGGAGTTGTTGGAGCAACTGGGAGCCATTGAAAAGAATGTAATTACAGAGCAAGGTAAAGCAATGCTCAAATTGCCTACACATCCGCGAATTGCGCACATGCTTTCGTCTGCTTCGCAAAAGTATGCTTCGCTTGCCTGTGATGTGGCGGCCTTAATTGAGGAGCGTGATCCTTTATCGAAAGAAGCGGGTGCTGATCTCGGCTTGCGCTTGGAAGCGCTGCATAAATTCAGAAAGGGAGAACGGTATTTTGCTGATAGAAATCTCTTAACACGCATCGAGAAGATGGCAGCCCAATGGAGAAAGTTGTTAGCGGTGGAGGCTGATAATACAGAGAGCTCTATTCATCACGCAGGTGAACTCTTAATGGCAGCATATCCTGAACGTATTGCACAACAGGAAGCAAAACACAGCGAACGTTACAAACTCGCCAATGGACGAGTGGTAAAACTTCCACCACACGATACACTCGTACGCGAGCCTTGGCTTTGTGTAGCACAAGCAGACGCAGGGCAGAAAGACGGTAAAATATTTTCTGCTGCTGGAATTGAGAAAGAAAGTTTATTAAGTGTAGCCAAACAAGTGAACACTGCTTACTGGGATGAAGAAAGAGAAATGGTGACGGCAGCAAAAGAATGGCGCTTAGGTGCTTTGGTCATTGAACAAAAACCAGTACCCAAGCCTGAAGGAGACGAAACCCTGCGCATTCTTTTAGAGAGTATTCAAAAAAAGGGATTGCGATTTATCGGATGGGAAGAAAAGCACAGTGAATGGCAGGCACGTGTATTAAGTGTAAAAGCCTGGAGACCCAATGAACCCTGGCCGGATGTATCGGAAGAAGGTTTGTTGCAATCTCTTGAAATCTGGCTGGTACCTTATCTGGATAACATTTATAAGAGAAGTGATCTTTTAAAATTGGATTTGCTAACCATCCTGCAGAGCAGCCTTCCTTGGGAATTAGCACAAAAAATTGATGCAATTGCTCCCCGACAACTACTCGTTCCGAGTGGATCGATGATTAACCTTCAATACTTTAGTGACGGACGAGCTCCTGTAATGGAGGTGCGGTTACAGGAAATGTTTGGTTTACTGGAAACACCTACCGTGAATGAAGGAAGAAATAAAATCATGCTTCATCTACTTTCACCAGGTTATAAACCCGTTCAGGTTACGCAAGACTTAAAAAGTTTTTGGCAGACCACCTATCATGAAGTGCGCAAAGAGTTGCGTATGCGTTATCCGAAACATCATTGGCCGGAAGATCCGTGGACGGCCGAGGCGGTAAGGGGAGTAAGAAGAAGAACTGACAACTAACAACTGTCAGCTGTCAGTTGTTAGTTGTCAGTTCCAACAATATTTTTAGTTTATCCAACTCCTCCTTATTTCTATCCGTATTAATATTCTCCACCACCCCTACCTTTTCGCGTTCGGTGAGGCGCCAACTCAACGAAGCACGCGCATTGTTTTGCCGAATGCTGTCCATCTCATTAAGAATGTCAACATAGGTTTCTGCCTGGTATTGAATGTCAATGCGGTCGATGGGGGCATTGAACCAGGATTTTGCATAGCCTAGTAAGTTGTCACTGGTAATGTCTTGAAAGTTTTCGAAGTTGTTGTACACACTGCTGATAGGCTGTGAAAAATTGTCAATGATGGTCTGCCCTTTTTTCTCGCTGATGGTACTTAGCTTAGGTGAATCACGAATGGACACTACAATGATACCCGAAGTATTTTCTTCTATCCATTCGCGGAAAGCATAAAGAAAACGCACCGCATCGGTAAGCCCGAAATTATCGGAAATTCCTGCGTCCATGATTTCAATTGGTGGATTGGTGGGAAGTGTTGTGTTCGGTGTAATGTAGGGGAAGGTGGCACTCATGCGCAAGGCAGACAGAAAGCGAAGGCTATCTCCTTGTTGTTCTGAAAAGAGATGACTGAAATCGGCACCACTTATTTTTGGATTAGAGTACGTCTTAAAGTTTAACAGATCACTATTCATGTAGGAAACCGGTAGCGCACTGATGTACATTTTCCTACCATCGTTCACAACGGTGGGTGCTAAAATCATCATCGGAATTCTTGCTTCCTGTTCGGCTTGCAGGTAGGCTTTCACCGGTTTGTCCATCAAGCCTTCGGTGATGTGGTTCAACTGATCTTCAAATGTATAACCACGATCTCGCAGGTATTCTTGTCCGGCATAGTCAAATTTGGTAAAGCCTACAAAGAGATCGTTGGCGAGTAAACTGAAGATGAGTGGATTGAGATTGTCAGTAGAAATCTTTTGTCGATGAACAGCCGCGTAAGGCCTGATGTTTTCCTTCTGCTGTTCACGCAACTTTAATTCACGAAAGTAACTGGCCCCAATCAAACCTCCGGAAGCCCCTGTAATGAGGATGGCTTGTTGGGTGAGTTTACCTTCTGTTAGACTATCTGCTTTTTGTAAGGCGTTGAGGGTCCAAAGGGCGGCTCGCTTGCCACCACCGCTTACACAGATAAAAACCATTTTTGGTTTTTGATCACCCGGAAATTTCTTACGCCAGTTCTCTAAGGCTATCAATGTTTGCTTGCGATCCTGTTCAATGTGTGTACTGTCATTAATGGATCTGAGCCGCTCAACCGTATATTCTACGTAGGGTTTTTTATAGTCTAATCCAAAAGCTTGATACTTTTTATTGAAGAAATCCTCTCCCGTTAACCAATTGATGAGAAGAAAAATAACTAGACCTGCAGTAAGCGACCACCCACCAAACCAGTAGGAGAAGGCGCCAGTAGCCATCACGAGAATGGTGAGGAGAATCATGAAGCTCGCACCTACCGGAAGTTGAAATACGGGATAGTCTTTGAATACCCCCAGTAACAAGACAAGTACAAAAATGAAAACCTGAATGATGACAAGGTTGAAATGATTCTGATCAAATACCTGTAGTACAGTGGCTTTGTCGTAGAAAGTGGTGTCGTCTGTTTTTTTAAATCGCCCATCGTAATCTAGGTAATTGTCAACACGCACCTGTTTCTTTCTAGCGATATCTAATTTTTTCAGTGCACTGGCGCGTGTCACATTTACGTTTGATTTGATCTTCTCATCAATCCGGCACACTACATATTTGAAAATATCTTTATTCGTAAACCAGAAGTAGGCGAAGAATACGATAGTCATGAAAATAAAACCGATCAGAAATCCGCTGATGTTAAAAATTACTTGCGATGTGGAGGTGTATTGATTGTTCACCTGAAACGTAATCATCTCATAGAGATAAGCTACCAGAAAGATGAAGGGGAGTATGCTGTTGTTGATGCAGAATTTTGTAAAAGGTTTCGGTAAGGCTCCAATGAAGGAGAAGCGATGTCCATCCGAAATGTAGCAGGTTATGTGGAAGGCAGTAGTAAAACCTGCGGTAGCCAAGCCTACAATGAAGAAGCTGGTAAAATTTACTTTGTTTAAATACTCAGGGTCTAGAAAAAGATAGGGGATGCCCATGTAACGTCCCAGACTTCCGGTGATCATGGCGAAAAGTACCACCCAGAAAAGAATAAGGAATTGGTTACGCTTTAGGTTGTTAAACAACAACTGAACAGGAAAGGAATAGCTAAATGCTGTACGCGCGCGATTGATAAATGCCATAGACTATATCAATTTATACATTTTAACGGTATGGTGAAGCGCGTAGCCTTAAATAGTGTCATTATTTGTCATTGAAAATTCTTTTCTTGCCTGGGCATGAGCGATAAACTCTTTTCCATTTATAGGTCGTCCGCGGGTTCAGGGAAAACCCGTACCCTGGCCAAAGAGTATTTGAAGCTGGCCATGCGATTTCGTGCCGATTATTACAAGCACATTCTGGCAGTAACCTTTACGAATAAGGCTACTCAGGAAATGAAAACCCGCATTCTCAACTACCTGAACGCCTTTTCGAAAGGGCAGATGGACAGTTTGGCGGTGGAGCTCATGCAGGAGTTGAAAATTGATGCTCCCACTTTTCAGGAGAGAGCCAATGATTTGCGTTCTGACATTCTTCATAATTACTCTCAATTCTCCATCAGTACCATTGATGCCTTTTTTCAAAAGGTGATCCGTTCGTTTACACGAGAAGCAGGGCTTTCGGGAGATTATCGCTTGGAGATTGACCAGGAAGCCGTGGTGGAAGAGGTGGTAGATAAATTAGTGGATGAGCTGGGGGCGAATGAACAACTTACCCGTTGGCTCATTGACTATGCGAAGGAGAACCTGGAGAATGACAAGCCTTGGGATGTGCGGAGCAGTCTGCACGATTTTGCACAGGAGATTTTCAGGGAGGAGTTCAGGGCCATTGAAGATGAATTGATACGTACTACCTCCAGCCCTGATTATTTTAAGAATCTTCAGGCTGAGTTGAAAAAGAAAGCTTTCGGATTTGTCCACACACTACGCAAACACGCCCAAGATTCGCTGGACATCATTCATACTAATGGTTGGTCGCGCGATGATTTCAAATACCCACATGGTGGTGTCTATGCTTTTTTATGGAAGTTCAGCAAAATCACTTCCGCAAAAGACGCTGACGAGGAAGCCATTGGTAAGAAGGGGCGCAAGCAATATTTAGAAGCGGAGAACTGGCCCAATGACAAATCATTATTTAAGAAATCTATTGAGGCAGTTGCGGAAAATGAGTTGTTGCCAAAATTACTTTCTCTCTTAGACTATCGCGATAAGTACTACTCAGAAGTACTTTCAGCAGAAGTAGTACTTACTAATTTTTATGCACTTGGTTTGGTGGCCGATTTTTCCCGAAAGCTGCGCGAGCACAAAGAAGAGAACAACATGATGTTGTTGGCCGATGCGCCAAAGTTTTTAAATGGTATTATTCAGGACAGTGATACACCTTTTATTTACGAGAAGGTAGGTTCTTTCTATCGCAACTATTTGATTGATGAGTTTCAGGATACGTCCGTGATGCAATGGAATAACTTCAAGCCCTTACTGATAAACAGTTTGGATCAGGGTTATCCGGGTTTGGTGGTGGGCGATGTGAAGCAATCGATTTATCGTTGGCGGGGAGGTGATTTACAATTGTTGCAGCAAGATGTAGAACAGCACGTGGGATCTGAACGGGTAGAAGTAAAAGAACTCTCCAGTAATTTTCGCAGCGCCACACAGGTAGTAAACTTTAACAATGCATTTTTTGAAGCTGCTTCCCAACTCGCAGAGAAAGAAACAGGTGTAGCACTCCTGGGAGAAAGCTACCGTGATGTGAAACAAAAAGTTTCCAAGGAAGAAGCGGGTTTTGTGAAGGTTCAATTTATCAGACAAGAGGATAAGGAAACAAGCTGGAAGGAGGAGGCACTCGCCATGATTCCTATTCAACTTGAACAATTACAGGATCGGGGAGTGCGCTTGAGTGATATCGCCATACTCGTACGTAATAACCGCGAAGGCGTAGCGGTGGCGGAGCATCTCTTGCTCTATAAGAGTCAGCACACAGGAACGAAGTATCGCTATGATGTGATTTCAAATGAATCCCTTCGATTGGATGGAGCCATCACCATTAATATTTTGGTGAGTGCATTGCAGTATGTAGTGAACCCGGAAGATTTGGTGGCGCGTGCTCAATTGAGTTATGACTTTGCTCGTCTCTCGCAAAACGATCCCGACCTGCATACAGTCTTTTCGATCAGCGACAAGGAATCCTTCAAGAAGAAGTTACCAACTGCTTTTGTAAAAGAATTAGTGGGTCTTAAAAAGCTTCCTTTATATGAACTCACTGAAACACTCATTGAGATTTTTTCGCTGAGTAAAGCCATTGGTGAACTGGCCTATCTGCAAACCTTTCAAGGCTTGGTGTTGGATTTTTATACACGAGAGCGAAACGACATCCGCGCCTTTCTGGAATGGTGGGGGAAGAATAAGTCTAAAAAGTCGGTACAGGTTTCTGGAAATGTGGATGCCGTTCAGATTTTCTCTATACATAAATCAAAGGGCCTCCAATTCAAGTATGTTATCATCCCTTTTTGCTCTTGGGAAATTGATCACAGTCCACAGAAGGCACCCACGTTATGGGTAAAGACAAATGAGAAACCCTTTACTGAAGACACCATTGTTCCGGTAAAATACGGGAGCGTGTTGGAAGACACCATTTTCTCGGAGGCTTATAAGCAGGAGAAGATGCGTACCTACCTGGATAATTTGAATTTGTTGTACGTGGCGTTTACCAGAGCGGAGTCCGGATTAATCATCTATGCTCCGCATCCGGACTTGCCGAGAGCGAAGAATACAGTTGCTCGCTTATTGCATAGCAGCATCACGAACTCAGCTTCGTTAACAGAAAATTGGAAGGAAGGAGAAGGGCTGTGGCAAGTCGGGGAGCCCGGAATTCCTGCGCATAAGCAAATTGATGTTGAGGACACTTCGATAGCGTTACAGCGCTATGAGGTGAACCGTTGGCGCAACCGAATGCTCTTGCGAAAGAAATCTGATAATATTTTTAGAGAGCAAGGGTGGGAAGATAATGAAAACAGGAAGTACGGACTTTTACTGCATGCTGTCTTTTCGCGCATTAGCTATGGTACAGAAGTAGAGGAGGTTTTGGATCAGGCAAAAGAAGAAGGATTGATAAATTCTGCTGAGCATGATGCCATGAAACAGCAGTTTGGAATCTTGCTACAACAAGACCAAGTCGCATCATGGTTTGATCCTTCCTGGGATGTGCGAACAGAAGCGCCTATCCTTTCTCCCGATAAACCCGATGTGCGTGTTGATCGCATTATGTTCAAAGAAGATCGTGTGGCAGTAATCGACTATAAGAGTGGTGAACCTCGAAAGAAGGACGAAGAACAGGTACTATCGTACATGAGCATTTTAGCTGAAATGAACTATGTAAAGATTGAAGGGTATCTACTCTACTTAGCCACAGGGTCGGTGGTGCCAATTAAAGCTTCCGCGATCAAGAAGAAGGAAAATAATCAATTGGGCTTGGGATTGTAGCTATGCAGGAATTTTTACACGAACTGGCGCAGAAGATTTATAGAGAGCATAGTTCTCTGGAGAAAGTTACGGTGGTTTTTCCAAACCGCAGGGCCATTCTGTATTTTAGAAAACACCTTACCTCCTTACTGAAGCAACCTGCCTTTGCGCCTGAGTTGTTGACCATCGAAGAGTTTATTGCTCAATTTTCTGACTCTAAAATTCCGGATAAGCTTTTATTGATTAAACGACTTTTTAAAGCCTATACAGAATGCATTCCACATAGCGGAGACGATGGGAAAGATCGGATGCATTCGTTCAGTGATTTTTTCTTTTGGGGAGAAATGCTGCTACGCGATTTTGAGGAGATCGATAAATACATGGTGGAGGCCTCTCAATTGTTTGTCGACCTTAGCAATCAAAAGGAGATAGAAACCATTTTCGAATTCTTGAGTGAAGAACAGGTGGCTTTTCTAAAGGAGTTCTGGGGAAATTTTGAAGAGCATCCTTCTGCTAAGAAAGAGCAGTTTCTTCGCATCTGGCGCTCGTTGGAAAGTGTTTACGTTAGTTTCAAAAGTTCCTTGAGTAAGGAAGGCATCGCCTACATGGGTATGCAGCATCGGGAAGTAGCAGAAGCGTTGATGCGTGAAGCTGACTTGAAAAACCTGGAGAGATACCAACAGCGTTCACTAGTATTTGCCGGATTCAATGCCCTTACCCTGGCAGAAGAAAAGGTACTGTCCTATTTTGTAGAGAAGTATAATGCAGCAGTTTCCTGGGATGCCGATGCGTATTATGTAAATAATAATACTCAAGAGGCTGGTAATTTTTTTAGAGAATACCGTAAACACAGTGTATTGGGAGTAACCTTTCCAGATCAGTTACCTGCTTCTTTTCAAGAGAAGATAACGCGTCAGACTCCCATACAGGTGGTCGGGGCAGCTCAACCCATCGGGCAGGTAAAGGTGCTTGCCCAGATTTTAGAAGAGCAATTGCACAAGGGTTGGAAGCCGGAGGAGACATTGATTGTATTGCCCGATGAAAAATTATTGCTCCCTGTATTGCATAGCATACCGGCTTCGGTAGGGAAGTTAAATGTGACCATGGGTTTTCCGTTGGCGAGTTCACCCATGTATAATTTTGTGGAACTGCTTTTTGAGCTACAGACAAGCATGGCTCCAGAAGGTCTCTACCATCGTCCGGTGCTTTCCCTGCTTCAGCATCCTTATATCATTGCCATCACCAAAGATCAAACGAACGCCCTGCGAAAGAACATACTCAGTCAAAATTGGGTGCATGTGCCTGTAACTTATTTTGCTGAATCTCCAGAAGTCTTGCAAAAAATATTTACGGTGGCACAGCCGCATGAATTGCTCTCTTACTTTCAACAATGTGTGGAGCAGATTGGAGAGTCTTCAGCCATTGATGCGTTAGATAAAGAGTACGCTTTTCATTTCTACACATTCATAAATCGGTTGCAAGATGTTGTGTCGGAAGAGTTGAGTGAAGTGGAGGGCAATCGAAATCAACAAATCAAATCCTTCCAACGCTTGTTTCAGCAATTGGTGCGGGCCGAGAAAATTCCTTTTGCAGGAGAACCACTCGAAGGCTTACAGATCATGGGGGTGTTGGAAACGCGTAACCTCGACTATAAAAATGTGTTAATGCTTTCGCTGAATGAAGGTGCGCTTCCTGCAGGAGGTAGCCGTGGTTCTTACATACCCTACAATTTGCGCAAAGCGTATGCATTGCCTACAAGTCAGCATCAGGATGCTATGTATGCTTACCTCTTTTACAGAGTGTTGCAACGCGCGGAAAACATTCATCTCTTCTATAATACAGAGACAGATTCTTTAGGGCAGGGAGAGATGAGCCGTTATTTACAGCAACTCATCTTTGAATCAGGCGCGAATGTATCGGAGAAAGTTTTGCACAACACGGTACAACCTCAATTAATTCAGTCCATTGTGATACCGAAGAATGCGGACATACTGGAAGAGTTAGCAAAAATCAGCAAAGGCCGTGGAAGAGCGAAGGGTATTTCACCATCAGCCTTGAACACGTATTTAGAGTGTCGGCTTAAGTTTTATTTCCGGTATGTTGCCAGCATTCGTGAAGCGGATGAGATTGAAGAGGATCTTGACAATCGCGTAGTCGGAGATTTCTTCCACAAAGTTATTGAACGCTTTTATAAAGGTGTGCAAGCACGTAAACGATCTGCTTTCATTGAGGCAACTGATCTGGAGAAGTATGACGATGACTTAAATCGAATCATTGATGGCGTATTCAAGGAAGCCTACGGATTAGCAGAACAAAAAACAGTGACCTACAAAGGACAACGCTTGGTGGTGCGCGAAATTGTGAAACGCTTTGCGGAACGTATCATTGAACTAGATAAGAAGTATGCACCTTTTGAATTGGAAGCGTTAGAAAGAGAAGTCTTAACGGTTGAAGTACCC
>LNEN01000261.1 GCA_001464155.1 Cytophagales bacterium Ga0077538 | reverse complement strand
ATTGCGGGTGGTGGATTATAAAACAGGAAAAGATGAGTTGAACTTCTCTACGCTGGAGTCGCTGTTCGATAGAGATGGAAAACGCAATAAAGCAGCTTTTCAAACCTTGCTCTACGCACTGCTGTTTAAACAAGAGTTAAAAAATCCTGAAGAGACGAAATTAGTTCCTGGATTAATCAATAGAAGAAATCTCTTCGACTCATCTTTTGAATTTGGTTTGCGTATGGGGAAGGATCGGGTAGAGAATGCCTTGCCTTTACTGCCGGAGTTTCAAAACCTGTTGAAAGGGATGTTAGAGGAATTGTACAACCCGGAAGAGGTTTTTGATCAGACAAAGGAACTGACCAGCTGTGAGTACTGCGAGTTTAAATCAATTTGTTATCGTGGATGATGTGTTTAGTAATCCGTCTGACCGATGCTTGCTAAACAATACATTAGTCAAACGGATTTCTTTGTAATTCTTCTTGCTGGTATGTAAGGAGCACACCAGAGATAATTATGGGATCGCGGGACCTGCCCTCCGTACGACTACGGTAGGCGGGCGAGCCCGCGAAGCCCTTGTTGTTAGATTTCCTTAGCTGTTGCTATTCTGTCTACGCTGACCAAACCATTTCTTCTTGCCTCCGGCAGCAGCACCTGCTTTTTTAGGTCCACCGCTTCTGCCTTGTCCTTGCAACTTCGGTTTCGTGCTCTGGCGTTGTGGTTTAGGAACTCGTGAAGCAATGCCATCACGCGTCAATGGGTATGGATTGTTATCCGCTAAAGGAATTTTCTTGCCGATTAGTTTTTGAACATCATTGATGAATTCCTTTTCCTCATCATCGCAGAAGGAAATGGAAATACCGCTGGCTCCTGCACGACCAGTACGACCGATGCGGTGCACATACGTTTCCGGTATGTTGGGTATTTCGTAATTGATTACGTGTGTTAAGTCATCCACATCAATACCACGGGCTGCAATGTCTGTCGCCACTAAAATGCGTATCTGTGAAGCTTTAAAATTAGTGAGTGCGCGCTGTCTGGCGTTCTGAGATTTATTTCCATGAATCGCTTCAGCCTTTACACCTGCTGTGTGAAGTTCCTTCACTACTTTATCCGCTCCGTGTTTGGTGCGTGTAAATACTAGTGCTCTTTGGATAGTGCCGTCTTGTAAAAGATGTTGCAGCAATTTGCGCTTGTCTTTTTTCTCTACATAGTAGAGTGATTGGGTAATTGTGTTGGCGGTGGAAGAAACAGGCGCCACATCAACCCGTACAGGATTTGTTAGAATGGTGTTAGCCAATTCGGCAATTTCTTTCGGCATGGTAGCCGAGAAGAAAAGCGTTTGACGCTTAGCAGGAAGTTTAGCAACCACCTTTTTTACATCGTGAATAAAACCCATGTCGAGCATGCGGTCGGCTTCATCGAGTACAAACATTTTAAGTTGATCCAGCTTTACAAAACGCTGGTTCATTAAATCAAGTAGGCGACCTGGTGTGGCAATGAGAATATCAACCCCTGCTCGCAAAGCGTCTGTTTGTGCTTTTTGTGAAACTCCTCCGAAGATAACGGTGTGCTTCAAGCGAAGAAACTTTCCGTAAGCAGCAAAGCTTTCGTTGATTTGAATCGCTAACTCACGGGTAGGGGTGAGAATTAAGGCCTTAATACCAGCCGGACCTTTTTTATAGAGCTCGTCTTGGTGTAATAGCTGAAGAATGGGAATAGCGAAAGCTGCTGTTTTGCCGGTGCCTGTTTGTGCGCAGCCGAGTAAGTCTTTGCGTTCTAATAAAACGGGGATGGCTTTTTCCTGAATGGGGGTTGGTTTGGTGTAACCTTCTGATTCGAGTGCTTTTGCAATAGGCTCAATCAGCTGTAATGTTGAAAATGACATGTTATTGGTACTACATGAGGCGATGTAAGCTTGTTTAATGGTGCCTCCGCGACAGCGAGGATGTGATGAATGCTATAGATAAAAGCAATTAGATATTCTCCTGACGGTGCAAAGATAGTCAATTTAATTGAAATGGCAGTTTAAACCTGCTTTGAGGGAGATAGAGGTGCGTAAAAATGAAAAAGATTCTTCGTGCACACGAAGAACCTTTTTCTACAAAAACATGCTTGCTTAGGCTTTCGCCAACTCCACATTCAGGTGAAGTTTCACCTCTTCACTTACCACCATTCCACCGGCTTCGGTGATGGCGTTCCAGTTCAAGCCGAAATCTTTGCGGTTGATCTTACCATTGATTTCGAAACCAGCTTTGGTGTTACCCCACGGATCCACCATGATGCCGCCAAACTCAACGGTTAATTCAACTTTCTTCGTGGTTCCACGCAGGGTCAAATCACCTACTAATTTGTAGTCGTTACCCGACACTTTGCTCAATACACCAGCGAAATCAGCTGTTGGAAATTGATCGGCAGCGAAAAAGTCGGGTGACTTTAAGTGCGCGTCACGATCGGACTGGTTGGTATCAATGCTGTTTACATCTAAGCTGAAGTTAACGGCAGCTCCGCTAAAATCATCGCTGTTGCTTTCTACGCTTCCGCTGAACTTTTTGAACGAACCTGTTACGGTAGCGATCACCAAGTGTTTTACTTTAAATTGTACTTCTGTGTGGGTTGTGTCGATAGCCCATTTTGTGAGTGTTGCTGTTTCCATATTGTTTTTTATTTGTTGCGTTTTAATGACAACACAAAGGTGGAAACAAGTATTCCTTTCTTTACTTGAACTGGATTAAGATCGACTGGGTAGACATTGAACTAGGTTAAGAAAGAAGAAAAGTGCTTTGGATTTGATGGTTTTGTTCTTGTTTCTGGTCTGTGAGGACACAGACGTACGCTGTTCGACATGTTAGCGCAGCGCATGTCGAGCGTCAAAATAAGGCGGATTTCCAATCCGCTTATTGTAACATGCTAGTGTTGATCTTTAATCCGCTCCTTATAACACTTTTAACAGTGTTGATTTCTAATTCGCCTATTATAACTCCGCTAGCTGCAACAATCCTTTTCTTGTCCCATAGAAATCCCCACAACTGCTGTATACATATTCTTCTTCTTTCTCTACAATGCAAGCGCGTACGGGATTCATGTGAATATAGTTTAGTTTACTCTCCAGAAACGCCTGACTGATAATTTCCTCTCCATGATAACCTTCTTGCCAAAAAAGAACTTTTTCTTCTTTGCTAAGCAACCAAAGTAGCCAGTTCTTGCGACTTTCCTTTTCATTCTCCCGAATGGCATCAACAATCTTAGTTGAAGTGATTTTTTTTTAAATCACGGATGATATCGCTGAGTTTCTCTTTGTCACTGCTTATGATCAGATGAATGTGATTGGTCATGACTACCCAGGCATAGACTTTCAATCCTTTATGTTGCTGACAATACCGGATGCTATCCAACAAGATATCCACATACTGCTTTCGGGTAAAGACATCTACCCATTGATTGACGGTGCAGGTAACAAAGTACTGCCCAAATTGATCGTGAATGCGATAAGCGAAGGCCATTAATAAATATAATGGGCATACTTGTCTTTTCAAAAATCACTTTCCGTTGGCTATAAGGCGGGATTGGAAATCCCGCAACATCGCTAGTTCGACATGCGCTGCGCTAACATGTCGAACAGCTTTCGTTGGTATGGCTGTTCCGGAAAGATTCTTTAAACAACACTTATGAATTCATCATCCTTCTTCGGATCTTACTCAAGAACTCGGGCGTCATGCCCAGATAGGAGGCGATGTATTTAAGCGGAACGAATTGCTCTAAGGAAGGATACTTTTTCTGAAAGCGTGTGTAGCGCTCTTCGGCTGTGGCCGAGATAGTCAATAAGATTCTGTTCTGATGGGTGATTAAAGAATTCTGAAAGAGAATTCGAAAGTACTTTTCGAAAGCCGGAAAGCGTGTCAGCAAATCATTCATGGACTCATTACTGATCAATAAGAGCTCACTATCTGCCAAGGCGCGAGTCGTATAAGACGCTGGGATTTTCTTGGTGAAACTGTTTAAGTCTCCCGTCCACCAACCTGCCGTAGAAAATTGCATGACATGATCTGCGTCTTCTTTGTCGGTATAATAAGACATGAGACAACCACTTTTGACATGTATGAAATGGGTAGAGATCTCTCCTGCCTTTTCAGCAAACTCTCCTTGCTTTAGCATGCGTGTTTCCAACAAGGATAAAAAATAGTTGCCTTCTTCTTTCGAGAGAGTTACATGCTGTTCGATGGTTTGGAGGATCGTCACGGATTTAGTTTTGTTTTATTCTTGTATTTCGAATGATGCGTCCGGGTGTTGCTCCTGTGTGCTCGCCATTGGCTAATACCTGTTTACCATTTATAAAGACATGCACAACGCCTGTAGCATATTGATGTGGTTCGGTAAAGGTAGCCTGATCTTGCACGGTTAAAGGATTAAACAAGACAACGTCTGCAAAGTTCCCGACTTGTAGGACTCCTCGCTTGTTTAGGTGGAAGCGCGAGGCGGGCAAACCACTGAGGCGGTGAACGGCATTTTCTAATGTAAATAGCGAATCTTCGCGCACACACTTGCCCAACACTCTGGCGAAGGTCCCGTAGGTACGCGGGTGTACCATGCCGAAATCTTCGAAGACTTTTGCGTCACTCATCGAGGCTCCGTCTGAACCGAAGGTAACGTAGGGCAATTGAAGCATGCGCTTCATGTTTGCTTCAGAGATTAAAAAGTATACTCCGGCAGCGGGTGATTTATCTGCCAACAACAAATCAAGGAGCGTTTCATCAGCATCTTTACCGTGGATCAGCGCTACTACATCCAGACGCTTGCCACGGTAAAGGGTGTTGAGTGAATCTTCTTTAAATCCAAGAATCATCACATCTTTCGGATCCGAGTTTTTGGAAGGAATACCTAAGCGCATTTCTTCCAGCACCTTTTTTCGTATGGTAGGTGTGCGCAATTTCTTGCGCATTTCTCTGGCGCCCCCTTCTTGTACCCACGTGGGCAGTCGCGCTAGCAAGGAAGTGTTACTCGCAGCATAGGGATACATGTTGGCAGTAATGGTCAATCCCGCTTTTTGTGCGCTATCAATTTTGAATAAGACAGTATCAATCTTATTCCAGTTTCGCTCGTGGTTGATTTTTAAGTGATAAATCTCGGCAGGAATGTTTGCTTCCTTTGCAATTCGAAACGTTTCGTTTAAGGCCTGTAGAATAAAATCGCTCTCGCTGCGCAAGTGCGTAATGTACATGCCTTTGTATTCGGCTGCTACTTTTGCCAATGCAATCAACTCTTCGGTAGGAGCGTAATTGGCGGGGGCATAGATTAAAGAAGTACCAAGACCGAAAGCACCTTCTTCCATCGCTTCGCGAACGAGTTGTTTCATTTGATCTAGCTCTTGCGGTGTGGCCACGCGATTATCGTAGCCCATCACATAATTGCGAACCGTAGTATGACCTACGAAAGAA
Organism: Cytophagales bacterium Ga0077538; assembly: GCA_001464155.1. Classification (GTDB taxonomy): domain Bacteria; phylum Bacteroidota; class Bacteroidia; order Cytophagales; family Cyclobacteriaceae; genus Chryseotalea. The sequence goes on along the minus strand of LNEN01000261.1, from coordinate 2,151 downwards.
GCGACATTAGGACTTACTCCTTTTTGTGTCAGGTAACGCAGGTAGCCATCGAGGGTAGTCCATAGGCTATCGGGTCTTTTCTCTCCAGTTGGCATCGGTTCACGCTTCACAGGTCCAGGCGACCAACCTTCTCCAAAAATTTCGAGTGTTACTCCTTGCTTGATGTCGGACATGGAAAGCCCCTCCATCAACAAACTCCTATCTGCCCAGCTCAGCATGTTGATAAATCCGGGGGCTACCGCCAGACCGGTGGCATCAATATCGTTGGTAGCTTGTGCAGAAGAGAGATCGCCTATAAAGGCGATGGTGTCGAGCCATCGTAGATCATGCCGTTCCGGATGATGACATCGTAATGTGTTGGCTGCTGACAAGCAGTGAATAGCACCAACATGAGCAAGACTAGGAAACGGGACATGTTTCAAAAATAGGAATTTTGTTGGTGTAGTTAACCGTTACTGGTTATCCGTTAATTGATAACTGACAACGTCCAATAAAAACAAAACCCCCGCAGCGCTGGCCACAGGGGTTTCTACTCATACAATGGTTGCATGCGCGTTACCTTTTGTCAAACGTTAGTCCTTTTACTGCGCGGTACTCAGTGCTGTTGAGCCCGTATACAGATTTTACAAACTCTTTTGCCATGCGAATTACCTGATAGACGCTGTCCGGTTGACGGTAAAGCAAATCATCGCGTTTATTGCGCGCCAAATACAAAAGGTGCATCGCTTCGGCTACCCGACTGTTGCTAATACGTATCGCTGTGAGGTTTTCTTCCAGTGCACTCAATAGTAAATCCTCCTGCCCTGGATCGTAACCCTCTGCATCCGACAGTGCCATCAACAGCTCTTCGAAGTGTCCTGCTAGCGAGACGTAATCCAGTCCACGTGCTCTTCGCCCCCTGGAAGTTGCTTCAGAAGGTAAGGGATCTCTGCCAGTTCCCTTGTACCCATTGAACTTACGTACAAAAACACGGGCATCGTCTACGGTTGCCTGAGGTACTCCACTGGCGATTAACGCGCCAATTAAACGCGGTCGCAAAGGCCCCAAGCTGTCGAAGACAAATTCGCGGCTGTTGGTAGCGGAGTTATACGCAGCTTTTGCAGCGGCTACTTCGCGTAAACATTGTTGTGCCTGGCTGACTAAGGCCGCCATGGCTTCTACCTGGAGCTTTTGTTTTCCGGGTTGATAGGATTCTCCAAACCCGGTGCAGATGCCTAAGAGCTTCTCCAAGGATTGCACGTTTTTGATGTGTGACATACATTATTTGTTTAAATGTATGTATGTGTACGGGCTAGCATACCCTCCGTTGTAATTTTATCAACTATTTTAGAAACTATATTTTTTCTTCTGAGTGTAACCCAAAAGCGATTGGCACGTTTGCATGCATTTTTTCAATGGAGCAAAAGGTGTTTTCAAAGTGATTCGCCCAATCAACATTTTTTGGCGACTAATTACTGGTTCGAAGAAAGCCAGAAAGAGACCTGAAGTTTATTACATTCAGAATGGTGATGAACCCTGACACTCTGTGAAGAGTTGCCGTCATTGCGAGCCGAGTGTGCCGGATAGCAGCAGAGATAGGCCTGGCTTTGCTACATGCCACGCAATCTTAGGAAGGTTCATTCTGTGAACTCATCCCAGAGTCTTCTTTGAGTTCGGAGGTGGCTTCTGTAAAGGTGAAGGTACGTTCTTTTACTCCGGAGGTAGCTTCTGTAACTGCCCGGTGTCTTCTTTGACTCCGGAGGTTGCTTCTGTAAAGGTGGAGGTCCTTTCTTTCACTCCCGAGGTAGCTTCTGTAATTGCCCGGTGCCTTCTTTCACTCCGGACGTGTCTTCTGTAAACCCAAAGGTCCGTTCTTTGACTTCGGAGGTGGCTTCTATCTACCAGGAGGTGATTACTTCTTTTTATAATTATATGACCCTATTTCGGTATTGGCAGTTGCCCTTAATTCTTTAATCGTTGAAAAAGGATTCTTCCGCCTCTTCGGTTAGAAAGACTATTCTGTGGGTAGAACCTTCTGTCACGATAAACATTCGTGTATGTGCGGGGGAGGTGGGAGGCGAAAAGAAAAACCGCAGGCCTTCCTTGTTCTCATAAAAGAGATCCCAATATTCTTTTGTCCAGCCACTATGGATGGTAGCATAAGTAAAGTAG
>LNEN01000260.1 GCA_001464155.1 Cytophagales bacterium Ga0077538 | reverse complement strand
AGTTGAAATTCTGCATAGAGTACTTTTCCCGCATTCGCATCTCCGGTTGAGTAATGCGACAGTCGTGTGATGGAAGAGTTTTTAAAAGTCTGGGTGTAAAAACGCATGGCTTCTTCTGCCTTTCCAAAAACTGAACCTGTGAAGAGCATACTAGGCCGAATGCTTTCCAATTCTCCTGGATTGACTAGGCTGATTTGCCAGGTTAACCCAAACTTGTCTTTCAGCCAACCGTACCGTTCGCTCCAGGGGTATTGATTAATGTCCATCATAACAGAACCACCCTGAATGAGTTTATTCCATAATGTATTTATCTCCTCAACAGTTTTGCAATACACAAAAAGTGAAATGGAGGGAGTGATGGAGAATTTGGGGCCACCGTTCAGGCACATAAACTTTTTGTCTCCGATGCGAAACATCGTAACAATGGGATTGCTATCGGTGATGGTTGCATCTTTAAACAAGCTGGTGTAAAAGGTAGCAGCCTCGGATGCATGATTGTCGAACCAAAGGCAGGGATAAAGAGAGGAGCTCATAATTTTTGAGTTGGTTATTTAGCAGAACAATTGAACATCCATTGGACGCCATACTTATCAGTGCAACTTCCAAAGTAGTCTCCCCAAAACATATCTTGAAGATCCATGGTGACTTTGCCTCCTGCAGAGAGTGCATCGAATAGTCGCTTCGTTTCCTGACGCGTATCAGGTTCCAGGTTAATGAATACATTGTTGCCAGGTTCAATGGTAAAACCGATGGATTCGGGAGCGTCCGTTCCCATCAACGAGTGTCCACCTAAAATAGGTAACTCAATGTGCATGACCAGGTTCTTATCAGCCTCTGCCAAGGGAGGCATTCCGTCTGTTGGTGGAATATCTCCAAAGCGAGAAATTCCATTTCCCGCAAACTCTCCACCAAAAATGGATTTATAAAAATTGAAGGCTTCTTCTGTGTTTCTTGAGAAATTAAGGTAGGTGCTTACACGTGCCATAAGTTTTATTTTGTTAGTGTGGTATTTATTTTTCCCTGGGTATCCACCTGAAGTTCGAAATTTGATAAATAACTGTCATGCCGAAGAATGAGGCATCTTTTAATAGAGGTGTTTACATTTTTAAAAGACACCTCGTGCCTCGGTGTGACAGTAGTCTATAATTTAACGTCAACCGAATAGACATTTTATTTTTCTACGTATTGCTTAAAGCTATCCATAATGGCTTGCCATCCGGATTGCTGCAACTCCAGTGAGTTGGTTCCTTCCGCTTCAAAGGTTTCTATTACAGTTGTTTCATTCTTATTTGAATGGAACTGAATCGTAACTTTACGGTGATCATCTAAGGTGTATGCTATCAATTGGTGCGGAACTACCTGATCGTAGACACCTCCAAAATCAAAACTCATGCTGCCATCTTTAGCAGCCATGGTAGAGGTAAACTTACCTCCCACACGAAGATCATTGCTTGCTTTAGGTGTATGCCAATCAGGAGAAGCCTGATTCCATTTTGTAATGTGCTCGGGGCCGTTCCAGCACATCCAAACTTTTTCAATGGGTGCGTTAATGGTGGCGCTTACGGTGATTTGGGGTTTCTTGTTTTCCATTTTTTAGTGATTTGGTAGTTCAAAGGTAAAGCCAGCCGTTAATCAAATGGCTGTGTACTTGCGACAGTTAAAGGGTGAATTACGACAATCAATTTTTATCTTTAGTCCATGAAAAATGTCTCCATTCTGGTTCCGGAAACAGCCGTCATAGAAGCTGTAGCGGATCCGCACTATATGTTCAATGCGGTCAATCAGTTTTTAGAAAGTGCTGGAAAGGCTCCTCTCTTTCGCGTACAATTGGTAGGAGAGAAGAAGGAAGTAAAACTGAACGGGAGTTTATTTTCCGTGCATACTGACCAGCTCTTGCATGAAGTTAAAAAAACTGATTTAATATTTGTTCCTGCCATTAGTGGTGATGTACGAAAAGCCGTGGAGGTGAATAGAAATTTGCTGCCCTGGATTGTGAACCAGCATGAACAAGGAGCGGAAGTAGCTTCTCTTTGTATTGGCGCTTTTCTCTTAGCATCAACTGGCTTATTGAAAGGCAAAAAATGTTCTACCCATTGGAATGCGGCATCTGATTTCAGAGCTATGTTTCCCGATGTGGAATTGGTCGATGGCAGTATTCTCACAGAAGAGAATGGAATCTATTCCAGTGGTGGTGCGAATTCGTACTGGACATTGTTGCTTTACTTAGTTGAGAAGTACACCGATCGGGAGACCGCCATCCTGGTGTTTAAAGGACAAAAAGATCATGGGAATGAAATGATTCGGGAAGCACAAGAATACATAGAGCATAACATTTCGGATAAGTTGAATGTGGATGAGTTGGCGGATCGGTTTAACACAGGTCGAAGAACTTTTGAGCGGAGATTTAAACAAGCCACGAATAATTCGGTACTTGAATACATTCAACGAATTAAGATTGAAGCCGCCAAGCGAAGTTTTGAATCGAGCCGGAAGAATATCAACGAAGTGATGTACGATGTCGGCTATAGCGATACCAAGGCCTTCCGTTCTATCTTTAAAAAGGTAACAGGACTCACACCCATCGAATACCGAAACAAGTATGCAAAAATTGGTGTGATGAATTGAGAAGATCATGAAAGAGGAAAAGAAAGTGATACTTGTTACTGGTGCGAACAAAGGTATTGGCTTTGAGATGGTCCGGCAGTTAATCAAGCAAGGCCATACTGTTATTCTATCTGCTCGCCATGAACTCCGAGGAAAGGAAGCAATGGATAAACTGAATCAGGAAAAGCTAAACGTTCATTTTGTTTTATTGGATCTGGACGTTGAAGAAAGTATTCGAAAAGCAGTGGTCTATGTAAAAGAACAATTTGGCAGAATCGATGTGCTGATCAATAATGCTGCGATTCTTCAAAAGCAGGATCAATCTTTACTACAAAGTGATTGGGTTATAATTGAGCAAACGATTAATACCAATGCACAGGCACAACTGAAACTTGTACGCTATATGCTGCCGCTCTTGGTACGAGGCGGAAGAATTCTGATGGCTAGCAGTGGTGGCGGAAGTATGACGGATCCTGTTGGGGGCTGGTCTCCTGCTTATTGTATATCAAAATCCTTACTCAATGCGATCACCCGCCATCTGGCGTATGAATTAGAAGGCAAGTCCATTACTGTAAATGCCTATTGTCCGGGTTGGGTACAAACCGACATGGGAGGGAAGTCAGCTCCACGCAAAGTGGAGCAAGGTGCCGATACGGCCGTGTGGTTGGCGACAGCTGAGACGATACCTACCGGGAAATTTTTCAGAGATCGTAAAGAGATTCCCTGGTAGCAACTTATTCCAGTGAGAATAAGCGCACATCGGGTGTGTGGAGATTGAAAAATCCGTAACCACCTTCTACATTGCTGGGATAGTTGATCGGTTCACCAGCAAACTCCACAAAGCTAAAGCGGCTTTCACTTCGCAATTTTAAAAATTGATAATACGCTGGACTAATGTTCGCCATGGATACAGCAATGGAATCGCCTTTGGAAAATTCCTGGAAGAGCACATTGAATGTTTCGCTGCGCAGTTGAGCTTCAAAATCGGTGTCTTCGAGTAGCTTGGTAAAAATACGAGGATTGAGTAAACTGCCCACATCCTGTTGCGTACTGAATCGCTGCACATTGATCATGTAGAAGTTAACACCTGCAGGATCTAGTAACTGATACGTTATCTCCGCCAATGAATCATAACCGTTATCTAGAATACGAGCTGTCACTTGTTCAAAAGGAACAAAGGCCGGTACTTGTGTGGTAGCACGCACACTGCCAAGTTCTGGAGAGATCACCGTAAGCTGATAGTTCGTATTCGATTGCCAGTCGGTTTTCAATCCGCCATACAAACCACTGCCCAGGTTTTGAAGCGTATCCACTTCATTGCCATTGGTAATGGTAACGAGGGCATCATCAATCGCAATTTGACTAATCAACTCTTCTGAATCACTCTCTTCACCAGCATCTAAGGCGCCAATACTTTTTGAAACGAAAATGACTAAACCCACCTCAGGCAGGAACTGTGAGGACACCACTATTTTAGGTTCAAGTGTGGGAATGTTTGAAACGGGCAAAGGTTCGGGTAAGCAGCCGCTAAACAATACACTTGTTATGCCAAGGAAGAGGTAAAAATTACACTTCATGACTTTCTAAAATTTAAATCCATAGCTCACAAAAGGCAGTAGACCAAAGAGTCCGGGTTGTTGGTATTGGTAGGAACCATCCGGATTAGCTTGGATACTAATGCCGAGTGGAGTAGCACGATTGTACGTGTTGTACACACCCGCAAACCATTCACTTCTATATCGTTTTGTGTTTACACTTTGATATTTTACTCCTACGTCTAGGCGATGAGCATCTGCTAATTTCACAGAATTGAGTGGTGCGTAAACCGGGATGAGCTGTACACCACCTAAACTGGGGCTCGGCACAATGTATTGCCCGATAATGGGAGTGAAGCGCGAACCGGAGATAAATTCAAATACCCCTGATACCGACCAGCGAGGTGTGAGTTGATAATTGGCAACAATGGCTCCGTTATGCCTGCGATCGTAACGGGCAAGAAACCATTCACCGTTATTGATTTCGTCATACTGACGAAGACTTTTAGAGAGTGTGTAACTAATCCATCCGGTTAGTTTTCCAGATTCTTTTTTCATTAAAACCTCTAAGCCATAGGCACGCCCCTTGCCTTGTATCAGTTGATTTTCAAAATCGGTGTTTAAGAACAGATTTGTTCCTTCGCGATAGCCGATAAGCTTATCCATATTTTTATAATACGTCTCCACACTGATGAACAACTGTTTGCGCGGTAAGTGCTGGTTGAAGGCAAGTGTAACTTGATCGGCTGTTTGAGGCGCTACGTTGTCAGTAACCGGATACCAAATATCGGTGGGAAAGGCGACCGCAGCGCTGGACACACGATGCAGATACTGTGCCATGCGCGAATAACTAAACTTCAAGGCGCTCTCGTTACTTAGTTTGTATCGTAAGGCTACTCTGGGCTCAGGATTTACATAGAACGAATTTTGTACGATGGCAGAGGAGAGCCTCAACCCTGCGCTCCAATTCCAACGACTCGAAAGATTTCCATCAGCTTGTAGGTATGCACTTGCTTCGGTACTCTGTTGCGCAGTAGTGGCGCTACTCTCCACCAGTTGTGAGATTTCACCAGAAGTACTTATTATGTTGGGACTTACGATGTGGTGAACCAAATCCATACCGGCTGTCCAGGAAAGTAGGTCAGTTGATTTCTTGCGCACCATCCAGGTAGCACCATAATCGGTAATGTTTGAATTTGTGAACAGACGACTTTCTTCAAATTGATTTTCGATATAGTATCGAAACTGTGTTCGGTATAAGCGAAGGGAAGACTGGAGATCTTTTCGTACAGTACGTTCCCACCGAAACGTCTGGCTACTGTTGGCAATTTTAAAATCACTGGTGAATCGAAAATTACTAGCAGTATCGCGCCCTGTCCGAACAAAATTTAGAATGTCGGTACCCGAGTAGTGAGTTACTTCAAGCCGGTCGCGAGTGCTAGGTTGATAAATGAGTTTGGTATTAAAGTCATAGAAATAATAAGGCAGTGTTTCACCTGTCAGTCGGACTACCTGGTCTACATATGTTCTACGCCCCGCTGCCCAGATCTCGAGTTTATTTTTAATGAGTGGCTGACGTACCATGAGTCGGGATGCCAATAAGCCTACGTTGCCATTTACTTTTGTGTGTTCAGCAAAGCGTGACTTCGTGTTTACATTGAGTATGGAGGAGAGCCTTCCACCATACTGAGCGGGAAAAGCACCGTTGATGGATTCAACACCTTCCAGAATATCGGGATTGAATACCGACAAGAAACCAAAAAGATGCCCCGTGTTGTAAATGGGCGCACCGTCCAACAGCACCAAATTTTGATCGGCTGCTCCACCCCGTACAAATAAATCAGTGGTTCCTTCAATACCTTTCGAAACACCGGGGAGTAATTGAATCGTTTTTATCAGGTCGGCTTCACCGCCAAGTACCGGTATCGAATTAATTTCCTTTTCTGTGAGGGTAAGTGTGCTGGATCGCGTGGCCTGTAACTGATCGGATTGAAGTACGGGGGCTCCTGTAATCACCACTTCTTTTAGTTGCTTGTTAGCGAGTGCAAGTGTGAAATGAACAACGGTGTCTTGGCTCAGCACAAAAGAAGTTCTTGAGGATTGATATCCCGTATAACGCACTTCAATTGAAATAGGGCCCACTGGATGTGAAAAGGTGAAAACACCTTCGGTGGATGTTATAACTATTTTGTTGGTGGAGTTGATAATCAAGTGAGCCAAGGGAAGCGTTTCGCCCGATGCATCTTGAACGCGACCACTTACTAAGGCTTCCTGAGCGAATGCCGATAGGCTGAATGCCAGAAATAAGATTGTTGCGCCCCTCATGCTACTATAACCTATCGGCAAGTTTAAAGTTCTGCCTTGTTTACTTCATTAGGAGGATTTTAGGCATAAATGATTTGCAAAATCTTCACAGGCTTCCTTTGAGGATCAATGGTTTGACTGGCGATGAGTAGGCCCTTATAATCTCATAAGAGATGATCGCTATTCGTGGTAAAAGGGGGAAGAACAGGAGTCATGGGTATCTGCTAGCAAAATTGGAATTTTAGTTGATATTTGTATATACAATAATTGTTGCAACTTTAAATATCAAAACTCCGTTAAATCAGTAGCTATGCAGAAAAAACCTCTTTTTTGGCTTGTTTTAGGAACCATACTCAGTTTGGAGGGTTTAGAGGCTAGCGCTCAGAAAAAAGCATCAGACAAAAAAATTACTACTATGAAAAGTGTCTTGCATAAGGCCAACACACGTGGCCACGCCAATCACGGTTGGCTCAATTCTTATCACACCTTCAGTTTTGCAGGATATTACGATCCTGCCCGTGTAAACTTTGGTGCTCTCCGTGTTTTGAATGATGACGTAGTGACAGGCGGTGCAGGCTTTGGTCAGCATCCGCACGATAACATGGAAATCATTTCCATTCCCTTGCGGGGTGCCTTGGAACATGGCGATAACACAGGAGGTCATGGGATCATTAAATCCGGTGAGGTACAAATTATGAGTGCAGGTTCGGGCATCGCTCACAGCGAGAAGAATGCATCGAAGACGGAAGACGTTAATTTTTTGCAAGTATGGGTCTTCCCCAAAGAAAGAAACATACAACCTCGCTACGATCAGAAATTATTCAGTGCTGAAGATCGAATCAATAAATTTCAAACCGTGGTGGCCCCCGATAAAAAGGAGGGAGCCTTGTGGATTAATCAGGATGCCTGGTTTTCGCTTGGTAAATTGGCAAAAGGTTTAACAACAGAGTATTCCATCAATAAAAATTCCAATGGTGTGTATGCTTTTGTTATTGAAGGTGATGTCACGATCAATGGACAAAAACTGAATAAGCGCGATGGCTTGGGTGTGTGGGATGTAGAGAAGCTTACAATCGCAGCGGATAGCGATGCGGAAGTATTGCTGATGGAAGTTCCTATGAATTAATTGTTAACAGTTATGGGTTATTTGTTACTGGCGACTACAAATAACTCGTAACGAATAACCAATAACGAACAAAATGAAATCAAGATCGGTCTCTCATTTATTATATGCGCATGAGGTCGATATGGGTGGCTTGCCCATACGGCAACCTTTACCAACACAGCAGGTACAACAAGTAGATCCTTTTCTTCTCTTGCATCATGCCAGCGTTAAAGTGCCCACTCACCTAGAACCCGGTCACGCTGGTGTGGGGCCGCATCCGCACAGAGGATTTTCTCCGGTTACTTTTATCTTCCAGGGAGGAGTTCACCACCGCGACAGCCGTGGCTATGATAGTGTTGTATATGCTGGAGGCGCACAGTGGATGAATGCCGGTAGGGGTCTTATTCACAGCGAGCGTCCTCCACACGATATCCATGAACTAGGGGGACGACAAGAAATCATTCAGTTATGGATTAACAATCCTGCGAAGAATAAAATGGATCAACCTTCTTACTTTCCCATTCAAGCATCGGAAGTTCCCTCTCTTGTCTCTGCAGATGGATTGGTGACAACAAGTGTTTTTGCCGGTGAAGTCGAAAAGGTTAGAGGTAAAATTCCAACCTTAAGTCCTGTGAATGCGGCTACTGTCTATTCAAAGCAGGGCGGTAAAATGTCTTACCATTTGCCTGAGAATCACCAGGTGCTCTTGTACTTACTGGATGGTAGCATTCGATTGGAAGGCTATGGATTGGCGGAAGGATTGCACGCTGTTTATTTTAAGAATGATGGAGAAGGCATTGCCTTCGAAGCAGTAGAAGACACGCGCATGCTTCTTTTGAGCGGAGCGCCTTTGGATGAACCGGTAGTATCGCACGGTCCTTTTGTGATGAACACCCAAACAGAGATACTGGAGGCGATGCGTGACTACCAAATGGGTAAGATGGGAGTGTTGATTGAAGAGTAATGTTTTCAATGAACAATGAAATTTCCAAGAAGTAGAATTTTCATGCGCAGGGGTAAGGAGTAAACTCTTTGTGGAGTTGTGTGTTTAAAGAGAAATTAAGGTAAGAATGGTATCGAAGCAAAAGTCAGCGGTAGTAGAATTTGAGATTTCTAATCTCATTAGGAACAGAAGAAGTATTCGTGCTTTCGCAGATCGGTCTGTAGAGCTAGAGAAGTTGAAGTCACTTTTTGAAGCTACCCGTTGGGCACCGTCTAGCATCAATGAACAACCCTGGATTTATTTATATGCTACGAAGGAGCAGCCCGCACTGTGGAATACTTTTTTTGAAGTATTGAACGATGGCAACAAGGCCTGGGTAAGAGAGGCTCCGGTTTTGATCTTCAGCATTGCCCGAAAAAATTTCTCACGTTTCAATACTCCAAATGCTTACGCCTTATATGATTTAGGTGCAGCTAATTCTTTATTAGCTCTCCAGGCAGTAGATTTAGGCTTGCAGGTAAGACAAATGGCGGGGTACGATCATCAGCAGGCAAGAGTCAAGTTGAATATCCCTGATGAATATGAGTTAGGTGTGTTTATGGCAGTGGGGTATCCGGGGGATGTGAATCAACTTCCTGAAGAATTGAAGAAGCGCGAGCTGGCGCCACGCGAGCGTTACCTACAACAAGAGTTTACCATAAACGGAACCTTTTAGTATGGAAGAAAAAATTGCTGTCGCAACGATCGGAACAGATACCTACAAAACAGAATTGGTAGCTCGCACACACATGCTTGTTGCTGATGAACCAATGGATGTAGGCGGAAAGGATTTGGGGCCGCGCCCCGGTGATTTTCTACGCATGTCCTTAGCCTCTTGCACAGCCATTACCTTGCGCATGTATGCAAACCGCAAAAAATTTGATGTAAAGGAAATCCAGGTATCGGTTGTCTCTAAAGAGGTGGAAGGGGGAACGGCTTTCGAAACGGATATAAAAATTATGGGCAACTTAGACGAGGCCCAACATCAGCGCATGTTACAAATCGCTAAATTGTGTCCAGTGCACAAAGTACTCACTAACCCCATTCAGATTAGTACCCAGCTATCTGTTGTCAGTTAACAGATAGCCAATAACTATTAACTTCTATGAAGGACATCACAAAAAAATATACCAACGGAGAGGTGACCATCGTATGGAAGCCAACAGAATGTGTTCACTCTGCAATATGTTTTAAAGGTTTAGGTGAAGTGTTCGATCCACAGAAGCGTCCTTGGATTACTCCGGAAAAATCCGCTACCGAAAAAATAATTGCACAGGTAAAGAAATGCCCAAGTGGTGCGTTAAGTTACTACCTAAACAAGGAGGCAGAAAAGGATCAAGTAAGTGTATCAGCGGAAACTATTATGGAACCAGTGGTCAATGGCCCCTTGATGGTTTATGGAAATGTAGTCGTGAAAGATGCTGCCGGTGTTTTGACGAAGAAGAATAACGTAACTGCCTTCTGCCGTTGTGGGGCATCAAGCAACAAACCTTTTTGTGATGGATCTCATCGCAAGATCGATTTTAAAGCTTAAGCAAGTGGAAGTGTAAGGGAAATGATCGTTCCTTTTCCTGCTTCACTTTGAATAGTAAGTGTTCCTTCATTGCGAGTTACAAACTCCCGGCATAATAGAATCCCGAGTCCAGTACCTTTTTCTTGGAGGGTTCCAATCTTAGTGAAATGTTCTTTCTGAATCTGAAGGCGCTCCAGTTCTTCCTGAGTCATGCCGATACCCTGATCAAGAATGGAAATAGAGCATTCCCGATCTTTAGTAACGGCTGAAATGGTGACCGTGCTGTTGGCTTTCGAAAATTTAATGCCGTTGTGAATCAGATTTCGTAGAATGAGTTGCACTTGATCCGGATCTGCATACACCAACAAAGCGCTTTCTATAGTATTCTCCACATGAATGTTTTTACGAGAAGCAATATCGGTAAGCAGTCGGGCGGCCTCGTCCGCAGAATTTTTAATGTCCATTACCGAAGGCCTTGTGCGAATACCTTCCATTTGACTGAGCGACCAGTTTAGTAAATTCTCCAACGTACGCTGTATAATGTTTACACTAGCCTTTAATTTATCGGAGTGTTGTATAAATTCTTCTTGCGTTAGTAAATTTTTAGTGAAGAGATCCAGTAGTGCTTGTAAGCTATTGATGGGGCCTCGTAAATCATGACCGATGACGGAGAAAAGTTTTGACTTGAGCTGATTTAATTCTTGTAGCTTTTCTGCCTGTAATTGCATCTCTTCCCGTTGCTGCTCAATGGATTTATTTTTCTCCTCTAATTCCTTATTAGTCTTTTTTTGAACTCGCTGAGAACGAAACACAACAAAAAGTAGAATACCCAATAAAATAATAAGAGCTATTAAAAATCCAACAAAGAGACGTTGATTGCGAGTTTGTTGTTCTTGAAGCGCTTTATCTTTTTCAAGTAGGGCAATCGTATTATCTTTTTTCTCTGTCTCATACAAAATTTTCATTTCTTCAATTTGACCGGAAGAGCGAACGTTGTACAGACTGTCTTTAAACACATCGGCCAGGAGTAGTTGTTCGATGGCTAACAAAGGTTTGTTTTTAGCTACATATAATTCACTCAGCTTTTTATACGAGCGATGCAAGGCTTGCCAATTCCCAATTTCTTTGTTGATCGTAATTGCTTTTTTAACAAGCAGTATAGCGCTGTCAACCTTATTTAATTCACCCAAGATGGTTGCCATTTGGAGAAAACTGATTCCTTGTCCTCTTTTATTTTTAACAAGACTATCTAACACAAGTGTTTTTCTGCACAGAATGGCTGCCTTCTCAAATTTTTGTTGAAGGAGGTAAGCGCGTATCTGACGACTGTAGAGAACACTCGCATTTAATTTGTCTCCTCTATTTTCATAGATATGTATTCCTTTTTGTGCGGCAGCCAAGGCAGAGTCTGTCTCATTGATTTCCAAAAAGTAGAACGATAATTCACGGTAATAATTGGCCATGATTCGATCGTCTTCGGGATGTTCTTTGGCGATGGTCAAGGTAAGGTCAAGGTATTTTTTTCCTTCCTTTAAATTTTTGAGATCCACAAAGGTGCGGCTGAGTTCCAGGAGAACGAGTGATTTCTCATAGAAAAAATTTGTTTTTTCCATGTAGCGGAGCGAACGGAACCCAAACTCTGCACTGAGCTTGTAGTTAGCCTTTACCCAATTGCTATAGGAAATAATATAGTTCGCAAAACCATTGAGATAATCGCTGGTGGGTCTTATCTGCTCTAAAGCAAGGGACGCTATGTAAATCGCGGAACTGTGTATGGATACGCAAACTATCCTGCTCCGGCTGAGAAAAAGAGCTGAAGGAAGAGAGAATCAGGCTAGTAAAAAGTAGGATGCGAACCATAGACTTGGTCCATACAAGTAATTCGATTTTTCTTGTATTTACAAATCAATTTTAGTGAGAATGGTACACAGATCTTTAAGTGAAGAATCTGTCAAAAAGAAGGGTGGGAGACGATACTACGCACAATAGGTGAGAGATATTTTATTGGAATGGCTGCTTTTGCGGTTTTGATCAATCTTTTTCACAATCAAAAAATCATAATTCTCCTTGTTTAGGGTAACTATTTCTAATAAAAATTTCATTCGATAGAAAAAAGAAAGGTGCACCACCCTCTCAAAATGGTACACCTATTCACCTCCCCCTCTCCAAAACTTTCTTAAATGGATTTTTCTAGCGCTATAATTCTCCAATGCTTCCCGAGAGGTTGCTTTCTTTTTCTTAGGAGCAAATTTGGTTCGCTGTGCGGCAATCTCAAGAGCTTGCGCTTGCTTGAATAAGGCATCAGCCTGATCTGTAGAAGCTTGTATTGAAATCTCTTGCAAACGTTGCTCTAGCGAAGCAATACTTTGTTGATTAAGTTGAATCATTTCATCGCGCGCCACCAATGCTTCATTCTTTAATCGCACTGATTCGGTAAGCTCGGTATTCTGACTGCGTACGCTTTCTACTTCTTGTTGCAGTGCTGTCATCCGAAGGGTTTGTGATTCAAGATCTGCCTTTAATTTTTTAATAGTAGAGGCGTAGTATGAATTATTCGATTTAGACTTGCGAACCACTTCCTCTAACGAGGCGATCTTCCGGACGGTTTGTTTCACATATTCATTCAGCTCCCACATCCGCTCTTTGTAATTGGTGTAGGAGGTTCCTTCCACCATATTCACATTTAGCAGATTTCTATTCTGATCAATAGAATCCATGAGTGAGCCCACTTCACTGAGTGTTTGTGCTACTTCCATGCTGGTGCTTAGTTCTGTTTTGAGAGAATCTACGGAAGCACGAAGCATTTTGTTTTCTTTTGTCTGACAGCCAAAAATGGTGAATACTACCATCAGGCTAATGCTTAATCTTGCGAATCCTTTCATAGTCAATTTGGGTTTGTTTGACTATACAACGAAGAGAATTTGCTGGAATTGGGAGAGCACGGACCAATGACACTATGCTTCGATGAATGGACAATAAGATCAATTGATCTTCATCTATAACAAAACCTTTACCTGAAAACACTTGATGAAAAAGTGCTTTCAGGTTGGTTCTGCAGCGTTAAGCAGGTGTTTTTACTTCCACACGAGGTGGGATCAATTTATACACAACGGGTGTCACAACTCTGGATAAAAGTGTAGAGCTGATCAATCCACCAATGAGCACTATGGCTAATGGAGAAATAAGTGGATTAGAAGAAAGAGCAATCGGTGTTAAACCACCGATGGCTGTCATTGATGTTAAGATGATAGGCAAGAAGCGTACTTCTCCTGCTTCGCGTATCGCTTCTTCCAATGACTTGCCTTGCTCACGTAATTGATTTGTAAAGTCCACTAGAAGAATTGTGTTCTTCACTTCGATACCAGCCAGTGCAATCAGACCGATGATGGCAACAAACGAAAGTGAATTGCCAGTCACCAATAAGGCAATCACCGCCCCGACAATTCCCAGGGGAATAACTGAGAGTACAATAAGGGTACTTTTGAAGGTTCCAAATTCTAAAATCAGTACCGCAATAAACAGAAAGATGGTTACGATAATCACACTTTCAAATCCTCCAAAGGATTCTTGGCGGCTTTCAATTTCACCTCCCATACCATAGGAATATCCATCGGGTAAGTTCATTGTGTCCATTTTATCCATCACTTCCTTCAGCACATTGTCGACTAAGTATCCTTTATCGACAAAGGCAGTAATGGATACCATGCGTATTTTATCAAAGTGATTGATGTTAAGCGGAGAGGCTTCTAATCGTAGCGAAGCTACTTGATTTAGCGGTATGGCTCTTCCTTGTTGATTGTTAACATAAATGTTCTCAAGCGATCGCAACGTAGCCTGTCCTTCATTCCCTTTTCCAAGTACAATGCCTACATCATTTCCCTTTTCATCTGAATATTTTCCAACCTGTAAACCAGCCACAGCCAAACGAACCGTGCGATCGATTGTAACTGTAGGGATGCCTAACATTTGAGCCTTCTCTTTATTAATATCTACTTTAATATCAGACTTCAAGTGCATCACAGGATTGGTGATGTAAATGGTGCCTTCGGTATTTTGTAACATACTCTCTACCCGGCTGGCAAGCGTTCTGAGTGAATCCAGGTTGTCACCAAATAAGCGTACTTCTACTGGTGCATTGATCGGAGGACCTTGTTCGAAATTTTTCACTTCTACTTTGGCACCGGGGTAGGGTGTCCACTTCTTTCTCAACTCTTCAATGAGGGCCAGCTTTCTGGTATTAGAAGTATTTCCTTCTAACTGTACAAAAATTTGTGTGTAATCGGTGCGCTCATTTTCTGGAATTACATTGTAGTAAATGCGCGGATTGCCTTTGCCAACATTGGTAGCAAAAAATTGGATCTCTTCATGTTCCGCCAATTCCTTTTCAATCTTTCGCGTTACACTATCGGTATAACTAAGATTGGATTGCAAAGGAGTAGTGATCTCTACTAAAAACTGTGGCTTTTCAGAAGCTGGGAATAAACTGAAACCAATCACAGGGAATAGTTGTAGTGAACCAATGAAGATAACAACGGCCACAGCAATGGTCCACCAGGGTTTTGCCAAGGCCTTATCTAATAGAACAGAATAACTACCAGAAATAATCTTCTTTAACCCACGCATGAAGATGTTTCCATTCGGATGTCCGTGTTGTTCTTTCAAGATGCGACTTGATAGAAAAGGAATGATGGTCAGCGACACTACCATGGAAGCGAGTACACTTAAGATTACACCCATGGGCAGACTGCGAATAAATTCACCGGCTGCTTCAGGTAAGAATACTAAAGGGAGAAAGGCAATGATCAAGGTGGCCGTACAACCGATTACAGCTAATCCGATTTGTTGTGTTGCTTTTAGTGTTGCTTCTAAACGCGAGTAACCATTGGCCATCCAGCGCTCAATATTTTCGACTACTACGATACTGTCATCGACTAGTAAACCAAGCGCCACCACCAGTCCTACAATACTCAGTTGATTTAAGTTGTAGCCGAGTGCATTCATGAGTACGATACCAATCGCAAGCGAAAGCGGAATGGAAATCATCACAATGATGGCTGCACGCTGACCAAGTGGCAACAAGGTAATCGCCACCAGGAGTATGGCAATGATGAAATCAATACCCAAACCTTTTAATCGTTTGTTCACATTGTTCGCCTGATCAAAGTGATGTACTAAATCAATGTTCGCAGGTAGGTTTTTCTTAAAGGACTCGATGACGGTTAGATAGCGCTCTTGTGTCTTGGAAATATTTTCACCCGGTTTTTGGGCAGCAGTCACAAACACACTGCGATAGCCATTTAAGCGCGTGAGGTGAGTTTCCTCTTCATACGAAGCATACACGGCTGCGATGTCGCGCAGAAAAATATTGTTGTTGTTAGCAGAATACACAATGGTATTAGCGATCTCTTCAACATTTGCATAGTTACCGCTTGTTTTAATGTTGAAGGACTTCGTTCCGGCATCCACACTTCCCCCTGGTATGTTGGCAATTTCACTTTGGATGTTGCCAACCACTGCTTCCAACGGAATGCGCAATTGCGCCATTTTTTCTAATTTCAAATCAATCCGAACGATGCGATCGGGCAGGCCATGAATTTTGATATTCTTTAATTCTTTGATTTGCTCCAACTTATCTTGTAAATCTTCGGCCGCTTCTTTCAATTTATCGCGCGATGCATTTTCAGAAACTAAGGCGATTTGCATGATGTTTACATCCGAAGGCAACACCCTGCGGACTTCTATGCTGGCAATGTTCTGTGGCAGCTCACTGCGCAGCGCATTTACTTCACGTACTAATTCTGAGTACTTGTCATCTACATCACTTTCGTACTTGTATTCAATAAAAAGAACAGCCACGCCATCAGAGATGTTTGTTTTGATGCGTTTGATCCCTTCCAGCTCTGATATTTTTCGTTCCAGAGGTTCAACGACTAATTCCTCCATGTCTTGCGGACTGGTACCGGGGTAGATAGCAACAATGGGATATTGGGGTGCATGTAGTTCCGGGTCTTCAGAACGAGGCATGGTGAGAATGGTGGTAGCCCCTAATGCGATAATCATGAGAAAGATCACCAAGGTGAATTGGTAGTTCTTTACTGCGTAGTCTGATATTTTCATATTCAATATGTTAGACCTTCCCCCGTACCCCTCCTTGGAGAGAAGGGTTTATAAGAGGCGGGATAAGATGATTTAGTTAAGTACAGAAATTTTAGAACCGTCTGTCAGGTATGCATTACCGGATACAATAAGGGACGTAGCATTTTCTAGTCCGCCTGTCACCAACACATGCTGACGTGTGATGCTGCCGATGTTCACCTTGGTTTTGATGGCTGTCTTCGAATCGTTAGTTGTAAACACATACCCAGATTGCGCATCACCATCCAACAAGGCATCGTAGGGAATGCTCCAAACATGTTGAGTACGATTGGTCTGAATAGAAGCTTTACCAAATAAACCACTGGCTAGAGATGGACTGGATTCTTGCAGGGTTAACTCTAAGGTAAAGGCGCCACTCGCACCATCTGTTCCTTCTGACTTGCGCGTAACGAGTGCTACTAATTTTTTATCACCTAAAGCATCTGTTGTTATGGTTGCTTTATCACCCAAGGCGACAGAAGCCCATTCGCGATCACTAACGCCCACGCGCAGTTTCCAATTGCTGGTGGAGGCACCATTGGTTTGTAAGACCACAGAACCCGGCCCAACTACCTGTCCCTCGTTGGCCAATTTGCGTAACACATAACCGGAGTTGATGGCGCGTATCTCGGAGAAGGACCTATTGAAGTTGGCAGCCTCTAATTGTTTTTGCGCTACGTCAAATCCTGTTTTCGCATTTTGAAATTGCTCTAAGGTGGCCACACTGTCTTTGTATAAATTTTCCACTCGTTTGTAATCACGTTGAGCTTTTTCGAAAGCCAATTTTGCCTGCGCAACTTGCGCTTCAATTTCTGTCAGATTTAAAGAAGCCAATACTTGTCCTTTTTTGATGGCATCGCCTTCTTTTACATAAATGCGATCAATCACACCACCTGTTTTGAAACTTAACATCGTTTCATCGTCTGTGGTAAAAAGCCCTGAAGTCTCAATGACAGAACTTACCTCTTGCTTAGTTAAGGCAATTATCTTTACCGGAATCTCTTCCGATTTTTTTACAAGAGCTTTATCGTTGCCTTCGCTGCTGGTACAGGCTTGTACGAACCAGGCGGCTGAAAAGAGAAGAATGAGTGGGGTTGATTTCATGGTGGTGGATTTTTATTTTTTACTTTTAATTCCTTGGGTGCGAGCCAGTAGCTAGCAGCTCATTGCTCTTAGCTTATTATTTTAGAGCATACGTTGCCATCTCTCTTTCGAGGTTTGCTTCGGCAATCAGTACTTTGTATTGGTTGGTGGTTACTAACAGTTGCGCGGTGGTAAGTTGATTACGAGCGTCCAGCGATTCAATAAAAGTGTTGACGCCTTCTTTGTATCCGCGTTCAATTAAGTGTTGATAGCTTTGAGCGGCCTCTAGTTGCTTAGTAGCAGATAAGTAATTTTGATAGGCTGTACGCAGGGAGTTTTGTGCCATGGAGCTGCTCATGTTCACTTGCTGTCCTACCAGGCCTCGGTTGAGTTCTGCATTCTTAAGATCCAATTTGGCCTGCGAAGTTTTATATCGATTGGTAAAACCTGCAAACAAAGGCACATCTACCTGCAGGCCGAGTAAATAGTAATTGGCACTGCTATTATATTGTAAATTCTCTGCTTGTGCACCAACATCCACAAAGCCGTTTACTTTGGGCATCCAAAAAGATTGTTTCATTTTTACGATGTTGGAATTGATTTCAATACCCGACTCTACTTGCAAGAGCTCTTCGCGTAATGCTCCAGATGCTGGTTGAGCTAATAGTTGAACAGCATTGTTGAGCGTAGCATCGTAGCTTTCTTCTATTGGTAAAGTTGCCTCTCTGTTCAATAAAAAATTCAAATACAATTGAGCATTGCGCACCAACTGATCGGCTTCATTTTTTTGTGCCGACAATGTTTCCATTTCGCTTTGTGCACGCAAGACATACGCTGGAAGTCCCCTGCCGTTGGCTAAGAGTGATTCATTCACGCGCTTGCTTTCCTGCGCCCTGACCAACGCACTTTCGTAAATGGCACTGCCCTTGCGTGCTCCCAAATAATTGAAGTAGGCAACTTTGATATTGCGAATGAGTTCACGCTTGTAAATGATTACTTCAAATTCTTGCAATTGAATTTGCTGCGACTGTATTTTCTTGTTGTAGACCAGGTCTGTATTGAAAATGGGCATGGACAAACGCGTGCGTACATCATAGAAATTCTGCGGGAAGAAATTCTGCTCTACATTTTCTATTTGTGGAAAGGCCTCGCTATCGGTGAGTTGGTTGAGTGTTGAGTACACAGGGTTCAACAGATCCCCAACAGGAAGAGAGATACTGCGGCCACCGTCTCCGGTAGTGTAGTTACCAATGAGTGCCAGTGAAGGCATAAACATACCCTTGGCAATTTTTAAGGAATACAAGGCCTTTTCAAGGCTTACGTTTTTCTGTTGGAGTACAAGATTGTTCTGTAATCCAATGTCGATATAGGCATCAAGACTGCTTTGGGCTTTAACGTTGGGGCTAAGCGCCAACAGCAAGACTGCTAGCGTGGGGATTCTTAGTTTTATTAATAGTGTTCTCATACTGAACAGTGTTAAGTGAGGGGGTAAAAAATTTTAGTTTTTGAGTTTTTCTAAGAGCTTGATAAAGGTTTCAAAGTTGTGATCCAACAAAGTATTCACATCCATCTTAAGAGAGGTTACTTCAGCGCAAGAAAGTGCCATGTGTTCCAAATGTCCGCTGGTGCGTAGCGTGCATAGACCGTGCATGGCGCTCCAGATCATGAAAGACATTCCAACCGATTCCATATCCTTGAAATAGCCTTCTTGTTTACATTCTTCTACTGTTTTGTAGAGCAAAGAAAAAGCGCGATCGCCTTCATGCCATTCCTTTTCGCAGTCGGTAACATGTTGCATCGGCTCCTTCATGGAGAAGATAAGCGTGTAAACATCCGGATGCTCAAAGGCGAATTGCATGTAGGCTCTACCCAAGGCAATAAGACGCGCAAAAGCGGATTGTGAAAAATCGATTTTGCTAAAGTGCTGCATCAACAAATTGAAACCATCCTGATGCAGAGCATGTACGATTTCATTCTTGTCTTTATAATAGAGGTAAATGGTAGCAGGGGAGTATTCAATTTTTTCGGCAATGGCGCGAATAGAAGTTGCCTCGAAGCCCTTTTCTGTAAACAGTTGCTTCGCGGCTGTGAGGATGTCCTTTTTCAGATCTTCCTTATGACGTTCTTTTCTTTCGGCTACTCCCATATCGGTAGCAAAACAACGAAAATTTTATGAACAGTGTTTAGTAAATTAGTGATATTTCTTTATTTCATCACATAAATGACTGATAATGAGGACATAAATTTTATTAATGACTGCATCAGTCATTCACCAAAATCTCCGGATCTTCTTGGATTTACCTTCAGAGCGGGACCATTAAACTAAAGGTGAATGAAGCTGTCGATATTTTTTGTAGGCTTCTTTCTTACAATGACCACAAGGTCGATAGCCCAAGTGCAAAGCCTATTGTTCCGAAGCAAAGAAAACACGGTTCTCTTTTTTCATTCGTTTACCAGAGGTGCAGGCAAGGCTTCCATAAATTTTTAATCTCCGAATGCCTCCTAACACAAGTTGCTGTTGGCGAATTAACTTTCGCAGGAACGCATCTTCCAAATCACTATGTGCGACCATCACTAACTGGTAGCATCGTGAAAAATAATTCCCAGTGTACAGCGCTCTCCACTATGAATTTCGCTGACTCCGTGTTTCATGGCTGCGCGGTAATATCCCTTGCTTCCTTTTATCGGTCTGAAGTTGGTAGTGAATACCAGCACGTCACCCTTCTTAGGTTGTAGTACAATGGCTTTGGATTGTGTGCGAGGCGTTTGTTGTGTGAGTACAAATTCACCTCCAGTATACTCCTCATTTGGTTCCGTTAAGAAGAGCACACATTGAAGCGGGAAATACACGTCTCCATATAAATCCTGATGAAGCGTATTGAATCCACCTTTCCCATATGTCAAAATGAGTACAGTTGCTTTTGTTTGTTCGTTCGCATGGCACTGCGCCAGAAGTTCTGCGTGTGTCTTCGGAAAAGTCGTGTCAATATTCAATGCCTTCATCCAGGTATTGGCAACCGGGGCGAGTTTGGGATAGATTGTTTCACGCAGGGTTTGCAGAATTGAAGGAAGTGGATAGTTGAAATATTTATACTCCCCCAAGCCAAAACGATACCGTTCCATCACAATGGTTTTTCGGTAGTGTGTAGAATCGTTGTACAGGGATTTCAGTAAGTCACATTCTTCTGTCGTTAATAGGCGGGGAAGAATGGCGTAGCCATGGTTGTGCAGATGTTCGGTAACGATCGACCAAGTACAATTTTCTACTCTGGTATGGATGGATGCTTCGGCATGTGTTTGCATGTAGTAAAGATCAAGAGGCCTGCAGGGTGTTAAAACCCGATTCTTGCGATTGTGAAGAGAACATTGATTTCTTGATTCTGTTAATCTGATAGAGCACAGCTTCATTGTGTTAAATCAATTTCGCGTATATCAGCACTTGAACATTAAAAATTGACCGTTTAAAGCCCCAAAGAGCATAAGAGTCATCTGCAGCTGCTTCAAAATCGTTTAAGAGGTAAAACGAAATACTATGACTACAGAAAAATTATTGTATACGGATGGTCACAAGGTCACCGTTACCGATTCTACCTTTAAGGTGAACAATAATTTGTATCACCTGGAAGGAATTATTCGACACGATTTCAGAGTGATAGCACCGAGACGAATACCTGTGCTGGTACTTGTTTCTATGGGTCTCGCTTTTTTATCCTTAGGTGTATTTAATCTGGCTCCAGCCAATTTGATACCTTATATGGAAGTGGGTAATTATATACTAACGGCCAGACTGCTATCGCTGATTTTCGGAACCATGCTGTTTTTAGCGGGACTTATTTTTCTTCTGATTGAAAAGGAAAAATACGGAGTGCAAATCGTTACTGCAGAAGGAGAGAAGGAAGTGGTGGTAAGTAAGCAGCGAGAATACATTGCCATGATCGATGAAGCCTTAACGAAGGCTCTACAACGTTGGAAATTTTAAGGTAACGAATACTAGAGCAAGATTTCAGTAAGCTTACAGTTACTGGATAAAAAAATTATCCTGAGTTTACAACTCAGGATAATTTTTAATAGAACTAATGACGTATCGGTATCGGCTGTCTCGTTCTTTTAGTTGGTCATATTCAATTTTTGTTTCAACGGAGGAAGCTCTGTTGTTAGCATCGCATCTAATTTGGAGAGATGGCCATCCAACTCTTTTGATAATTCTGCAAATACGGTGTACACACCGGCTGTGGGTTTCGCATCGCCTGTTTCCAGACTTCTGCGTACAGCAGAGATACGGTTGCCTAATTTAATCGGGAAGTTGAGGGGATCTTGCCCACTTCTGTTTTTGGTCTGATACAAGTCCTTTTCCACTAAAGTAATCTTCGACATAAAATCTTTTGCTGCCTGTGCTACTACAGGATCACTGTTTGTTTTCAAAGCCTCTTCTACCTGCACACGTATTTTTCGAATTTTAATAACGGCTTCATTTGCCTGACTTTCGCGATCACGGATTTTGATAGCCAGGTCGAAAGTCTCTTTCAAATCAGCTTCGGTTACTCCTTTCAAATTTGGATTCATTTTTATCTGGAAGGCATAGGTCTGTGTATACGCTCCGGCAGTGAGCCTTACCTGGTATTTTCCGATAGGCGCTTTCGGTCCGTTTTGCGGACGCGCCCCCCAGATGATCATCCCATCAAAAATAGTAGCACCAGTGTAGCGCAAGGTCCATACAAAGGTGTTGAGTCCTTGTGCTGCCGCAGGTTTGGATTGCCCACGTCCCCACCAGTCACCGGCATCAGTTTTCACTTCAGATCCTTTCCCGACAAAGCGTTGCACCAGACCGCCCGTTGCATCAAGAATTTCTATTACAACCGAATCCATTTTGGTTTTTAAATAGTATTGGAAAGAAGCATCATATACACCACGAATGGCATCACTCGGTTGAAAGAGAATCACCTCCTGGTTCATCAACTCGGGAGTGAGTTGTCGCAAGGGCTGAATGTCATCTAGAATCCAGAAGCCGCGGCCGTGCGTGCCGAGCACTACGTCATTGTCTTTGATCACTAAATCGCGGATAGGAGTATCTGGTAAATTCAATTGCAGAGGCTGCCAGTGATCGCCTGCATTGAAGGATACATACGCGCCATGTTCGGTTCCTAAAAACAACAATCCGGGTCGCACATGATCCTCTCGCACCGATCTGGAAAAATGTCCGTCTTTAATACCAGTAACAATTTTTGTCCAGGTTTTTCCAAAATCGCGTGTACGGAAAACATAGGGTTGTCTGTCATCTACTTGGTAGCGGAAGGCAGCCACATACGCAGTGCCCGGAGCATGCTTTGATTCATCGATGATGGCTACAACAGAATGTTTTGGTAACTCTTTTGGAGTAATGTCCAACCATTTTTTTCCACCATCACGGGTGATGTGAATCTTGCCATCATCTGAACCGGCCCAGATTGTATTGACATCATGATTGGAGGGAGCAAGTGCAAACACGGTTGCATAAATTTCAGGACCATTCATGTCTTTAGTGATCTCACCACCGGTGAGCCCAAGGGTTTCGGGATCGGCATAGGTTAGGTCAGGACTGATCTTCTCCCAACTCTGTCCATCATTAGTAGTGCGCCATACATGTTGCGAACAGGTAAACAGTAGGCTGGCATCTTTGGGTGAGAATACAATTGGATATGTCCACTGCCAGCGTTCGGGTAGGGAACTGGCGGGTTCACCCGAAAAGAAACGGGGGTATACTTGAATATCGCGTACCTGTCCCGTTGTTACATCCTTACGGGTGAGCAAGGCCCCCTGACTACCAGCATAAAAAATATTTGGATTATCCGGATGTGACGTAATGTAACCACTCTCGCCACCACCCACATCGTAACCCCACTCTCCCAACTCATTCATATGCCCCCACCCCTCGCTGGGGATGGCAAGCGTTGAGTTATCTTGTTGAGCACCGGCAACATGGTAGGGTACATGATTGGTAGTAGTAACATGATATAATTGTGTAGTACAATAATCCTGCTCGGTCCAACTCTTTCCGCCATTTACGGACACGGCACCACCGCCATCATCTGACACGATCATTCGCATGGGATTATTGGGGTCGATCCACAGATCGTGATAGTCGCCATGCTTACCCTTAATTTCCTGGTCAAAGGTTAATCCTCCGTCTGTAGACTTCCAAAAATCCACATTGAGGCAATATACTGTTTCACGATCGAAAGGATCGGCATAAATGCGTGAGTAATAAAAAGCACGTTGGCGAAGTTTGCGGTCTTCGTTAGTTTTTTTCCAGGTAGCACCGGCATCATCGCTGCGATACACACCGCCCTCGTTCGCTTCGATTATGGCCCAGAGTCTTTTATTGTCTACGGGTGAAACAGTAATGCCTATTTTCCCTAAGGTGCCTGTGGGCATACCGGGATTTTTGGTTAGTTCGCTCCACGTCTCTCCACCATTTTCTGATTTCCATAATTTACAATCCGGCCCACCGCCCCACATCTTCCATGTTTTGCGATATACTTGCCAGGTAGAGGCATAGAGAATTTTAGGATTGGTACGATCAATGATTAAGTCGGCAGCACCAGCTTTCGGGCTCACATATAAAACTTTTTTCCAGGTGTTGCCTCCATCGATGGATTTAAAAACACCACGCTCTTCATTATCGCCATAAGGATGACCAAGTGCCGCCACGTATACAATATCGGGGTTAGTAGGATGAACGCGGATGCGGGAGATAGCTTGTGTTTCTTTTAATCCGAGATGGCGCCACGTTTTACCACCGTTTATTGATTTGTACACACCATCACCCTGTGTAATGCTGCCACGCAATTGTGTTTCCCCACCTCCTATATAAATAATATCCGGATTGGTTTCAGCCACCGCCACAGCACCAATGGAAGAGCTTGATATTTGTCCATCGGTAACAGAGGACCATTCTTGTCCACCATCAGTCGTTTTCCAAAGTCCCCCACCAGTAGCACCGAAATAATATTCATTCGGTCTGCCCGGACTACCTGCAGCGCCTAACGATCGCCCACCCCGTTGAGGACCAATGTTGCGCCATTTCAGGTTGTCGAAGTATTTCGAATCGTAAGTAGTAGAGGTGGGTTGTGCTTCCGCCTGCAGCACAAGGCAGAGGAGTATCACAAGCAATAGTGGGTAATGACTTTTCATGTTGGAAAAAGGTTTTGATGTTTTTGAATATACCAAAAAGTCATGGCCAGGCCAATGTATTTTACAAGAGCAGAGTATCTTGCTTGTAACCGGCAAGGTTCTTCTATTGTCATGTTAAATTCCTTTCTTCAAGTTTTGCCAGAAAGCCAACTGCCAACGTGATTTACAAGGCTGCCAACGCTTCCGCTCTTTCTTTCAACTTTCTATTCATCGCTTCAAAGCCCTGCAGGGTATTGGTGTCGAGCATTTTTGTGAACATACCGACCAGCCATCCTTTAAATTCTTCTCGCTGTACAAAAGTGGTGCTGCCATCGGAGTTTTCGTAAAGTTCGAAGATGTGCTCCCCATCGAAAAGGCCCGGGATAAACAGATGGCCTAACCAACGAAATTCTTTTTGAGGATTTACCTTGAGTACTAATGGTTTGAACGTCATGCCTGAAGCATTGGGAGGTTCGATACGTGCAGTAATTATTGATCCTTCTATAGCTTCGCCTTTGATCCATTTAATGAAGGGATTCCAGGAAGGATATTTTTCAAAATCAGTCAGCACGGACCAAACAATGGCTGGACTGGCTTTCATGACTAACTCGGTGCGGATTTCTTTTTTTATACGACTCATACGGGTTGTGTTATTGATGAGTCAAAGGTGGGCGAATTAATCGCTCGTCCTCTTGATAAAAATCAAGAAGTAAGGGAAGAGGATTTTTTTCTGAGTCTACTCAGCGTTTCGGGCGTCATGCCCAGCATGGAAGCCAGGTATTGTAGTGGGACTATGTTAAAGAGTTCGGGTTGCGTTTTCATTAAGAGATTGAAGCGTTCTTCGGTACTCATATATAAATGACTGAATACACGTTCCTCCAGCATGCCAAAACATTTTACAATAAAGAGTCGGTCGAGGTCTTTCCACACAGGCACTTCTTTACATAAGGTGTCGTAGGCATCGCGACTTAAATCTAACATCGTGCAATCGGTGAGTGCCTGAATATTCCAGCGCCCGGGTTGGCGGTAGATGTAACTGGATAGATCTGTCATGAAATAACCAGGTGGCGATATCCACTGTGTAACTTCCCGATCATTCGCTTCAAAGAATACACGCATGTACCCGCTCTGAATAAAACTTAACTTTTCGCAATAGCGGCCAGAGCGGGCGAAGAAATCACCCTTCTTTAATTCGCTTGGTTTAAAGTATCCAGCAATGGCCTTTAGATTCTCGGGTGAGAGGGCTATGCTTTGGTGAATATATTGTTCAAGGGAAGTCATGTAGCAGGTTGTGAAGTTACGGAATCGCTAACAAAATAATATTTGACTATTTCGCGGATGTGAATGTTGCTTGCCATGTGGTTTGGATAAATAAGGCTTTGAACGCGAGACACGCTTCTAACAGACACTCCTCACAGTAACTCAGTGTGTTTGGATAGAATGACGGCATAGAACAGTTAATTCTGTCACTTAATTTAACTATTTTTAATCGTATCTAATTTTAATCTAATGCTTGTAAGCTATTTGAAGATTGCCCTCCGGTATTTGTCTAAGAACAAGATTTATTCATTTATTAACGTAGCAGGACTAAGCTTGAGCCTTGCGTGTGCTATGCTAATGATATTATATACTAAGGATGAATTTAGCTTTGATAAATTTCACAAAGATTTAAGTTCAACTTACCTACTAGCAATAGATGTTCAAAATCCTGACGGAAGCTCCTCTGAAAAAATGGGCCTTACCAGTATTCTTCATGGTCCACGATTTAAGGATAATCTCCCTGAAGTAGAGTCATTCGTACGATTAAAAAATAGCTACAGGAATATTAAGTTGGTCGATGAGATAAACAGTCAAAAAATACTAGAAGCCGACAGTAATTTTTTTTCGTTTTTTACTTTCCCCTTACTTAAAGGTAATCCAGAGACAGCGCTTCAAGATGTTAATAGTATTGTGGTATCTGAAGATATGGCCATCCGATTTTTTGGAAATGATGACCCCCTCAATAAAGAAATACTATTTGAAAATGATGGAGTTCTTGTTCCATACACAGTTACCGGTGTGGCAAATCGATGCCCACAAAACTCGTCTATCCAGTTTCAGGCAATTATACCACTGAAAGAAGTGCAGGATGACTTCAGTTGGGTAGATGTTTCTTTCTCAACATTTGTTAAGCTAAACAAGGGTAGTAATATCAAGGCAGTTTCATCTAAAATGCAAAAGGTATTTGAAAGTGAAGCGAAGGAAGTCATGGAACAAGTTCGTGCCTATGGTTTTACCCAATCTTTTCATCACGAACTGCAACCATTGCCTGAAATACACTTAAGTCAGGATTTTAAGGCAGAGGCAGGGTTAACGAATGCAAGCAATTCAATTTATTCATACATACTTTCTGGAATTGCTGTATTCATATTAAGCATTGCTTGCATCAACTTTATTAATCTTACCATTGCAAGGTCAGCGAAGAGAGCAAAGGAGATTGGAATCAGAAAGGTGGTAGGGAGTGGCCGACAGCAATTGATTGTGCAATTTTTAGGAGAATCGTTTTTACTCTGCCTTTTATCTTTCCTCGGGGCTATGGTTCTGGGTCAATTCTTACTTCCGATGTTCAACAATTTGGTAAACAAAGAATTATCTCTTTCCTACTTGATAGATAGCAGATTGATTGCCATCTACCTTTCTCTTTTCTTTGTAACAGGACTGTTAGCGGGATTCTATCCTGCCATTGTTTTATCTGGGTATAATCCTGTTCAAACACTTTATGCCAGATTTAAATTAGCAGGTAAAAACTATTTGCAGCAAACGCTGATCGTATTTCAATTTGCATTAGCAACGTTTATGATTATTGCTACGCTAATCGTTTATATGCAATTTGATTACCTGACTACAAAGGACTTGGGATATCAACCGGATAATGTAATAAAAGTTGTCAAGAGAGGTTTATCTCATAGAGAAGCAAAACTTTTCAATGAGGAATTGTCCAAGAATCCAACGATCATTTCTGTATCTTCTCAACATCATGGAGCGGAAAACGGAAAAATTAATAATGATTCTTTACTTCACTTTACCTATGAGGCAGTGAATGAAAATTTCCTGGGCATGTTTGAAATTCAACTTGCTCAAGGAAGAGACTTTTCACCACAAAATATTTCGGACTCATCCAATTCGGTAATCATTAATGAAACATTTGCAAAAAAGGCAGGGTGGTCAGAACCAATTGGACAAGAAGTTAAAATGATGGATGGAGCTGTGAGAAAAGTAATAGGCGTAATACGGGATTATAACTATGAGTCATTGAAGAAGAAGATTGAACCTCAACTCTTTTCGCTTGCTTTCAATTCAGATTACCCATACTATCAAAATCTGTTGGTGAGAATCCAACCCAATTCGGAATCCGTTTCACTTCCTTTTATCGAGAAGACTTTTAAGGAGTTATTTCCACTGCAGCCTTACACCTACCAATTTTATGACGAGATTAACTTAATGAGCTACGAAACAGAAGCAAAGTGGAAAAAAGTAATTCTTTTAAGCGCATTTCTTTCAGTCTTTATCGCGGGTATTGGATTGTTTGGTCTTTCCATTCTCACAGCAGAAAATAAATTTAAAGAAATCGGAATCCGTAAAGTTTTAGGAGCGTCAGTACAAAACATAGTTTTTGCACTTTATAAGAACCACTTATCCCTAATTTCATTAGCTCTCCTGATTGCGATGCCAACCTCTTATTATGCGGGTAGCATTTGGCTTGATAACTATCCGTATCGTACTGAAGTTGGCATAGGAACATTTATGGGAGCAGGACTATTCGTTGTAGTGATAGCTGGTGTGACTATAAGTTATCAAACAATTAAGACGGCCTTGCTAAACCCTGTTGATAGCCTAAGAACCGAGTAACTAAATTAGTTGACTTGAAAATCATTCTGGCTATTAAATCACAAGCACACATTTCCAAGCTGTACGATCCACTACACAATCCAAAGCTTGTAAAAGAGTGTGCTAAACCTCTCTAAGCGGTTATTAAGATATTGGATATGCGCAAAGCTGTGTAGTTTTGAAAAAAGAATTATGGCACGCCTTCAACTCGACCTTCCTGAACACTTTATCTATACTACGAACCTCACCGTACGTGTGAACGATCTCAACTATGGTGCCCATGTGGGTAATGATAATATGCTGGTACTAATGCAACAGGCGCGCATTGAATTCTATAGAGCTAGCGGATTTAAAGATGAAGTGAGCTTTGAAGAAAGTGTGGGACAGGTTATTGCCGATGCCTTGGTGATTTATAAAGCAGAAGCTTTTTTAGGCGATGTACTCACCATTCAATTGGCTGTAGCTGACATATCCAAATATGGCTTTGATATGCTCTACCTGGTCACGAATGTGGAAACAGGTAAAGAAGTGGCCAGAGCTAAGACAGGTATTGTTTGTTTTGATTACGAGAAACGGAAAATTGCCGTTATACCAGAGAGGTTGTTATCAGTAATTGGTAAATAGTTATGGGTTACCAGTTATCAGTTAACAGCGAACCGTTAACTGATAACTAGAAGCCATCTCAAAAATCATTTAAGAAAATTTGTCATTCCGAACTTGTTTCGGAATCTGCTTTAAAAACACTTCTTGCAAGATGCTGAAACAAGTTCAGCATGACATTTTGATTTTCGAGATGGCCCCAATTAAACCTTAACTTTAGTCATTTAACACTACCGCACTCACATTTTTCTGCTTCACCAGGTCATTCAACTTGGGTACTTGTTCTTTAATAATTTTATCAAGGGCTACTAGCTGCTCATCAATTTTCCCGCTGATTTCTTTGTAGACAGCTTTTACCTGTTCCGTGGGTTTGTAATCTCCACCACTGGCTTCACCGGATAAGCCTGCTAATTTATTGTTCAGGCGAATCGGGAAGTTCAAAGGATCTTGTCCGCTTCTGTTTTTGGTTTGATACAAAGCTTCTTCAATTTTCTTCATATCATCCAAAATAGTTTTGGCAAGTGTGGTTACCTCTTTCATGTCCTCTTTGCCTTTCATAGGTTCCGTAACACGATTAATTTGTTCACGGGCCGAACGAATGCGCTTCACGGCCAGGTTGGTTTCGCTGAGTTTGTCGCGTACCTGAATCAAGAAATCAAATTGTTCTTTGATATCAGCCACTGTTCCTTGTGAACGAGGATCTTTCACAATTTCAAATTCGGTTTCTTGTGATTGACCATTGATGGTAAGTTTGGCCTTGTATTTACCAGGTACGGCTTTCGGTCCGTTCAACCCACCACCCCACATAATCAAACCATCAAAGCCTTCTGCATTTGCATAGCGCATGTTCCAGTTGTGGCGATTGAAACCTGGCTTCACTTTCATCTCTTCTTCTTTCGCTTTCTTATCCGGCTTTGTGCTAAATTTTTTGATCAGCGTTCCATTCAATTCCATAATTTCCAAAGAGGCTGAAAGCTTGGCAGTATCTTTTACGTAGTAATGAAGGAGTACACCATTGGGATGGTTCTTGCCTTCTGTTTTCGATTCACCTCTCCAACCGCCTTGTCCACCATTCATGCGGTAGCTTGGCATCGGCTTGTATAAATGGAAATCAGCTTTCGCTACGCTTTCATTTAACTGATGTAAAGGAGTAAGGTCATCAATGATCCAGAAACTTCTGCCTTGTGTAGCGGCAATTAAATTATCATTCTTGATGGTTAAATCTGTAATGGGAACTTTAGGCAAGTTCAATTGGAAAGGTTTCCAGCTGGCACCATCATCGAAGGATACGTACATGCCAAACTCAGTTCCTGCATACAACAAGCCAGCACGTTTCGGATCTACACGCACCACACGTGTGAAATGCGGAGCCTTGATGCCATCGGTAATTTTTGTCCAGGTTTTTCCATAATCTTTAGACTTATACAAGTAAGGCTCGTAGTCGCCAGACTTATAACGCGTGCCGGCTACATACAATCCACCTTTGGTGTGTGGATCAAATTCAACGCTGTTTAACATCATCCATTCGGGCATACCGGCAGGTGTTATTTTCTCCCAGTTCTTGCCACCATCTTTGGTGATGTGCAACAAGCCATCATCAGAACCGGCTACAATCACATCTTTTTCGTATGGCGATTCGCCCACCGCAAAGATGGTACAGTAGTATTCAACACTGGTATTGTCTTTGGTGATCGGTCCACCGCTCGGCCCCATTTTGCTGGCATCGTTGCGGGTTAAATCCGGACTGATAATTTCCCAGCTCTCGCCACCGTTGCGTGTTACGTGAACTACGTTTGAAGCTGCATATAATTTTTTGTTATCGTGTGGAGAAAAGAAAATAGGGAAGTTCCACTGGAAGCGATACTTCGCACCTTCCGCTCCGTGCCCCATCGGATTATCGGGCCAGGCATTGATGCTACGCTCTTCTTTGGTGCGGTGGTTCAAGCGTGTTAAATAACCATCGTAACTTCCGCCATACACCACATCTAAATCAGTAGGGTCAACGGCAATGTGTCCACTTTCTCCACCTGCTGTTTCTTCCCAATCGCGCTCGCCAATGCTAAAACCATCGGTGCGATGGTAGATGCGTACTGTAGAGTTGTCTTGTTGTGCTCCGTAAATTCTGTAGGGGAAATGGTTGTCAGTAATTACTCTATAAAATTGAGCGGTGGGTTGGTTGTGGTAGGTGCTCCAGTTCTCACCACCATCGTAGGAAATACTTCCACCACCATCATCGGCCATAATCATGCGCTGATTGTCTTCAGGAGCAATCCACATATCGTGATGATCGCCATGGGCAGCGTTGAAAGCCTGGAATGTTTTTCCGCCATCCTTGCTTCGGTGATAGGATACGTTCACTACGTAGACCATGTCTTCATCCTTCGTGTCAGCAAAAATGCGTGAGTAGTACCAGGCACGCTGACGCAGGGCACGATCTTCGTTCATCTTCTTCCAGGTTTTACCGGCATCATCCGAGCGGTAGACACCACCATTATCATTTTCAATAATGGCAAACACGCGATTCGAGTTTACAGGTGAAACGGTAACCCCCGAAATGCCCCAGGTACCTTTAGGCATGCCATCGCTTTTAGAAATATTAGTCCAGGTATCGCCACCATCTACACTTTTCCAAAGGGCAGAGCCCTCTCCACCACTTTCTAAACTGTAGGGTGTTCTGCGAACGCGCCAGGTAGATGCATACAAAATGCGTGGATTGTTTGGATCGAAAGTAAGATCACACGCACCAGCATCGGTATTGGCGAAAAGCACACGCTTCCAGTTTTTGCCACCATCTTCACTACGGTAAACACCACGTTCTTCGGATGATTTAAACAGATCACCCAACACGGCTGCATATACGAGATCAGGATTCTTAGGATGGATGCGAATCTTCACCACATGCTTGGAGTCTTTTAACCCGATGTGACTCCAGGTTTTACCAGCATCAACTGATTTATAGACACCTTCACCAAACGATACGTTACCACGCACGGTCACTTCACCACCGCCCACGTAGAGTACGTTATTATCCCACTCACTTACGGTAATAGCACCAATGGAATTGCCGAAGAATCCATCAGAAATATTTTCCCAGGTTCCACCGCCATCCGTGGTGCGCCAAACACCTCCGCCAACAGAGCCCATATAAAAGAGTGTGGGTTTGCCAGGCACTCCCGTAACGGCTGCTGAGCGGCCCCCGCGGTAGGGTCCTATGCTGCGCCATTCCATGCCGGCATATAATTTTTCATCGTAAGAAAGCGCTGCTTTGGCAGGTGCGCTTCCTTTTTTCTGTGCATGCGTAACGAAACCAGCCAACGCGAGCACGGCTAACAGAACTATTCTTTTCATGATGTTTAGGTTTATCGAAATCGATTTGGTACCAACCTATGAGTTAGCTATTTGAATTCAAGAGAATAAAGGCTTTTTTATGAATGGTAATTTTTGTTGTTTGGGAGTTCAACCCATGTCAGGTTGAGCCTGCCTGCACGTAGCCGTTTCGGCAAAGGCAGGCATGTCGAAACCTGTTTATTAACGGAATAGCCTTCGACAAGCTCAGGCTGACATTTAATAGATATGATGAAACACGATTACCGATCCTTATACAGTGTACCCGTTGTGGTAGCAGCCCTTGGTTATTTTGTAGATATCTACGATCTCTTACTTTTTAGCATTGTGCGGATTACCAGCTTGAAAAGTCTGGGAGTGCCCGATGCCGAATTAATGAGCACCGGAGAATTTCTGATCCAAGCCCAAATGTTTGGCTTGTTAGTAGGAGGAATTATCTGGGGAATTATGGGTGACAAACGCGGAAGGCTTTCAGTTTTGTTCGGCTCAATCTTATTGTATTCTCTGGCCAATATTGGAAACGGATTTGTGGTTACAGTAGATCAATACGCCTTGCTTCGCTTTATTGCCGGAATTGGTTTGGCAGGAGAACTGGGCGCGGGGATTACCTTGGTATCGGAAGTTCTGCCGAAAGAATTGCGCGGCTACGGCACTACCATTGTGGCAACGGTAGGCTTGATGGGTGCTGTACTGGCCAATATTATTGCTCGCAATTTTGAATGGCAAACCGCCTATTTTATTGGAGGCGGTTTAGGATTAATGTTGCTGGTGGCCCGCGTGAGTATTTTTGAATCGGGTATGTACGAAAAAGTAAAATCGGAAAACGTACAGCGTGGAAATTTTCTTCAGCTCTTTACAAGCCGCGATCGCTTGCAGCGTTTTCTGTCGTGTATCTTTATTGGTCTTCCAATTTGGTTTGTGATTGGCATTCTGATTAGCTTCTCACCTGAGTTTGCTATGGCGCTGGGGGTAACCGAAAAAATCAATGCTGGTGATGCCGTGATGTTTAGCTACATCGGTCTGGCAGTAGGAGACCTGAGTAGCGGGTTGATCAGTCAACTGTTAAAGTCGCGGAAGAAAGTGGTGTTTTTATACATTATCATCACACTCATTTTTATCGTGACCTATTTATTCAACCCCTCTGATTCTTCTACTGTTTTCTACGCAGTCTGCTTTGGCTTGGGTGTTGGTACAGGGTATTGGGCCTTGTTTGTAACCATTGCTGCAGAACAGTTTGGTACCAATCTGCGTTCTACAGTAGCGACCACTGTTCCCAATTTCATTCGCGGCACTGTTGTTCCCTTGGTATTTATTTTTGGTTTGTTACGTCCGGGTATGGGAATTACCTGGGGCGCCTTTGTGGTCGGTATGGGCACTATTACCATTGCGTTGATTGCCTTGCATTATTTAAATGAAACTTTTGCCCGCGACCTGAACTT